>JAUNFH010000182.1 GCA_030525185.1 Clostridia bacterium
ATACTTTACTTTTATGACAATTTGTGCTTTAGTTGTTTTACTTTCGGTTTCGGTGTTTGCCGCCTCGTCAAATACAATTGAAACGGCAGATATTTTGCAACTGAATAAAACCGCAGAAGTAACTTTCTCACCGGTTTACGATAAATACACGGAAGATTATGATTGGTATAATTTTGATTACTATTACATGTTTACACCTGATGAAACAGGCACATATGAATTTGAAGTCACGTCATCTAATCCATACAAAGAATATTATTTTATTGATGAAAAAGGTTCTGTTTGTGCAGATGATTATTACCCTGTTTTTGCAAAAAAGCTTGAGGCGGGCAACAATTATTACATAAAAATCACCGACGGAGTTGAAGACGATTCGGTATGGTATAAGGTTACGGCAAGAAAACACAGCCATTCATATTCGGTTGAGTCTCTAGACAAGGCTGACTTTGAATATAACGGATGGATAAACAAAGAATGTAAAACATGTGGAGATGCAACTTCTTCGTCCATTCCGTATGTAAAATCAGCAACTGTTTCCGCAACATCGTTCACAAGAACCGGAAAACAGATTATACCGGGTGTAACCGTTAAAGATTCAACCGGAAAAACATTAAAAAACGGTGTTGATTATTTATTGTCCGGCTCGCTTTTCGCAATTGATGTCGGAACCTATTCATTAACGGTAAAGCTGACGGGAAATTATGCCGGTTCAAAAAATCTTTCGTACAAGATATTGCCGAAGGGAACAACAGTTGCTTCTTTAACTGCAATCGGAAACGGTTTTTCGGTTAGGATTAACGAACAAAATGTTCAAACAACAGGATATCAGATTCAGTATTCCGAAAACAGCAATTTTTCTTACGCGAAAATAATTACAGCGAAAGATTTTTCAAATCTTACAAGGAAAGTTACGGACTTAAAGGCCGACGTCAAATACTATGTAAGAGTGAGAACGTACAAAGACGCAGGCGGAAAGTATTATTATTCTTCGTGGTCTGCGGTCAAAGCGGTGAAAACTCTTTATAATGCAAGCATAAAATTGAATTACTCCGCATGTAAGCTTGCAGAGAGTCAAAAGCTTTCGTTGAAAGCGACGGCTGTTCCGTCAAATCTTAACATTACATGGAAATCGAGTGACCCGTCGGTTTTAAAAGTTGACTCAAACGGAAAAATATCCGGAATCAAAAAGGGCACTGCTACCGTTACGGCTTCAATTATATATAACAAAAAAGCTTATTCGGCAAACTGCAAGGTGACCGTTAAATCACCGGCTGTTGTTTTGAATAAAAACACCCTTTCAATTAAAAACGGATACTATTCGTTTTTAAAAGCAACCACTTTTCCTTCAAAGCAAACCGTCAACTGGAACAGCAGCAATACTTCTGTTGCAACCGTTTCAACGGCAGGAAAGGTCATCGGGAAAAAGGTCGGCTCATGTGTTATCACAGCGTCGTTTACATACGGCGGAAAAAATTTCAAAGCTAGTTGCAAAGTTACAATTAAAAAGTATACACCGACAAAGGGTGAACAGCAGGCTCTCAGAATGGCAAAATCATATGTGGAAAATTATGATTATTCCGAGGCAGGCCTTATAGAATCACTGAAATACGAAGGCTTCACAAAAAAAGGAAGCGGCTTACGGTGCAACAAACTGCGGTGCAAATTGGAAAAACAAGGCATTTAAAAGGGCAAAAGGTTTGCTGAACTCAGTGTTTCTTTCAAAAAGCGGACTGAGTAAATGGCTCAAAGAAGAAGGTTTCACGAACGAAGAAATTGTTTATGCCGTTTCAAAAGTAAAGGTTGACTGGAATGAGCAAGCTTTTAAAAGAGCAAAATCATTACTCGGGTCAATGGTTCTTTCAAAGAAAGCCTTAATTCATTGGCTTGAAGATGATGGGTTTACTCATAAAGAAGCCGTCAATGCTGTTTCAAGATGCAAAATAGACTGGAACAAGCAGGCTTTAAAAGAAGCAAAAGAAGAATTGAGTTCATTTGCATATTCCAAAAACGGTTTAACGGAACATCTTGAAGGCGTGGAAGAATTTACACATGCCGAAGCGGTTTATGCAGTTTCAAACTGCGGTGCAAATTGGAATGAGCAGGCTTTAAAAGAAGCAAAAGAAGAATTGAGTTCATTTGCATATTCCAAAAACGGTTTAACGGAACATCTTGAAAGCGTGGAAGGCTTTACTCATGCCGAAGCGGTTTACGCAGTTTCAAACTGCGGTGTAAATTGGAATGAACAGGCTTTAAAAGAAGCAAAAGAAGAATTGAGTTCATATGAATATTCCAAAAACGGTTTAATGGAGCACCTTGAAAGCGTGGAAGGTTTTACACATGCCGAAGCGATTTATGCAGTTTCAAACTGCGGCGCTGATTGGAAAGAACAGGCTCTGATTTATGCAAAAGAATCTTTGAGGTCAGGTCCGTATTCTTCAAAGGCTGGGTTGACGGAAGAACTTGAATCAGACGGCTTTACAAATGACGAGATAAACTATGCAGTTTCAAATTGCGGTGCGAACTGGAATGAGCAGGCGGTTAAAGCCGCAAAATTCCACCTGAGTTCATCGGCATATTCAAAAAATGGTATAATTGAGCTTCTTGAATCGGAAGGCTTTACACATTCCGAAGCTGTTTATGCCGCCTCAAAACTATATTGATTCCTTTTGAGATTTAAAAACCGAGCAGCCGAAAAGGTTGCTCGGTTTTTTATTTCTGCGGAATAATTGATTTTTGAAAACCATATTTTTATCTTTCCTTTACTTTTTATCCATTCTTTCGCCGAAAAGCAGAAAACTTTCGTTTATGTCTTGACAAAATCGAAAGCAGGGTATATAATCACAGTAAAGCGTTAAAGCATTAAAGCTTTAAACCATTGAAGTAAATTGAAAGGAAAATCGAAGCATGAACCGTGTTTTCAGCTTTACATATGAATATTACGGCCGATTTTGCAACAGTAGGAAACGGTCTTTTTGTGATGCGGGTTGATAATAGGTTTTGTTTCGGAATTTTTTCCGTTTGATAATAAGGCTATTACGCACGGTGTCACAAACCGTGTGTTTTTATTTTGGGAAAGTACCGACCGACCGTTAAGCAAAAATCTTTCCGGAACTTTTGCAATCTCGATTAATCGGTGTTCCCGCGGCAAAAAAACAAAACAAGAAAGGAATCATTAAAATGAAAACAACAACGAAAAAAATCATCTCGGTTCTCCTCGTTTCGGCAATGCTTCTTGCCTGCATGTTTGCGTTCGCATCATGCGGAAACAACTCCGGAGACGAAAGCACATCATCCTCTGCGCCGTCCGAAAGCGTTTCAAACACCGCAAACAAGGAAAAGTTCACCGTCGGTATCTGCCAGCTCGTTCCCCACGAAGCTCTTGACGCCGCAACAAAAGGCTTTAAAGACGCACTCGTAAAAGCTCTCGGCGAAGAAAACGTAACCTTCCTTGAGCAGAACGCCCAGAATGATACCAACGCCTGCACAACAATCGTAACAGACTTTGTTTCAAAGAAAGTTGACCTCATCATGGCCAACGCAACAGCCGCTCTCCAGGCCGCATACAACGCAACGACAACAATTCCGGTTCTCGGAACGTCAATCACCGAATACGGCGTTGCGCTCGGAATCAAAGATTTCAACGGAACCGTCGGCGGAAACATTTCGGGAACTTCCGACCTTGCTCCCCTTACCGAGCAGGCAGACATGATTCTTGAACTCTTCCCCGAAGCGAAAAAAGTCGGCCTTCTTTATTGCTCGGCAGAACCCAACTCGGAATATCAGGTTAAAACCATTGAAGATTATCTCACCGAAAAGGGTCTCACCTGCACACGTTATTCCTTCAGTGACTCTAACGACATTTCCGCAGTTACGACAACGGCCGCTTCTCAGAGCGATGTAATCTACGTTCCCACCGACAACACCGCCGCTTCCAGCGCTTCAACAATCGGAAACATTGTAAGAGAAAAGAAAGTTCCCGTAATTGCCGGCGAAAA
>JAUNFH010000034.1 GCA_030525185.1 Clostridia bacterium
TTACCCTTTCCGGTGTGGCCGGCAATGGCGATATTTCTGATGTTTTTTGCGTCGTAAGATTTCATAACAATTACCTCCTTGAACCGCAGCGCCGGAGAAACGACGGCTCCGGAACGCGATCCGTTTTCGCGGCGGAAAATCCGCCTTTATATTTTCAGTCACTCAAATATCGGAATATCTGAAGTTACCATCGGTTGAAGAACAATCGGATTGAAAAATCCGGCCGCCGCCAACTTGAAAAAACGATGATTAACCGCGGCGGAAAAATTTTCCGCTCGGATTTTTGAAAGGTTCGGCCAATCGGCGTTTACTCGATTATTCTATCATAATATCACCAAAAATTCAAACTTATTTATAACTAATTTTGTGAATTAATTTTTGTTCACTGTGCATAATCTTTTCAAAAGGAAAGAGCTCAAGTTGCTTTAATCCGACAAAAAGAGCGTTGTTTTTTGTGTGCGGTAATCTTTCGGCCGTTATCCAGGTTTATGAATTTTTTAAATATTACGGATAACAGCTCTTTTGACACGGAGTGAATTGACACGGAAAAAGAATGGGGTTATAATGAGGAGCAAAAAACTTCAAAAAAAGAAGGAGACAAAAAAATGAAAAGAAAAGTTTTTTCAAAAATCGTCTGCACCGTTTTGTGTCTGATTATTGCGCTTTCGGTTTCGACAACCGGTTTTGCAATGAACAAAATGAACAAAACCGAAAAAATGAACGCCGTGGCTCACAGAGGATACAGCGCCGCCGCACCGGAGAACACTCTTTCCGCTTTCCGTCTTGCCGGCGAAAAAGGCTTTTACGGCTGCGAATTTGACATTCAGCCGACGAAGGACGGGGTTTGGGTCGTTCAGCACGACGAAACCGTTGACAGAATGACCGACGGACACGGAAAAATTTCGGAGTTGACCTATTCCGAAATTTCAAAGTTCAAAATCGACGCCGGAAAGAATCTTCAAAGCTATCCGAACGAAAAAATTCCGACCCTTGAAGAAACGCTTGACGTTTGCGAAGAAAGCTCGGTTCGTCCGGTTATCGAAGTCAAGGGCGGAAATCCCGAAGATATGGAAGGTCTTTCAAAAATTCTCAAAGGAAGAAGTTTTTCAAACGGATATACAATTATTTACTTCACATGGGAACTACTTGCTCCGCTGAGAGAGCTTTTGCCCGACGCCGAAATTTGGATGCTCGCTCAGGAAGTCATGCCTTCGCACGTCAGGTTTTGCAAGGAACATAAAATCAACGGAATTTCATTCAACTATCTCAAGAACACTTCCCTTTCAATTGCTCTTTTGAGAACGACGGGAATCAAAATGATTGCCTGGACGGTTGACAATGTGACCTCGGCAAGAAAGCTTTGCGCCCTCGGCGTCGGAGCAATCACAACGAACAAACTCCTTCCGGAAGACCTTGACATGAGTAACCTTCCGTACAAAGAGGTTTTCAAAGACGCGGTCAACGACTTTTTCGGAACAATCAAAAGCCTTTTTGAAGCCGCAAAGGATTATATTGACGGGCTCTTTGAAAAATGCTGAATGATTTCATGACCGCCGCATTCGCTGAAAACAAAAGAACAAAACGGCAACACAGAAGACTGTATTTCACATTCCTCATCCGATTTAAGACGAGAAGTGAAGTACAGTCTTCACTTTTCTTTTTTAAGCCGAGCGTTTTTCGGCTCAGTATCTGAAAAGGTTTTCAAAAAAGCCGCCTTTCCCTCCGGGTCGCTTTGGCGGTCTCGGCGGTCTTTCGGGAATATCGGCGCAAACAAGGATTGTGTCGTCTCCGATCACCTGAATGTCGTTCCAGCAAATTCTGATGTCTTCTTCCTTTCCGAAAAGGCCGAAACAGCGGCATTTTCCCCAAACTATGATTGAAACGAGCTTTCCGTCGCAGGTATTGATTTCAACGTCGGAAACGAAGCCGATCCGACAACCGCTTTTTGCGTTGATTACCTCTTTGTTGCGAAGTTCCGTTATTGAACAGCAATCCATTCTCTCAAAGCCTTTCCGGCCGCAGCGACTTTTTTTCTCCGCGCGGCCGAACGGAGAAAACGGACTTTTGCCTTCGCCCGATAATAATTATGCAGAGCAGAACATATATATTTCCAAAAGCTTGACCGCAAAATATTAAACGGGTATAATAGGAGATAATGCACATGAAAATCAAAGTCAGAAAAGCCGACCGAACGGACCTTGCGGCCGTTTCCGCCCTTTTGTTTGAAAACGAACCGGTTTTCGGTTCCGCCCTTTCGGACCGCTTTGACGAAATTCTTTCCCAAACCGGCCATAGCGTCCTTCTCTGCTTTGTTGACGGCGAACTTTGCGGAACGCTGAGCGTTTCGGTCATTGACGGCCTTTCGGAAAAATTTCCGCTTTCGGTTTTTTCCGGCGGAAAAATCAAAAAGGGCGCGGACCGCGAGGCCGTTTCAAACGCCCTCATTTCAAAAGGGGAGGAACTTTCCCGCGCGTTCGGCTGCAAAAAAATCCTTTCATAAAGAATGGGACAAACCGCAAAAATCTGTCACATATTAACTATTGAGAAAATTATACATAAAGATTAACAAATTGTTAACTGGCCTTTAATACAGTGTTTACATCTCATTAACAGATTTCCTTTATATTTATATACGGAGAAAATTTAAAAGGCAAACTCTTGCCTTTTAAGGAGATGTTAAAATTGAAGGAAACAGTGAACCAAAAACTTTATGACCTCATCCCGTCTCAGCAGACGATGTATTTCATGATAAAATACAGTCTTCACAAACAGGTCATTCAGATTCCGACCTCGTTTTCGGTCAAAAAGGAGCTTGACTTCAGAATTCTTGCAAAAGCGGTCAACATTGAAATCAGGCGCAACGACTGTTTGAGACTCCGCTTTTTAAAAGACGGAAAAAACGTTAAGCAATACTTCCTTCCGTCCTTTGAATTTGAAAAAATCCGCGTTCTTCATTTCAGAGACGACAAGGAGCAAACCGAATTTTTCAACAAGGACGCTTCAAAGCCCGTAAAATTCTTCAAGGACGAAACGTTCAGAATTTTCTTTTTCAAAAACGACAACGGCGAACAGGGCGTTTTCTTCAACGTTTGCCACATGGTTATGGACGCGCTCGCCGTTTCGGTCTTCTATAAAGATCTTTTTGAAATCTACTCTGCCCTTGAAAAGCGCAAACCGCTCCCGGCGGAGCTTTCCTCTTTTGAAGCCTATCTTCAAAAGGAATATTCTTACCTTCAAAACGAAAAGAAATTTTCCGCCGACGCGGCTTTCATCACGGAATACCACAAAAAGGGCGGCGAACCGTATTACTGCGGTCTTCACGGTCCCGAACTTCTTGAAAAGCAGCGCATAAAGAAAAAGAACCCGGATCTTCGTGTCCCGGCGGCGTATGATCCGATTCACGACCGTTCGGAAATTCTTCATCTTCGCATTGAGCCGAAGGACGCCGAAAAGCTCCTTTCCTTCTGCAAGGAGAACCTCATCGCTCCGGAGACCCTCATTCAAGCCGGTTTCAGGCTCCACGCTTCTTCGCTCCACGGAAGAATCAACGACACGTTCATGATGATTCTTTGCGGAAGAAGAGTGACAAAATCTCAGCAGCACATGGGCGGTTGCCTCGCTCAGCCGTTCATGACAAGAGTAATTTTCAAAAACGACGAAAGCTTCATGCAGACGCTTCAGAATATTTCCGAAGTCCGCAACGGCCTTTTCCGCCACATGAACTTTCCTTACCTTGCCTCAAGAAAAATTCAGCAGGATATTTACGGTTACAGCGCCGCTCAGGGTCCGTCGTTCATGATGTATACCTGGCTTCCGCTTACAAGGCTCGGCCTTTTCGGCGACGACGTGAAGGAAACCTTCAGAGGATATAACCCCGGAAGATACGTCATGCCGCTTTATACCTTTTCTTTCGTTGACCCGACGGACGGCGGAATTGATTTTTATTATATGTACCGCACAAACATTCTCTCAAAAGAGAACATTGAAGCCCTTCATAAAAACGCGGTCAAAGTCATCAACGCAGGCGTTGCCTCTCCGGAACTCACCGTCGGAGAGCTTCTTGACCTGATTTCATAAAGGAACGAAAAAATCATGGAAAAGCCAACACTAAAATACAAGCGCCGGCTTAACCGCCAAAGAAAGCTCTTTTTCAAAAAGGGCGGCCTTTCCTCGCTTTCGGACATCCTTCTGAGAATGAAGGAGTTTTATTCCGGACGGGACTGCATCGTCGAAAGGTCAAGAAAAGAGATTCTGACTCATACCGTTGATGATTTTTATCTTGACGTTGAAGCCGTTTCGGCTTATCTCATCAAAAACGGACTTCAAAAAAGCCACGTTGCCGTTGTCGGAGAAAATTCTTATGCTTGGCTCGTTGCCTTTTTTGCGGTGACCTGCATCGGAGCCGTTGCCGTTCCGATTGACAAAGAGCTGACCGACCCGGAAATTGCGAATCTCTGCAAAAAAAGCGACTGCGAGGCGATCTTCTTCAGCCGTACATACAAAAAAGCAGCGGAAGAATTTTGCAAGGAGAAAAATTTTCTCTGCGTCTGTCTGAACGGTGACGCGGGCGAAAATTTTGAAGACTTCGGAAAACTTCTTTCAGAAGGAAGAAAAGAAGTTCTTTCAAACGGTTTTGACAAGGAAAACTTTTCCGCAAAACCTCAGGACACGGCGGCGATTGTTTTCACGTCCGGAACAACGGGCGAAAACAAGGGCGTTGTTTTGACCCACAAAAACTTTGCTTCAAACGTTCAGGGCGTCCTCGGAGTCATTGAACCGGTGTATTCGGCGATTTCGGTTCTTCCGATGAACCACACATACGAACTTTCCTGCTGCGTTCTTTCGGCGCTTTGTCTGAACGCCGTTTTGTATATCAACGACAGTCTCAGACATCTGAACCGGAACCTTTCGGAATTCAAGCCGGAGGCGATGGCAAGCGTCCCGCTTTTGATGGACAACATCTATGAGAGTATTCTCAAAAAAGCAAAAGAGGAAGGAAAGCTTCCTTCGCTTTTAAAGGCGGCGAGCCTTTCGGAAAAACTTTTGAAAATCGGAATCGACGCAAGAAAGCCGCTTTTCTCTTCGGTCAGAAAAAGTTTCGGTTACCGTTTTCCGATGATGGCCGTCGGCGGAGCGCCCGTCAATGCGGAACGCGCAAAATTCCTTTCGCTCCTCGGGTTCAACATCTGTATCGGATACGGTCTTACGGAAGCGTCTCCGATTGTTTCAATCAACTCAAACGTTTTGAAAGAAAGCGAAAGCGTCGGAAAATGCGTGAGTTGCACCGAATGCAAAATCGTTTCTCCGGACAAGGACGGAATCGGAGAAATTGCAATAAAAGGAACGAACGTTTCAAAAGGATATTACAACGACGAAAAAGCGACCGCCCTTTCGTTCAAAGACGGTTGGTTTTTCACGGGAGATTACGGAAAAAAGGACAAAGACGGAAACCTTTTCGTTTGCGGAAGGAAAAAGAACCTCATCATTCTTGACAACGGAAAGAACATTTTCACCGAAGTTCTCGAATCCTTCTTCACCGAAAATTCTCCGTTAATCAAAGAAGCCGTTGTTCTTGAACATACGCGCCGGGCAGGAAGCGAAAGCACAAAGCTCCTTGCCCTCGCCGTCAGCGTTGACGAAGAACTTTTCGGCGAAAAAAGCGACGAAGAAATGTTTGACGAAGTTTCAAACGAGGTATACCGCCTCAACGAAAAACTTCCGGCATACAAGCGCATTGCCGACGTTATGGCCGTGCGCCACGATTTTGAAAAAACCTCAACCGCAAAAATCATAAGGAGAAAAGTTGAGGAAGAATATAAAAATTTTACAGATTCGAGGGATAAAAGCCATGCTTGAAAAAATCATTGAAGTTCTTTCGGAATACACCGACGTTGACCCGAAAACAATCACCGAAAAAACCAATCTCAGAAACGACCTTGCGCTCGATTCGCTCCAGCTCATCAACCTTTCCGGTGCGCTTGAGGACGAGTTCGACGTAACGATTTCCGACCGCGACGCAATGAATATTCAGACCGTCGGAGATGTGCTTCGTTTCATTGAAGAGCAAAAATAAAAGAAAAAAGTGCGGCAGCTTTTCGGCTGATCCGCACTTTTCTTTTGCCTTCTTCAAAAAAATATTTTTTAATTTTCAAACGCTTCATGTCGCCCGAACGGGGAAAACTCAATTCACAACGTTAATCGGCGTTCCGGCAACAAAGTTTTCAACGTTTTCCAAAAAGATGTTTAAAAGTCTTGTTCTCGCTTCAATGTTTGCCCAGGCGATGTGGGGAGTGATGAGACAGTTTTTCGCCCCGATGAGAACGTTTCCGTCCTTCGGCGGTTCGGCGGAAAGAACGTCAAGTCCCGCGCCGGCGATTGTTCCGCCGTCAAGAGCTTCAAAAAGGTCGTTTTCGTTGATTACCGGTCCTCTTGAAGTGTTGATGAGAAAAGCCGTTTTCTTCATTTTTGAAAGGAAGTTTTTGTCAACAAGGCCGGCCGTTTTTTCGTTGAGCGGACAGTGAAGCGAGATTACGTCGCTTTCCACGACAAGTTTTTCAAGGCTGCAAAATTCAACCGAACCGAAGCCCTCATATGTATGCGTGTGCGGCGAAAAGGCAAGAACACGCATTTTGAAAGCGTTTGCGATTTCGGCAACGGCAAAGCCGATTCTTCCGAAACCGACAATTCCGAACGTCTTTCCGGAAAGTTCGGTGAGCGGCGTTTTTGTATAGCAAAAATGGGGCGATTTTTCCCATTCCCCGCCGTGAACACTCTCGCTGTGAACGGCAACGTGATTCGTAAGCTCAAGAAGGAGCGCAAAAACAAGTTGGGCAACGCCGTCGGTGCTGTATGCCGGAATGTTTGAAACGGGAATGTTCCTTTCCCTCGCCGCCGCGCAGTCAACAACGTTGAATCCCGTTGCAAGAACGGCGATGTATTTGAGCGACGGAAGCTTTTCAATCGTCTCTCTCGTTATCGGCGTTTTGTTTGTGACGAGAATATCCGCTCCGGCGCTCCTTTCAAGAATCTCTTCCGGTTTTGTGGTGTCATAAACCGTGTATTCGTCAACGAGGGACGAAAGCGCGTCCCACGAAAGGTCCCCCGGATTTTCGGCGTAACCGTCAAGAATTACAAGCTTCATAATTTTTCCTCCGTATTTGTTTTCGATTTTATTGTATCACAGTTTTCCGTTTTTGTCAGCAGACTTGAGAAAGAGAAAAAATATAATTTTTCCTGCAACACTTTTGAGAATTTTTTCCTCTAATAATGCGAAAGGGGTTAAAACCCCGAAAAAACGACGAAAGATTATTATTAAGGAGTAATTAACATGAAAAGAAAAATTATTGCGTCAATCCTTCTTTTTGCCGTTGTTCTCACGGCTTTTTCCGGTTGCACAAAAGGCAGCGCCGCAAACGAAAATCCTTCTTCCGCTCCTCAAAGCGGCAATTCGTTTTCGGGCTATATTGTTGAAAACACCGGAAAAGACCTTCTCGTTGCTTCAAAAGACGGACTCGACTTTGTTTCAACCGAATCGGCAAAAATTCAAAGGGACGGAAAAGAGCTTTCCGCTTTGGACCTCAAACCCGGAATGACCGTGAAAATCGACTTTGACGGCACCGTTCTTGAAACCTATCCCGGCCAAATTCCGAACGTCGGCTCAATCACGGTAACGGCAGAGGAAGAGGACAAAATCTCGCTTTTCAAAGAAGCTTTCATTCATATTTTTGAAACGCGCGAAAATCTCGGCGAAGAAAAAACAATTGCCCTTGATTTTTCAAAAATCACCTCTCTTTCCGACGAACAGATATGCGCTCTCGAATATGTTCTCGAAAATTATTTTTCATCAAAAACAAAAGCGAACGTAATCAGAGGAAGCTATGAGGAGCTTGAAAAGAACGGCGTTATTAAAGACAACTTCTTCCCGGACGGAATCATCCTTTCGCTCTCGGAGGAAAAGGGAAACAAATTCTCCGTCAGTTGGTGGAAAGGCGGAACCTGTGCTTCGGGTTTCAGCGACTGCACCGCAAAGATGAAAAACGGCGAATGGGTCATTAATTACGGCGACGCATGGATAAGCTGAAAAAACGTTATAAAAAAGGAAGTTGCCTTTTTCGGCAACTTCCTTTTTGGTATGTATGGCATGTTTATTTTTGAACTTCACTGCTGTTTGCGTAAATTTTGTGCATCCGCTCGTCGTCAAAGTGAATGTCAAGATAGCTTTCAATCACGTTTGAAGCGGGAATTCCTTCGTCGCGGCGGTTCATTCGGGTTGCGGCCGCGGCGGAAAGCGCACTGTCAAAAATGAAGAACGCAATGAACGCCCATGTGATTATTGTTCCGGCGTTCATCGGAATTTTTTCAATCAGCGACGACATGAACGGATAGATGATTTTTATCCAACCCAGCCCGAGGAAGCCCCAGAAGAGCGAATAAAGAAGGCAAACCCTTCCGTTGATGTTGAGCGGAAGATTGCTGTAATCCCAAGCGACGGAACCGAAGCAGATTTCCTGACCGAGCGAGCAAATATATTCGGTGACCGTTCCGACAAGATATGCGACAAGGAAGATTACCCACGCTTTTGAATCTCTCAATTTGTAAAGGCTGAGCGTGAGAATAACTGCGCCCATTCCGTAAGCGACGGAGAACGGTCCGTAAACGAGAGACTTTCTCGATTCAATGTATCCGTGGCGCAAAAGACACCAAAGCGTTTCAACGGCAAAGCCGACGACGCAAGCCGAAAGAAAGATCCAAACGATTTTTTCAAAACACATTCCCTCTGCAAAAACTTTTGTTCCGTTATTTTTCATTTTTATCATCCTTTCTTCAATCTCCGGCGGCTTTCAAAAGCCGCTCTTTTTGTTTTCCGCGGATAAGATACACCCCTTTTCTCAACGAAAGCTCAAGTTTTTTGAAAAACTTTAAAAAGTTCAAAAAAATTTTTTCCCGGTCGAAAAAGTTGAGGTTTTGTTGAAAAAAGGAGAATATCTTATCAACGTAAACTCGGACAAAGAGGTGAAAAAAATGACGGTGAAAACAAAATATGCGCTCGCGCAAAAATACGTTTCGCTTTATATGCATCCGAAATTTGTTTTTGAAGACGAAAGCGTTTTGAAAAACGGCGAAGCATATGTCGTTGTCTGCAACCACATGAGGGCGGGCGACGGGATTCTTCCGAGAATTGCGCTGATTGAAAAAAGAGCCTGTTCGCTTATGGCGAAAGATATTCTTGAAAAACATTCGGTTCTTCGGCTTCTCGTCAAAGGTCTTGATTGCATTCCGATTGACAGAAAAGCGGCGGCAACCGATTGGCTGCGGCAATGCACGGCTCTTCTCAAAAACGGAACGTCCGTTGTTATTTTTCCGGAAGGAACAACGCTCAAAACGAAAGAGATTGAACATTTCAAATCGGGCTTTGTTTTTCTTGCCGCCGCCGCAAAGGTAAAGATTCTTCCGATGGCAATCAGCAAACCGTACCGCCCGTTCAAAAAGGACGGCCCCACAGTTCTCGTCGGAAAACCGCAGGAACTTGAGCTGAACGGTTTCAGGGAAAGCGAAATTCAAAAAGAATGCGACCGCTTTGAAAAAATCGTCACCGATATGTACCTCTCGCTCAAAAACGAAAACAACATTAAGGAGGAAAACCATGAATTCACTCGATTACAGCAGGCAGAATGATTATTTTTATTCGATGCTTGAAGAAAACGAAAAAGAAAAACTTCATTACCTTTCAACCGTTCCTCAGCTTCTTGAATTTTCAAAAAGAGAGTACGGCAAATTTCCCGCCCTTTCGGACGGAAAAAGGTCGGTAACATATGACGAACTTTATCTGCGCGTCGGCGCAAGGAGAGGATACCTTCTTTCGCTCGGACTCAAAAAGGGCGACCGAATTGCAATCCTTTCTCCGAACACAATGAATGCGATGGAAACCTATCTTGCCGTTGTTACGCTCGGAATGGTCAGCGTTATTCTTCCGTGCGGACTTGATTTTTCAAAAATCAGCGCTTTTTGCAAGAAGTTCGACGTTTCGGCAATCATGTATGACGAAGTTTTTGAAGCAACGGTAAGAGACCTTCAAATTCCGAAATACAGCACGGAATTTCGGATTACCGACTCAAGTCCGGCGGCCGACGTTCTTCCGGACGATATCTGTTCAATCTGCCTGACCGGAGGAACAACCGGAATTCCGAAAGGAGCGGTTATGACTCACCGGGCAATCATGCGCGGAGCTTTCAACGGCTGCTTCGTTTCCGGCGGAGTTCTTCACAACAGTTACATTGTTCTTCTTCCGCTTTCTCACATTTTCGGCCTTGTCAAAAGCTTTTTGAGCGTTCTTTATACCGGCGGCCTTTGCTACGAATGCAGAGACGTCAAAACCGGAATCATGATGATTCCGACGCTTAAACCGACAACGCTTGTTCTCGTTCCCGGAATGGCAGACATTATTGCCGACCTTTCAATCCACAGACAAAAGGACTTTTCCTCAAGCGTGAAAACAATGATTATCGGCGCGGCTCCGGTCACACCGAAGCTTCAGAAAAAGCTCCGTTCTCTCGGAATAACCGTTTTTGCCGGCTACGGACTGACCGAAGCGGCAAACCTCACCTCCGGAAACAAAAATCTTGAAGAAAAGCCCGACTCGATGGGAATGATCTATCCCGGACAGGAAGTCAAAATCGTTGACGGCGAACTTCGCCTCAAAGGCGACAATGTCATGCTCGGATATTTCGGCGACGAAAAGGCAACGAAAGAAGCTTTTGACGAAGACGGCTGGCTTCGCACGGGCGACCTCGTTTCATTCGATGATGACGGCTGCATTTACATCACCGGACGGATCAAAAGCCTCATCATTCTTTCAAACGGAGAAAACGTTTCGCCGGAAGAGCTCGAAGAGCTTTTTTATAAATACAGCGACGTCAAAGACTGCCTTGTCAGCGAAATGAAGGTCGGCGAAAGGGCGGTTATCGGAATTGAAATCATTCCCGAATCAAACCTTCTCACCCAAATGAGCGACGAAGAGCTTGACTCTCACTTTAAATCAATCTCAAACGAAATCAACAAAACGCTCCCCGAGTTCAAAAGAATTTCAAAAGTTGTAATCAGGAAGAAAGACTTCAAGCGAACCGGAGCGATGAAAATTTCAAGAAACAGGGAGGATTAAAATGGACGTAATCGAAGAACTCAAAAAAATCATTTCGGATTCAATCGACGGAATCGACACCGAAAACGTCACCGCCGAAACGTCAATCAAAAACGACCTTTGCCTCAGCTCGCTTGAGATGATGATGCTTTCAATCATTATTGAAGACCGGTTCGGTTTTGAATTCAAAGATTCCGCAGACTTTGACACGGTCGGCGATCTGTGCTACTATATAGAAAAAGAATCAAATCTTTCTGAAGGCGGAAAATAATATGTTCAATATTCTTGTCGTTGAAGACGACAGCCATGTAAGAAGTCTTATTCTTGCAATTTTAAAAGACGCGGGCTATAACTGTTACAGCGCCGCAAACGGAATCGAAGCGCTCGCAGTGACCGACGCTCACCACGTTGACCTTGCCGTTGTTGACATCATGATGCCGGAAATGGACGGTTATGAATTCACAAAAACTCTGCGTTCGTGCAAGTGCGAAATGCCGGTTCTCATGCTCACGGCAAAAATTTCTCATGAGGACAAGAAAAAGGGTTTTGAGGTCGGAACGGATGATTTTCTCACAAAGCCGTTCGACGAAGAAGAACTTCTTTGGCGAATTGAAGCGCTTTTGCGCCGCTCGAAAATCGCCGCCGAAAAACGGCTGACAATCGGAAAAACAACGCTCGATTACGGCTCAATGACCGCCGACGTTGACGGAAAGCAGATTGTTCTTTCGCCAAAAGAGTTCATGCTCCTTTTCAAGCTTCTTTCATATCCCAACCACCTTTTTACAAAACATCAGATTATGGACGAAATTTGGGACTTTGACTCCGAAAGCGACGAGCACACCGTTGAAGTTCACGTCAACCGCCTTCGTGAAAAATTCAAAAACAACGACGATTTTTACATCAAAACCGTTCGCGGCTTCGGATATATGAGCGTCATCGAAAAGAAGTAACAGTTATGAAAAAAGAAAAAAAGAAAAAAGAAAGCAAAAAGCAGCATAACCCAAAGCAAATCAAACGAAGCATCCGAACCGCAATGTCATTGATTGTTTTTTTGATTTTGCTTTCTTCGGTTCTTCTGACGATTGCAATATACTATCTCTTTGCCCACTTTAAAATCATACGCCCGAACGGCTCGGGTGCGCTTTGGATTGCGGCGATTGTTTTCCTCGTTTGCAACATCATCGGCGCAATCGTTTCAAGCGTTGTTTTTTCACGATACACAAAGCCGCTTTACAAGGCGGTTCAGGCGATTGACCGGCTCGGGACGGGCGATTACGACGTTCGCCTTGAAACGAAGGACGAAAAGCTTCAAATCCGCGAACTCATGGAAACAATCAACAAAACCGCCGAAGAACTCGGAAGCATTGAAAAAATGCGGAACGACTTTGTTGACATTGTTTCTCATGAATACAAAACGCCGGTCGCTTCAATCAGCGGTTTTGCAAAACGGCTCAAAAACGGTCCGCTCACCGAAGAACAAAGAGAATACACCGACATCATCATTGACGAGTCGAAATATCTGACCTCAATGACGACGAACCTTCTTCTCCTTTCGCGCTTTGAAAACACGTCAATCATTCCGGACAAAAAGCTTTACTCCCTTGACGAACAGCTGAGACGTTCGGTGATTCGCCTTCAAAACGAATGGCAGGAAAAGGACATTTCCGTCGAAGGCGATTTTGACAAGATTGACTTTTTCGGAAACGAGGACATTGTTTCCCACATTTGGGACAACCTCATCAAGAACGCAATTAAATGCACCGACAAAGGCGGCTCAATCTATTGCTCGGCAAAAGAGGAAAACGGCTTCGCCGTTGTTGTCATCCGTGACAGCGGCTGCGGAATGAGCAAAAAAACGCTTGAACACATTTTTGACAAATTTTATCAGGCAGACGAAAGCCGGAACTCAAACGGCCACGGGCTCGGCCTTTCAATCGTAAAGCGGCTCGTTGACCTTTGCGACGGGACAATTGACGTTCAAAGCGAACTTCAGCACGGAACGCAGTTCACGGTCAGGCTGAAGAATTCGCCTTCGGCGACATGAAATTCCGCAAAATTTTTACGGCGGAAAAGGGATACCGCTTTCATAATTAAAAAAACAAGGTTGCCGCAGAAAATATGCGGTAACCTTGCTTTTTTTCGGTTTAAAAATTTCCGTTGTTCCAACCCCAATCGGAAAAACCGGAATATTTTACATAAACTTTATCCGGTGAAATTGAAAGTTCGTTTTCCATCACGGAGCAAAGCTCTTTCGTCATCTTTTCGGAAGCGGGGGAAGAAACCGAACCGAGAAGGTCAACGGAAATCATTGCGCAATCTGCGTCGTTCTTTCCTTTGAAGTACATTTTCCGGTCGCCTTCGATATTCACCATGAGCCAGCTTTCCGTCTTTCCGGGAAAACATTCAATCGCTTTTCCGAAGGCGGCCTTGAGTGAGTCGGCTTTTGAATCGGTAATTTTTGCTGTTGTTTTGAGTTCGATATAAGGCATTGCTGTTCCTCCTTTTACTTTATGGTTCAATAATACATCGCTTTAATATTTATGTCAAGAAGTGTCTGTCGGACAGTTCCGAAAGTGAAAATAAAATCGTAATATATTTGTTATAATTATGGCAGTCACTTTTAATTTTTTGAGGTTAATATAATCACAGTCGATAACTCGGAGGGATAATTTGATGTATAACGTTTTGGTTTGCGACGATGACAAGGCAATCGTCGATTCAACGGCAATCTATCTTAAAACGGAAGGCTATAACGTTCTTTCCGCTTTCAACGGAAAAGAGGCGCTTGACGTTCTTTCAAAAAACGAGGTTCACTGCGTAATCATGGACATCATGATGCCGGTCATGGACGGCATCACAGCAACGGTGAAGCTCCGTGAAAAAAGCAACGTTCCGGTGATTTTTCTTTCCGCAAAAAGCGAAGATACGGACAAAATTGCGGGTCTCGGCTTTGGAGCGGACGATTACGTCACAAAACCGTTCAGTCCGCTTGAACTTCTTGCGAGGGTGAAATCGCAGATTCGCCGCTTCTGCTCGCTCGGAAGTATTGCGCAAAAAGCTTCCGTAATCACAACGGGCGGACTTTCGATTGACACCGAAGCGCACGAAGTTACCGTTGACGGCGAACCCGTTCGCCTGACCGCAACGGAATACAAAATCGTGAAGTACCTCATGGAAAACCTCGGGAGAACGCTTTCGTCGAACCAAATTTACGAACACGTTTGGAACGAGAACGCCTTTTCATCGGAAAAAACCGTCACCGTTCACATCAGAAGAATCCGCGAGAAAATTGAAATCGACTCAAAGAACCCAAAATACATAAAGGTGGTGTGGGGCATTGGATACAAAATTGAAAAAATTCAGTAGGTCAAAATTAACAAAAACGTTTGCGTTTTTCCTTGCGTTGCTGTTTTTCACGCTCTTCGTTTTGAGCGCAACGAGCCTTTTTTTCGGCTCGTGCAAAGATATTGAAGAGGCCGCAATAACCGCATCGTATCTGACTCAGGGAAAAAACTACGCAATCAGCGGAAAATATTTTGAAGAAACGCTGATTGAGTACATCAAAGCGGCAATGAATTCAAAACTCATTTTCAAAAACGGCTCAAAGGAAGATTTTGAAAACTATCAAAAAGCATACCTTTCAAAAAACAAAGAAACCCTTGACGAAGCCGTAAAAGAAACATTAAAAGAGCTTCGAGCCGAAAGCGGAGGCGACGATTTTTCAACCCTTGCGGCCTATCTCTCACAAGGCTCGATAAAGCTCAAAAAGATTGCAGACCACAAATGCTATCTTGAATCGGGCGTTGAAATGCACTATTCGGTCTGTTCCGACGGAAGAATAAGCAGCAACGTTTTCAACAGCCAATACGGCAACGAATCGTTTGAAAGCTACGAAGATTATTTCAATTCAAAATTTGATTCCGATTATTACGATGAATATGACGACGATGAATCCGAAACAACCGCCCCTTCGGTTGAAGTAACTAACGAGGACGGCGTTGTTGTTACCACAACGATGATTAAAACGCCCGATCAAATTGAAAACGGTCATTCAACCTCTTCAATTCCGCAAAGCGTGAAAAACAAGGCCGGCGAACCGAACAACGTGATTGAAATCTGCTCTGCTTTCTATGACGACGGCGACGAAAGCTTTGACGGATACTATGAAATTACGGTTGACAAAAATTCGCTCACGCCGGAAGAAAACACACGCTTTTCCTTTTACAGCGACAAAATCAAAAACGAAGCCGAATTCAAAGAAAAGGCAAGATTTTATGAAAACAGCGCCAAATCGGTTCGGCACGTTTCAATCGCCGTTTTTGATTCAAAAACGGGAAAGCCCGTTCTTTCGACGTTCAAAGACCTTTCAGGCGACTTCACCCTTAATGAGGTAAAGACCTCGTCAGCCGAAAACTGCAAAGCCTTTTTCGTCTTCAACGGTCCGGAACGTTCCATAGACTATGTTGATTTTCCGGAAAATGTAACGCCCTCTTTCAAACGAACCTTTGCTTCAATTATTGAGCCGTTTTTAAGCACTGTAATCTCCGATTTTCGCTCCGAATATGACTTTGCCGTCGGCATTGATGATTACTATGAATACAAAGGCAACATTGATTCGGAAGAACCGTTTGAAACCGCACTTTATAAAACGCAGCAGCTTGAAAAAACGGTCAAAGCGAAACTGACAGAAACGATTGTCTTTTTTGTCCTCTTCCTTGTTCTCACGGTTTATCTTGTGATTGTTGCCGGAAGAAAGCCGGAGGACGAAGAAGTTCACATGGCTCCTGCGGACGGAATTTTTACTCTTTTGAGAACGTGCATCAACCTCGGCGCAATCGCCGGAATCGTGACGGGCGCAGTGTTCTGTTACATGGACGCAGTCGACCGTCTCCTTGAAAAATACCATTCGGTCACCGGGGCAAATTCATCCGTCGCAATGTGGCATTATGTCATTATTGTTCTCTGTTCGGTCAGCGCGTGTGCATTTTTACTCGATTGGATTTTGTACCTTGCGCGCCACATCAAAAACCGTTCGTTCTTCAAAAACTTCCTTCTCGGACGAATCATCGTTTCGGTCAAAAGAAAAGTCAAATCCCGTCCGAAAAAGGAAAAAATCTATAAAGACGTTCTCAACGACGTTTTGAAAAAAATTGCGCTCTTTGTCCTCTTGCCGAACATTGTTATCGGTCTTCCGTGCCTTATCTCGGTAATCGGTTATAATCCGAGCATCGGCGGAATTTTCTTCGGAATACTGCTCGTTATCTATGACATCTGCGCTCTCGGTTATGCGGTTTACTATGCGTACAACGTCAGAAAACTGTTTGGCGCCCTCGCTGAAATCAGGAACGGAAATTACAACGTTCAAATTTATATGACCCGAATGCCCGGTTCGATAAGGAACGCCGCAACGGACATCATGCATCTCGGCGAAGGGTTGAGCATTGCCGTTGACAGTGCGGTCAAGGAAGAGAAAATGAAAGCGGAGCTCATCACCAACGTTTCGCACGACCTCAAAACGCCGCTGACGTCAATCATCAATTACACCGACCTTCTTTCGCGCTGTGAAATCACGGACGAAACGGCTCAAAGCTATATTGCCGTTCTCAAAGAAAAGAGCGAGCGGCTCAAAAAGCTGATTGAAGACCTTGTTGAAGCGTCAAAAGCTTCATCCGGCGCAATCAACGTTGAACTGATAAAAATGAGCCTTAACGAACTTGCAATGCAGATTGAAGGGGAGTATGAGGACGAATTTGAAGCAAAAGGACTTGAACTGATTGTTGAAGAGGGAAGCGAAGAACTTTTTGTTCTTGCGGACGGAAAGCTTTCTCACCGCGTTCTTGACAACCTCATGAGCAACGTCAAAAAGTACGCAATGCCGCACACAAGAGTTTATATGACGCTTCAAAAAGAACCGAACGGCGCTTCGGTAACGATCAGAAATATTTCCGAGGGAAGGCTGAATATCTCGCCCGAAGAGCTCAAAGCCCGCTTTGTTCGCGGTGACAGCTCAAGAACGAGCGAAGGCAACGGTCTCGGCCTTTCGATTGCGGATAATCTTGCCGCTCTCCAGGGCGGAACGCTTGACATTGAAATTATCGGCGACCTTTTCTCGGCGAAAGTTACCTTCCGTTCGGCGGAATGATTTAAAAAAGGCTTCGGAAAATTCCGAAGCCTTTTTCTGTGTTATAAAAGCTTTTTGGGTCCATTTCTGCGAGGGAGAGAGTTCCTACGCTACGGCTTATTCTTTTGGTGCTGTTCCTTAAACCGCACGGGTTCTTTGGCGCCCTCCTGTGAGGGAGCTGTCGGCTCTGCCGACTGAGGGAGAGAATTTTCCTACGCTACGGCTTATTTATTTGATGTTGTTCATTTAACCGCACGGGTTTCTTTCAAATTTACACCCGACCGCTCCGCCGGGGGTACTTTTGTCGGTTGATACAAAACAAAGCAATGAAAAGCCGAATTGACAAGGTCTTTTACGCTGTATTTCCGCCTTGACTGCGTCTGAAATGCTCGCAATGGAACAACCATTGCTGTGCTTTCATCCTTGTCAAAACAAAAATACAACGCAAAATCCTCTTGCCCCTCCGACTTTCCATCGCTTGCCAAAAGATCGCTTTGTATTACGCCGCATTTGGAAACCGAATTTCCCTTTTGCGGGAGAAAAAGGGAAATATCG
>JAUNFH010000183.1 GCA_030525185.1 Clostridia bacterium
GTCACCATGTCGCTTGAATAACGCTCCGAAAGAACGGACTGCTTTTCGAGCGCGGCTTTGTCACCGTAAGGAATGAAATAACTGCGTGCGTCAAACTTTCCGATTGAGAAAACATCGAAGTTGTTCGCTTCGAGCTTTTTGATTTGATATTTCATCGCAAGTTACCCCTTTTTAAAATTATCGAAGCTATCATAACACATCTTTCATCTTTTTGCAAATTTTCCCTTGATATATCTTTCTCTTTTTTGTCAATACTAAAAACCGAAACAAAAAAGGCGCAAAAGCGGCTTTCAATTGGCAAGCTTGGAGGAAAACGACGTGTATTTTAACAAAGTTGAGATCTGCGGAATTGACACGGCAAAACTCAAGGTTCTCACGGAAGAAGAAAAAACCGAGCTTTTGAAAAAAAGCCACGCCGGCGACAAAGAAGCAAGGGAAAAACTCATCAACGGAAACCTCCGCCTTGTTCTCAGCGTGATTCAGCGTTTTTCAAACCGCGGCGAAAACATGGACGACCTTTTTCAGGTCGGTTGCATCGGACTGATAAAAGCTATTGACCACTTCGACACATCACTCAATGTTCGATTTTCGACATATGGTGTACCCATGATCATCGGAGAAGTGAGGCGATATTTACGGGACTTCACTCCGGTGAGAATTTCCCGCTCAATCAGAGACACGGCATATCATGCAATGCAGGTCAAAGAAAGGCTTCAAAACGAAACGCAAAAAGAACCGTCCGTTGAGGAGATTGCAAAAGAAATGGGAATCAAAAAGGAAAACGTTGTTCTTGCGCTTGAAGCGATTGTTGACCCGGTTTCGCTTTACGAGCCGGTATACTACGACGCGGGCGACACGATTTACGTCATGGATCAGATCGGCGACAGCAACACGGACGTCAACTGGATTGACGAAATTCTTCTCAAAAAAGCAATCCGCGACCTTCCGGAACGGGAAAAGAACATTCTTTCCCTTCGGTTCATGCAGGGGCTTACGCAGATGGAAGTTGCAAAGGAAATCGGAATTTCGCAAGCGCAGGTGTCACGGCTCGAAAAGGGAGCGCTCAATAAAATTAAGAGCCATCAGAAGATATTTATATGAAAAACGGCGTGCAGGTCAAAAGGACTTACACGCCGTTTTTATGACTGTGTATTTATATTGAAACTGCACAGTACAGCCCTTATTCAATCACAAATTGCGCATCGCCCAGTTTCAATATCGGTTTTACGCTTGTGTCTTTTGCAACAGTTGACGGTACAGGAATTATACCTCTGACTTCATAGATATCATCTGAAAGAGGCTTAATTTTGTAAATATACCCAAACTCAAGGTTAAGAGTCTGCACCCAAGAAACAGCATCAAAATCCGTTCCGAAATTATGCCAATCGGAAGTCTCAGTCGAATTTATTGTTCTGCAAAAGGAAAAATAATCCGAATTAAACGTATAATCTTCATAGTTGACACTAGGTAAAAAGTAATTCGCCAGACTTTCTACTAATTCTCCTTTACCTATGTATTTAAACGTAAAGCAATAGTAAAGGTAGACTTCATCAGAACCGACATCAACGGAAAAGCTGCCGAGTGTATCTGAATCACATGGTGTAAAAAATTTTTCGTCTTTTCTTTTAGAATTGAACCAACCGGTTCCAGTATAAATCCATTCTGTGAACTCTGCTTTTTTTAATTCAAATTCAAAAAACTCTGTTTTGACACTGTCACCAATATGATGTATTTCTTTCTGGGGCTCTGTGTCTTTCTTGGGTGTACAAGCACAGAGAGAAAGACACATTATAAACACCAACAGTAAGGCAATTGATTTTTTCATTCCGATTTCATCCTTTCGATAAAAGTTTTTGTTTGTCCTCAAAAATAACTGAAACTGCCCTCCCTTCAAAAACAAAAAGTGCGCCTCCAAACGAGACGCACTGCAAAAATGCATCTCATTTGTTGGCGCACAAATTAACTTAATACCACAAGAAAAGGATATAGTTATAAGAGGATGCACTTTTACCAAAAGCGATCCTTGACTTGCGGGATATTAAGTTGTGCGCCGTTTATAATATAGCACAACCGAAATGAAAAATCAATATTTTTACAAAACAAAAAGGCCGTCGGAAACGACAGCCTTTTTTGAAACGTATTGAAAAATTATTTAACCGTAACTCTCCAGCCGCGGGTGTCCTCACGCTTGCCCCACTGGATTCCGGTGAGTTCGTCATAAAGCTTTTGAGTGAGCGGTCCGATGTTTCCGTCGCCGATATTCATGATATCGTCCTCATAGCGAAGCTTGTTGACCGGTGAAACAACGGCGGCGGTACCCGTTCCGAAAACTTCCTCAAGCGAACCGTCTTTTGCGGCGGCGATGAGTTCGTCAACGGAAATTCTTCTTTCTTCAACTTCGTATCCCCAGTCTCTGCAAACTTTGAGGATTGAATCACGGGTGATTCCGGGAAGGATGCTTCCGTTGAGCGCCGGAGTGACAACCTTTCCGTTGATTTTGAAGCAGATGTTCATTGCGCCGACTTCTTCAATGTACTTTCTTTCAACGCCGTCGAGCCAAAGAACCTGAGAATATCCGCTGTCGTGAGCCTTAACCTGAGCAATAAGGCTTGCGGCATAGTTACCTCCGGTCTTTGTGAAGCCCATTCCGCCTCTGACCGCACGGACATATTCGTCCTCAATCCAAATTGCAACGGGTTCAAGTCCGCTTTCATAGTAAGCACCCGACGGAGAAAGAATAATCATGAAAAGATAAGTCTTTGACGGGGCAACACCGAGGAAATCGTCGGTTGCGATTACGAACGGACGAATGTAAAGCGAGGTTCCCTCTTCGCTCGGTACCCAATCGCGGTCAACGTCAACAACAGCCTTAACAGCTTCAACGAAGTCTTCCTCCGGAATTTCCGGAATGCAGAGACGGCGGCTTGAATTGTTCGCTCTTTTTGCGTTCATGTCCGGACGGAAAAGATAGATTTCGTCGTCCGCTCCGCGGTAAGCCTTCATGCCTTCAAACATTTCCTGACCGTAATGGAAAACCATTGCCGCCGGCGAAAGGCTGATGTCGCCGTAAGGTACGATTCTTGCGTCGTGCCAGCCCTTGCCCTCGGTATAGTTCATGATGAACATATGATCGGTGAAAATTTTTCCGAAGCCGAGCTTTTCACCCTTTTTCGGTTTTTCTTTCGGAGTTGTTGTTCTTGTGATTTTGATATCCATATGTATACGCCTCTTTCAAGTAAAATCGCGGAATTTTTTAATAGTCAAAGCCGACTTTGAGTGCGTTGAGGTTGATGTCAAGAAGGTTTGCCTTTCTCGGAGGAATAACCTTTTGAAGCGCTTCTTTTGTGTTTTCAAAGCTCATGTCGGAACATTCTTTGATAAGCTTTCCGCAAAGGATCATGTTTGCGAGAGTTGCAAAGCCTGCGTCTTTTGCCATTTTTGTTGCCGGAACGTAGAAAACGGAAACGTCGTCACGCTCAACTTTTTCTTCGATGAGGGTTGAATCAACAAGAATCATTCCGCCGGGAACAACGCTGTTTTCATAGCGTCTGAGCGAGGGAAGGTTCATTGCGATGAGGCAATTCGGTTCGCTGACGATCGGTGAACCGACAGGATCGTCACTGATGATTACGCTGCAGTTTGCGGTACCTCCGCGCATTTCCGGTCCGTAGGAAGGAAGCCAGCTTACGTTCTTTTCTTCAATGAGACCTTTTGTTGCAAGGAATTTTCCGGCGAACAAAACGCCCTGACCGCCGAAACCGGCGATGAGAATTTGCATATTCATCACTTTTCCTCCTTCTGTGCGCTTCTGTCTTTATATACACCGAGAGGATAATAAGGAATCATGTTTTCCTCAAGCCACTTGAGTGCGTTTTGCGGAGTCATGCCCCAGTTCGTCGGGCAGCTTGAAACAACTTCAATGAGCGAAAAGCCCTTTTTGTCAATCTGGTTTTGGAAAGCTTTTTTGATTGC
>JAUNFH010000035.1 GCA_030525185.1 Clostridia bacterium
AAATTTTCAACATTCAAGTAAGCGTAAGTGGAAAAGTCAACGCTTAAAATCCGCATGAGGAACGGAATTACTTTATTGTTTTGATTCCTTGATTTAAAATAATGGGCACCTACGGTTTTGTTCTACAGGCGGATTTTTCTTTCTGTATGATTGTAAAAGGTTATGAACAACTTAGCTAAAGCCGCATCGGTGGACGATAATCAGATTTTCCCCCGCAAATCTGATTTCGGTCACCAAATGCGGCGTAATACAAAGCGAATTTTTGGCAAGCGATGGAAAGTCGGAGGAGCAAGAGGATTTTGCGTTGTATTTTTGTTTTGACAAGGATGAAAGCACAGCAATGGTTGTTCCATTGCGAGCATTTCAGACGCAGTCAAGGCGGAAATACAGCGTAAAAGACCTTGTCAATTCGGCTTTTCATTGCTTTGTTTTGTTTCAATCGACAAAAGTACCCCCAGCGGAGCGGTCGGATGTAGATTAAAATATGAAACGTGCGGTTAAAGGAAGAACATCAAATAAATAAGCCGTAGCGTAGGAATTCTCTCCCTCAGTCGGCAAAGTCGACAGCTCCCTCACAGGAGGGCGCCAAAGAAAAGTATTGCAATAATTGTCTTGCTCCGAGCATGATGAAGTCAAAAGTACCCCCGGCGGAGCGGTCGGGTGTAGATTTAAAAAGAAAAACGTGCGGTTAAAGGAACAACCTCAAATAAATACACCGCAGATAAAACAAAAAAGTCCGCGCGCTCCGTGAAAAACGGAAACCTGCGGACTTTCAATATGATTGATTTTATGAAAAGAATGCCTTGTGAACGGCCGAGACGGCTTTGTCGGCAAGCTCTTTGTCAATGAGAACCGAGATTGTGATTTCGCTCGTTGAAATCATGCTGATATTGATTCCGGCCTCATAAAGAGCGCCGAACATTTTTGAAGCCGTTCCCGAATGGGTCTGCATTCCGGCGCCGACGATTGAAACTTTTGCAATCGATGTGTCGCAATTGACCGTTGCGCCCTGCGGGGCAAACATTTCTTCAAGAATTTCAACCGCTTCGTCGGCATATTCCTTACTGCAGGTGAATGAAATATCCTTTGTTCCGTCGCGTCCGATGGACTGAAGAATGACATCGATATTGATTTTCTTTGCGGCAAGCTTTGAGAACATTTTGAACGCATTGCCCGGAATATCCTTCATTCCGACAACGGAAATTCTGACAACGTCCGTGTCCTTCGTTACGCCTCTGATAAGCATTTTCTCCATTTTTGCAACCTCCTTGACTATTGTTCCGCTTTCTTTTGCGAGACTTGAAAGAACTTCAAGTTCAACGCCGTATTTTTTCGCGTTTTCAACCGAACGGTTGTTGAGAACCTGAGCACCCAATGTTGCAAGCTCAAGCATTTCGTCATAAGTGATTTCCGAAAGTTTTTTTGCGTTTTCAACTTTTCTCGGGTCTGCGGTGTAAACGCCCGCAACGTCGGTAAAAATCTGGCAGCGGTCTGCGTGGAGAGCCGCCGCAATCGCAACGGCGGAAGTGTCCGAACCGCCGCGTCCGAGCGTTGTGAGGTCTTCCGATTTGTTGATTCCCTGGAAGCCGGCAACGATTACGATTTTTCGCTTGTCGATTTCGGACTGAAGTCTTTCGGTTTTAATATTTTCGATTCTTGCCGAACCGAAGGTTCTGCTCGTGTGGAAACCGGCCTGCCAGCCGAGGAGTGAAATCACCGGACAACCGAGCTTTTCAACCGCCATTGCAAGAAGAGCGATTGACATCTGTTCACCCGCGGTGAGAAGCATATCCATTTCTCTCTTTGAAGCGTTGGGATTGATTTCCCTCGCTTTTTCGATGAGGTCGTCGGTCGTGTCGCCCTGAGCCGAAACAACAACAATTACGTCGTTGCCCTTTTTATATGTGTCCGTCACAATCCGGGCAACATTCATTACCCTTTCGGCGTTTGCAACGGAAGAACCGCCGAATTTCTGAACAATAAGTGCCATAGACTTACCTCCTGTTGATAAGGTAACCGCTTAATTTTTCTAAGCCGCTATCAAGAAGTTTTTTATTAATAATCCGTAACTCTGATTGAGGAAAGGACCTTGAAACCGCCGAGGGAAAGCTTTTTTTGAAGCTCCTCTTCCGGTTCGGTATCTGTGATGAAGGAAATTTCGTTCTTTTCCGAATTTTCAAAAATCTTTTCGGGATTCAAAAGGGAAAGAACCTTTTCCTTTTCCGCCTTTGAGCCTTCGATTCTCACGAAAAGAGAAACGGGAACTTTTCGATAATCTTCAATGAGACCGGGAACGGATTCCTTCCAGCCGAAAACCTTGCGCTTTTCTCTGTTGTCGGCGCAGTCAATGATGTCTCCGACAACGGCGGAAGCGGTTGCGCTTGCGCCCGCGCCTTTTCCGTAAAGAAGAATGTCTCCCGTCATGTCGCCTCTGACGAGGCAGGCATTGAAAACGTCCGAAACACCGGCAAGCATACTCTCCTTTTTGACGAGAGCCGGGGAAACGAGAGCATAAATTTTTCCGTTTTCAAGCTTTTTCGCCTGAGCGATGAGTTTGATAACGTATCCGAAACGGTCGGCGTCCTCAACGTCGTCAAGCGTAATTTTTGAAATTCCTTCCGTGTGAACCTCGTTCGGATAGACATGCCGACCGAAAGCGAGCGAGGAAAGAATGCAAATTTTTCTGCAGGCGTCAAGGCCTTCAACGTCCGCCGTCGGATCCTTTTCGGCGTAACCGAGCTTTTGGGCGAGCGAAAGCGCGTCCGAAAACTCAGTTCTCTCCATTATCATTTTAGTCATAATGAAGTTTGTTGTTCCGTTGAGTATTCCGGCGATTGAATCAATGCGGTTTCCGGCAAGACAGCGGCTGATCGGGCGGATAATCGGAATTCCTCCGCCGACGCTCGCTTCAAAAAGGAAGTTGACGTTGTTTTCTTCGGCAAGTTTCAAAAGTTCAAAGCCTTTTTGGGCAACGAGCTCCTTGTTTGAGGAAACAACGTGCTTTTTCTTTTTGAGACACCTTGAAACAAAGTCAAAAGCGGGATTAAGGCCGCCCATTGTTTCAACAACAACCTCAATTTCATCATCGTTTTCAATATCACAAAAGTCCTTTGTAAGCAAAGGAGCGAATTCACTGTCCGGAAAATCTCTGATGTCAAGAATACGTTTGACCTCAAGGTCCGCACCGGTGTTCTCTTTAATGACGGGAGCGTTCTTTTTCAAAAGCTCCGCAACGCCCGAACCGACAACTCCGAAGCCCATAACAGCAACCTTCATCACATTCACCCTTTCAAAATTCAGAAAAACGCCGATTGCCGCAAATGCACCGTATCCGAAAGATTTTTGTCCGTCGGTCAATCGGTTTTTCTTTGATATTAACTGTAACATAATATCACATTTTGTCGCCGAGTGAAAGGGTTATTACGATTTTTCAACAATTTTGTAAAATCCATTGATTTTTATGCTCAATAAAGGTTAATATAATATATATAATTGACAAACAAAAAGGAACCGCCGTGTCCGCCGAAAAGCAAAACGAAAAATCGGAACGAACTTTCTTCTGAATCGACGAAAAATCTTTGCCTTCGTTTTTCTTCTTCCTTTCGGAACCGAATGCGGCAGCTTCAGAATACATAACCAAAGGAGTGCATGATATGCAAGAAGTTGAAAAAAGAAGAAAGGCGATAATCAACGTTCTTTATTTTGCAATGATCGTTGCGATTCTCGTTTTGATAATGAGGTACGCTCTGAGTGTCTGCCTTCCGTTCGTAATCGCATTCATCGTTGCGGCAATTCTTCAAAGGCCGAAAAGATTCCTCGTCAAAAAAACGCCGCTCAAAAACGGCGCCTCCGCCGGAATATGCGTGCTTTTGTCGATCGTAATCATCGTTGCCCTCGTTTCGCTCATCGGCGTAAGAATTTTTGACGAGGTCAAGGGCTTTGCCTCTTACATCGGCGCAAAGCTTCAAAATCTCGACGAAGTTGTCAATAACATCGAGTCGTGGCTCGTCAATCTTGTTGCCTCGCTTCCGGAATTCATCGGAAAAACGCTTAAGGAAAGCGTTACCGAGCTTTTCTCGGATATCCGTCAGTATATGGCCGGAGAAAGCGACAAAATTTCTTCCGCAATTTCTTCCGGTCTCGGAGAAAACTTCAGCCTTTCGTGGATCACGGGTCCTCTTTCGGGCGTAATTTCAACGGCAAAGCAGGTTCCGACAATTCTTCTTTCCGTTGTCATTTCAATCGTTGCCTGCTGCTTCATGACGTCGGAATTTGACGAAGTCAAGGCCTTCATCGTCTGCCAGTTTCCGGAAAGCAGAAGGAAAGACCTCAGCCGCGCAAAATCTATTCTCCGCTCCTCGCTCGGAAAAATGGGAAAAGCATATCTTCTCATCATGCTCGTCACTTTCATCGAAGTTTCCGTCGGTCTTACGATCCTCAAACTTTTGAAAGTTTACAGCTCGTCATACATCATGGTTATCGCCGCCGTCACCGCAATCGTTGACATTCTTCCCGTTCTCGGAACCGGAACGGTTCTCATTCCGTGGGCGCTTTATTCGCTCATCACCGGAAACATCGGAATGGGAATCGGTCTTCTCGTTCTTTATGCGGCAATTACGGTTATCCGCCAGATTATCGAACCGAAGCTCGTTGCCGGCCAGCTCGGACTTTCACCGATCGTCACGATTGCCGCCCTTTATTTCGGGCTCAAGGTTTTCGGCGTTCTCGGAATGTTCGTCACCCCGATTCTTATCATCATGCTCAAGCTTCTCAACGATGAGGGAATCATAAAACTTTGGAAGTCTCCGGTCAGAATCAAAGCCGAAGCCAAGTCCTCGGAAAGTTCGGCCGAAACGAACGACTGCAACGAACCGGTTTCCGCTCCGGAAGAAAAGCCGGAACCACAAAAAGAAGAAAAGCCTGAAAAGAAAGCAAAAAAGAAAAAATAAAAGCATTTAAAACGAGGCTGTGACAAAAAAAGTCACAGCCTCAATTTATTATGTTTTCCTTTATAAAAGCATATTTTGTTATCGGCAACAGTTCAAAACCTCATGTGCCTAAAGTCATGATTCACACACCGAAGATATCCGAAAAATCAAAATTCGTTTTTGATTTTTTTGAGAATATCCTTGTCTGCGGGGCAAAACTCAAAATTTCCAATCTCATCCGGAGTGATCCAATCGATTGCGCTGTGTTCAAGAAGTTTGATTTCTCCGCTTTCGATTTCCGCATTGAAAAGCGTGAGGTCAACCGTAATGTCCGGGTACTCATGAATAAGTTCGGTGAAAACATTGCCGACTTTCACCGTGACGTCAAGCTCCTCACGGCATTCACGGACGAGCGCTTGCTCTTTCGTTTCCCCTTTTTCAACCTTTCCGCCGACGAATTCCCAAAGAAGTCCGCGCGCCTTATGCGCCGGGCGTCGGCAAATCAAAAATCTTTTTCCGTTTCTTATGAGTGCGGCAACAACCTGAACCATTGAAAAACACCGTCCGTTTTTAAAAAATTCGTTTTTCATTTTAGCAGACCTGAACGAAAAAGACAATCCTTTCGGTTGAAAAGGCGAAAAATAAGTTGTATAATAAACCCGTAAAAACTTTCGGGAGTGATGAAAAAATGCAAACGATTGACGAAGCGCTTGAAAAGCTCTCACGCTCCTCTTTCCGCTCAAGTTTTCATCTTTCCGAAAAGGATTTGCGATATATCGAAGAAAAAGGTCTTGAAACAATCCGAAGCCACGCCGAAGATTTTGTCCGCCTTCGCCTTGCTCCGAAGAATCCTGCCAACGACGGAAAGCAGACGCCGATGCGCGGACACCCGGTTTTTGTTGCCCAGCACGCCTGCGCCTGCTGTTGCCGCGGCTGTCTTAACAAATGGTATCGGGTTCCGAAGGACAAAGAACTTTCGGAAATTCAGCAGAAAAAAATCGTGAATCTGCTGATGGCATGGATTGAAAAAGAATATTCCGAAAAACGGGAGGATTTAAAATGAGTAAAGTTTTGGTAATTTCAACAAGTCTCAGAAAAACGAGCAATTCGGACATTCTTGCCGACGAGTTCATCAAAGGCGCAAAGGATGCCGGCCATGACGTTGAAAAAATTTCGTTGCGCGGAAAAAAGCTCGGCTTTTGCATCGGCTGCCTTTCCTGTCAAAGAACCGGAAAATGCGTAATTAAAGACGACATGGAAGAAATCAATCAAAAGCTTCATGACTGCGATGCGGTCGCTTTTGCAACCCCGATTTATTATTACGAAATGTGCGGCCAAATGAAAACGCTCCTTGACCGCGCAAATCCGCTTTACGATTCGGATTACCGTTTCAAAAACGTTTACCTTCTTTCAACTGCGGCGGAAGACGACGAAAACGTTGACGACCGCGCGATTGAAGGTCTTTGCGGCTGGATTGAATGCTTTGAAAGAGCAAAATTCGCCGGAACGGTCTTCGTCGGCGGTGTGAACGATCCCGGCGAAATCAAAGGAAACGAAAAGCTCAAAGAAGCGTATAAACTCGGAAACGAAGTTGAGTAAAAAAGGAAGGTGAAAAAATGGAACGTGTTTGCAAGTTTTTAAAAGAAGCCGAAACATACTATCTTGCAACGGTCGAAAACGACCAACCCCGTGTTCGTCCCTTCGGAACGGCGCACATTTTTGAGGGAAAACTTTATATTCAGACCGGAAAGAAAAAGGAAGTTTCAAAGCAGCTTGAAAAGAACCAGAAAGCGGAAATCTGCGCTTTCAAAAACGGCGAATGGCTCCGCCTTTCCGGCGAACTCGTTGAGGACGACAGAAGAGAAGCAAGAGTTTCGATGCTGGAAGCTTATCCTTCGCTCAAGGCTCTTTATGACCCGGACGACGGAAACACCCAGGTCTTTTATTTCAAAAACGCCGTTGCCGTTTTTTCGTCGTTTTCAAAGCCAAACGAAATTGTCTGCTTCTGAAGTGAGGTACCCCCGATGAACGAAAAAACAATCCTTGCAAAAAAGATTCTCGAAGAGGAAAACCTCACTCTCGTCCTTGTCGGCGAAAACGAAACGCTCAAAAGTACGGCTCGCGGCGTTTCCGGGCTTTTGAAGCTTTATGACGAAAAGAAAGACCTTTCCGCTTTCTGCGCGGCGGACAAAATCGTCGGAAAAGGGGCGGCGGTGCTTTTTTTCCTCCTCGGCGTCCGTGAAATATACGCAGAGGTACTCGGCGAAAAGGCAAAGGAGTTCCTTGAAGAAAACGGCGTTTCCGTTTTTTCGGGAACCGTTACCGAACGCATTGTCAACCGAAAAGGGGACGATCTTTGCCCGATTGAAAAGGCGGTCGGTGACGAAAACGACCCCGAAAAAGCCGTTATCCTCATTAAAAAGCGAATTTCCGAAATGATGAAAAACAACGGCTGACAAAATTTAAATTACGAAAGGATTGATTTTTGTGTCTGCATTTTTCAAAAGATTTTTTGCGGTTATCATTGCCGCTTTCACCGCATTCGGGTCGCTTCTTTCCGGCTCAATCGAAGCTCAAAAGCATGACCTTGTGATTGACCTTTCAAGCAACCCGTCAACCGGCTGTTCATGGGTGGTTGAAATTGACAACGAAAACGTGGTAAGGTCAGCCGGAAGCAAGTATATTCAAAAGTTCTCGGCGGTTCCCGTTTCCGGAGCGGGCGGAACGGAAAAGTTCTTCTTTGACGCCGTTTCCGACGGCGAGGCCGTGATTACATTCACCTACGGTCAACATTGGGACGGCGGACAAAATTTCACGAAGGTTATTTACCGCTGCGTTTCAAAGGGCGGAAAAATCACCGTTGTTGATTCAACCGAAATGCCAACGGAAAAATACGCATAAAATCAAACAAAACGCTCCTCACGAAAATGAATTGCGTTTTTCGTGAGGGGCTTTCTTTTTTGCGGTACTGGTTTAAGTGGGTTAACCGACTTGAAAAGTACGCAATAAAAACAAGCACCGTGACGAACGCGTTGTCCGCCACGGTGTTTGTCTGTTTTGAAAAAATTAAAGTTTGATGAAATCTCTGAGCGCATCGGAAAGACGCTCCGAAAAACTCGCAAGCTTCATGAAAAAGTCATGGAACATTTGAGTGATTTTCTGAGCAAAGCTCAACTTTTGGTCAAAGTCCTTTCCCGCTTCATGGAGCTCATCGCCGATTGCGTCCGAAATCAGGTCGGCCAAAGGATCCTTCGCAATCGTTGTTTCAAACGTCGGTTCGGTGAAAGTCAAATCCGACGAAACCTTCGGTCCCGCGCAAGATTCGCATTCACAACCGGAAACATGAGTTTGGGGTTCGTTCTCTGCGCCCGCAATCGCAACCGAGCCGAGCAAAATCAGAACGCAAAGAATCGCACAAATCGATTTTTTCATTAACATTCTCCTCTCTATTAACAATCTGTTAATATTATATCAGAGCAGTTCATGAAATTCAACCGTTTTTCGTGCATCAGATATTAAACATTATTACAGAATTTTGAAAAACTCAAAAAGAATATCCGTAAGATGGCTTTCGGCTTTTTCGTTCATTTCACGGTAATCCGAAACGGAGGAGTCATCCGCATCGTCGCTGATTTTTCTCAGCGAAAGGAAGGGAACGGCGCATCTGTCGCAAACGCAGGCAATCGCCGCAGTTTCCATGTCAAAAGCGCAGATTTTGAATTTTTCCCTGAAAAGGTTCTTTTTGGCGGAGTCGGAAAGGAAAATGTCGCCCGTTCCGAAGTTTCCGCTTTTGATGTTTTTGAGCGAAAGAATTTTTTCAAGGAGTTCTTTGTCCGCCGTGTGGACGGAAACGTCGCCGTCGGGCTTGATTCCGAGGTCATAGCCGATTGCCGTCAGGTCAAAGTCACATTCGGTGAAACTTTCGCCGGCAACAATGTCGCCGCGGCGAAGTTTGCTGACTGCGCCGGAAAGACCGGCATTGAGAATCACGTCCGCCTTTTTTTCAAAAATAAGGCACGAGGCGGCAAAAGCGGCGTTGACCTTTCCGATTCCGCTTTCGATTGCGGTTACCGAAAGTTCACCGAAAGTGAACGAAACGCTGTTGCAGCCGCAGAGCTTTTCGCTTTTTGCGCCGAATTTTTCGGCGGCTTTTCTGAAGGGTTTATATTCCATTTCATCGGCAAAAACGATTCCAATTGTTTTTTTCATCATGATTTCCTCTTTCAAAAAAGAATATGTTTGAGATTAAACGGACAAAAGCCCGACTAATCGGCATTTTTTATTATATTACGTTTTCCCCGTTGCTGTCAACAAAAAAGGAGCGGCATAAAATGTAATGACCGCCCGTTGCGGTCAAAAAAGATGCGCTTTTGCGGTGGAAAAAAGTTGGCGGCAGAAATGTCCACGGGGAACCAATTTTGCAAGGCCGTTTTCTTTCGGTTTTGCCGCCACCGCCTGACATAAATCGGCATCTTAAGCCGCCGCAACCGAAAAAACCGATTGCGGCGGCGCATTTTTCTTTTTATCCGACTCTGACAAAGCTCTTTCCCTCAACGGTGACCCCGCCGACGGAAACGTCTTTTTTGTTGTAATTGACATAAATCCGTACCGAAGAACCGTATTCGGTGCAAAAGACACCGCTTTTGAGTTTTCTGTGGGCGGTGATTTTTTTGTTCCGAAGGTCGGAAAAAACCTCGCTCATTCTTTCGTAATACCGACGGGCATCGTCGGCTTTGTTCATGTAATAAAAGCCGTCCTTTTCTTCATCCGTTCCGAAGTTTTCAAAGTACCATTCCCAGCTCGGAACGGCGCCGTATTCAACCGCTTTGAGAAACGCCGTTTCGCCGTTTTTTGCTCTGTTGAACGCCGTGTGGGAATAATCGACGAAACCGTGAAGAATTGACTGAACGAAGGGAACGGCCGTGCAAAATTCGTTTTCGGCGCACTTTGCCGTATACCAAAGGTCGTTTGCAAAAGAGGCATACTTGAGCGCATAGACGTTTCCGCCGCTTATCATGAGCTTTTTTCCGGAGGAAAGCGCACCGCAACGGGTTTCGGTTTCGGCTTTTATTTTTGTTCTTCCGGCGCTCTTTTTTGACGAAAAATCAGAGTAAAGAATTTTTCCGGCATCCGAAAGCGAAATTCCGTCGAACCCCGTTTTGAGAAGCGACGCAATGAGGCGGTCGGAATTTTTTTCCGCGTCTTTTTCGGGCGAAAGTCTGAAAGAATTTTCAAAAGAGGAAGAAGAATTTCCGAGCGGTTCGGAAATTGCGGTTTTTCCGCCGCCGATTTTCACTGCCGACTCCGCTCCGGGACTTGAGGCGGAAAAAAGGCCGACGTCGGCATAAACCGAAACGTTTTGGCTTTTTGAAAACTCCATGAATTCTTCAAGTTCCTTTTTCGTTCCGAGCGAAGAAAAAAGTTTCACCGAAGAAAAGCCCGTTTGAACAAGTCCGCCTTCAAAAAGGCCTTTGATTCTCAGGGTAATGTTTTTGATTCCCTTTGAGCGCAGGAACGAAATTACGTCCTTCGCCTGAGAAAGGCTCGTCAAAACTTTTTGCTCTCCGCCTTTCCGGTCGGTTTTTTCGCCTTTCGCCGAAGCGATGAGAGTGAGACTCAACGGAAGACCTTCGGTTTTTGAAAATTCCGTTTCGTTCATCGAAAGGACCGAAGAACGAATCAAAAGCTCGCGGCAAGCCGAAGCCATTGAAACATAATTTGCGTTGTCTCCCGAAAGGAAGCGGTAAGAGACGGAAACAAGGCCGTCATAAGAACTTTTTGAAAGCAGCGTTTTCTTTTCTTCGGTCACCGAAGGGGTTATTTCAAAATCAGCCCAAACTCGGTTGAGACCGCCCGTTTTGAGCGCCTTTTCGGCATTGATTTTTGAAATTGCGTCTGCGCTTTCAATGAGCGCAAAAAAGGCGCTTTCGCCGTTCCTTTTTCCGAAAGCCGGAACATAAACGGCCGACGTTTTTTCACCGAGCGACGGGTCGCCGCCGTAAACGGGAAGCGAAATTCTTTTGAACTTTTCCGCCTTGCTTCCGGTGTCAATAATCGCCACCTTTTCCGCTTTCGTCGGCCCCGAAAAAGCCGAGAAGCGAGATTCTTTTGAGGACCGCTCCGGAAACGGAAACGTTTTTCAAATCAACCGAAGCGGTGAACATTCCGTCCGAATCGGTGAACTTCACCGGAACGGTGAGATCGACTTCGGCGTTTTCTCCGAGCGTTTTTTTGAAGCGGAAGCTGACGGTCAGGCCGTTGCTTTCGGGTTTATATTCCGCGTTTCCTTCGGCCACGCTGTCGCTTTGGGAATTGAGAAGATATTCTTTGTTTCCGACAATCACGTTCGCCGAAAGGACGCAGGCATTTTCGTCCGTTTCCTTTTCCGGAAGAGAGCGCCAAAGCTTTCCGGAAGAATGGTCATAAACGCAGACGGAAAAAGTTTTTTCGTCAAAGAAAAGTTCGGTCATTCCTTTTTTTGAAACACTGCGAAGATTTTTCATTTCCGTGTCGGAAAAGCAAAGCGTTTTCTTTTTCTCTTCAGAAGAAACCGCGGAAAAATTTTTAAGAACCTCCGCATTGCTCCCTTTTCCGACGCCGCAGGCCGAAAAAAGAAAAAGGAACGCAAGCATTGCGGCCGTCAGAGATAAAGCCCTTTTTTTCATTGAAGATACCTCACGGTTTTATTGATAAGACAGTTTATCACATTTTTCAAATTTTTTCCAGTCCCGACGTACAGAAACATTCCGGAGCGTCAGAACCTTTCTTTTTCTCTGCCTTTGAGGGAAAACCGAACCGCAAATTCCGAAATTCAAACTTCCGATTTCAAGAAAAGGTCGGAGTTGATTTTCATTCGCCGCCGAAAACAAAATCGGCCGCCCGGAAAAGAAGAAGAGTCCTTTTCCGAAAGGCCGAAGTTTTTATTCATTTATTCCCTTTTTTGCGGTTTCGATAATCGTCAAAACTTCTCCGAGCGTTTCAAGCGCAGTGAATTTTCCGAGCTTTACGGAAAGATACGGCTTTGTTTTTCCGGCGCTGACCATCACACGGCCGCGCATAAGCTTTGAAAGCATTGCGATATATTCCGGCTCAAGCTTTTGAAGGAAGATGAGAAGAATTTCTCCGCGCTGAGAAATTTCATAAATCCCGAGATTTCCGCAACGGTTTCTGACGAGCGCAATTTCAATGAGGCCGAGAACACTTTGCGGCGGTTCGCCGAAACGGTCAATGAATTCGTCGATAACGTCCTGCGCGTCGTCCTTCGTTTTGACGCAGGCGATTCGCTTATACATAAACAGTCTGTTCTTGACCGATTCAATGTAACTTTCGGGAATGTGAGCGTCAACGGCAATGTCGATAAGGCATTCGTTATCCTCGTCCGCGGCGGTCTGCTTTTCTTCGCCCTTTTGATTTTCAACCGCTTCGGAAAGAAGTTTGAGATACATGTCATATCCGACGGCCTCCATGTGGCCGTGCTGTTGCGCGCCGAGAACGTTACCCGCTCCGCGGATTTCAAGGTCACGCATTGCGATTCTGAATCCCGAGCCGAATTCCGTGTATTCGCGGATTGCGGAAAGTCTTCGCTCCGCTTCGGGCGAAAGCTGTTTTTGCGGGTTATAAGTGAGATAGGCAAACGCGCGCCTTGCGCTTCGGCCGACACGTCCTCTTATCTGGTGAAGCTGGGCAAGGCCGAGTCTGTCTGCGTTTTCGATTATGAGCGTGTTTGCGTTCGGAACGTCAACTCCGGTTTCGATAATCGTTGTACAAACAAGAATGTCAATTTCGCCTTCAAGAAGTTGTCGCCAAACTTCGCTGAGCTCTTCTTCGCTCATTTTTCCGTGACCGATTCCGATTCTTGCTTCGGGAATCCGCTCTTTGATTTTTGCGGCAACACGTTCGATTGTTTCCGTTCTGTTGTGAAGGTAATAAACCTGGCCGCCTCTTCTCAGTTCACGTTCAATCGCTTCGCAAATCATATCCATGTCGTGCGGAATGACATAGGTCTGAACCGGATGGCGGTCCGACGGCGGCATTTCAAGAACGGACATGTCACGAATACCGGTCATCGCCATATTGAGCGTTCGGGGAATGGGCGTTGCCGAAAGGGTCAAAACGTCAACGAGCGGAAATTTTTCCTTGAGCTTTTCTTTTTGTGCAACGCCGAAACGCTGCTCTTCGTCAACAATGAGAAGGCCGAGGTCTTTGAATTCAACGCCCTTTGAAATCAGCGAATGTGTTCCCACAATGAGGTCTATTCCGCCGTCTTTGAGGGCTTTTTTGATTTTTGTGCGCTGAGACGTCGTTCTGAAACGGGAGAGCATTTCAATCTCGATCGGGAATCCGTCAAAGCGTTTTTTAATCGTCTGGTAATGCTGAAAAGCAAGAATCGTCGTCGGAACAAGAACGGCGCACTGTTTTCCGTCCGCAACGCACTTGAATGCCGCGCGAAGCGCAACTTCCGTTTTTCCGAAACCGACGTCGCCGCAAAGAAGTCTGTCCATCGGATACGGCTTTTGCATATCGTTTTTGATTTCGTCAATCGCAATGAGCTGATCGTCCGTTTCGTCGAATTCAAAGCGACGCTCAAAATCGTTCTGCATGTCAAAATCAGCAGAGAACGCAAAGCCCTTCGCTTCCAGCCGCTTTGCATATATTTTCGTCAGTTCGACGGCCATGTCCTTTACGGCGGAACGAACCTTCGACTTCGTTTTTTTCCATTCGTCCGAGCCGAGGCGGTTGAGCTTTACCGCCCGGTCGGTATCCTTGGGGGAGATATACTTTGAAATGAGGTCAAGCTGAGTGACCGGAACATACAAAACGTCGTTTCCGCGGAAGTTGATTTTGATGAAGTCTTTGATTTTTCCCTCAACCTTCATCGTTTTGATTCCGTCAAAAATTCCGATTCCGTGAACGGCATGAACAACATAATCGCCGCGTGAAAGCTCTTCAAGGCTTGAAATTCCTTTTCCGCCGGTGAAGCGCTTTTTGATTTTTCGCTGTGAAACGCTGCTTTTTCTTGAAATTGAAAAAAGCTCGAACGAAAGCCCCTGATAGCCGAAACCGGAGCTGACGAAACCGGAAACAACGCTGACTTCGCTCTGCGGAAACTCCGCCGGAATGACGGAAAAATAATGCGCCTTCACACCTTCGGTTTCAAGGTCATAGGCAAGTTCCTTTGCGCTTTTTTCCGTTCCGGCCATGACAACAACTGTGAACTTCCTTTTGAGAAAAGGTTCAATGTCTTCAAGAAGATAAGAAAGCGTTCCGTCCCAACCGGAGTTCACGGCCGAATTTACGCTTATAAGGTCCTTCACCGGAACGTCGAACGAACCGCGGGCAAGGTTATCCGCAAATATTGCTCCGCGCTCTTCGTAAAGCGAAAAAAGCTCATGCGGCAAAAGCATGAATTTATCAAGTCCCTTTGTGAGAAAACCGTCCTCAACCATCGCCTTGATGTCCTCAAGCAAAAGCTTTGAAGAGGACTCCGCCTTTTGCTTTACTCCGAGGCTCTCGCTGACGAAGAAAAGGCAATCGCTCACATAATCAAAAAGCGTTTCGCCGTTTTCATAGGCGAGGGGAAGATAGCGGTCAAGGCAGGAAAGGCGAACGCCGTTTTCGATTTTTGAAATGTCTTCACCGAGTGTGGCTTTGATTTTCGTTGAACCCTTTCCTTTGATATGCGCAGAAAAATCTTTGATTTTTTCAAGGAGGGCGTCGTCGCTTTCAAAAAGAACTTCCGCCGAAGGAGTGACAAGAACCTCGTCAATCATCTCGGTTCTGCGCTGGCTTTCGGTTTCAAACGACGAAATCGAATCAACGCTGTCACCCCAAAATTCAACTCTTACCGGTTCGGCCTTTCCAGGCGGGAAAAAGTCAATGATTCCGCCCCTTTGGGAAAATTGGCCTTCGCCGTCAACCTGTTCCGTTCTGACGTATCCGGAAGCGGTGAGTGCGCTCACAAGTGAGGCCGGTTCAAGGTCTTCGCCGGAAACAACGCGGACGCTGCGTTTTTTAAGTTCCGCTTTCGGCATTGTGAACTGCATCGCCGCCTGAACGCTGCAAACGACGAAAGAAAAATCGCCGGAAAGAATTTTTGAAAGAACGCCGATTCTCTGCTGTTCATATTCCTTTGAGCTGCTGTCGGAAGAGCGGAAATGAAAATCTCTTGCGGGATAAAAAAGCGCACCGTCGGAAAACGCCGAAATGTCTTGAACCGTTTTGAGCGCGGCGGCCTCGTCCGGGCAGACCACAACCGCCTTTTTTCCCGTCTGTTCGCAAAGAGAAGAAAGATAATGCGCCTTTGCGGCGGCGGAAAGACCGATGATTCCCATCGGGAGCCTGCGCTCGTCAATGCTTTTTTTTGCGGCAAGATATTCTCCGCTTTTTTGAAGAATTTTTGAAAAACCAGTCATGTCAATCTCCGATAAAAATCTCTGTTATGTGTTATCTGTTATATTAAAAGCAACGCAATTCCTCGGGCGAAACAAAAGCCGTCTCGTGAAAGGTCAATCTTTACAATTGCGTTTCGCAAAAACGCGGGCATAATGTCAAGCGCGGCTTAACGTTTCAACTGCCGAAGGCAAACTTCATTTTGCGTAAGCGGCACCTCATATTGCAAAAAGCAATTCCGATTACGCCCGAAAAGCGCAAAGAACACTCCGAGGGGTGCTTTTTGCGCTGCTGAGGCAAAAATATTTAAAAGAGGAAAAAAGCCCCGTGCCTTTCGGTTCGGAGCTAATTTTAATCAAAAATTCAATCAGTTGATCCAGCCGTCTCCGTCGATCTTTCCGAATCTGTTGAGAATGCTTTCAACGAAGCTGAGGAATGCCTGAAAAATACCTCTGAGGGTTTCATAAGCTTTAAGTGCATGATCCATGTCTCGTTCTCCTTTCGGACATTAATAAGTTTGAAAACTTAGTCTTCTTTGTCGCCCCAAATTGTGTCATAGAACTTAGTGTAGCTGTACGGATCATCGGCTGCTCCACAAACATAGGCTACCCAACCCATAACTCTGTCGAAGAACTTGACAACGTCTTTGCATACGTCTGTAAAAGTATTCCAGTTCATATACAGGCTCCTTTCCAAAAATTCTAAATTTTACCGAACATAAGGGCAGACTTCTCCACCCAATAACTTGACTATATTTTAACCCTAATCAAATTGTTTGTCAACGTGATTATTAAAAAATAATTAAGTTTGTGAATTGTGTATATATCGGGCGCCGGATTTTTTAACACAATTACCCCTCAAAGCTTTTGAATTGCGACAAATCGTTGAAGCGGCGTTGAATTTCGCCTTTTTCCGCGCATTTTCAAACTTTGAAAATTGTGAGACTTTTGAACTTTTCGCCCTTTTTGAAGGTGCACTGAGGGAACTCGGGGCGGTTCGGAGTGTCGGGATAATACTGGGTTTCAAGGCAGAAACCGAAGTTTTTGTCAAGGCCTATTCCGCCTTTTCCTTCTTCTCCGTCCATGAAGTTTCCGGTGTAAAGCTGAACGCCGGGAAGGTCGGAATAAACTTCAAGCTTTCTTCCGCTTTTTTCGTCCCTTGCCTTTGCAACGAGGCGGAGCGTTCCGATTTCACCGTTGACGCAGAAGTTGTGGTCATAACCTCTGCACTGAACGAGCTGAAGGTCGTTTTCATTGATATCTTTTCCGATCTTTTTGAACTCTCTGAAGTCAAAAGCCGTTCCTTCAACCGGTCTGATTTCTCCGGTCGGAATGCTGTTTTCGTCCGTCGGGGTGAAAAAGTCGCAGTTTAGCATAAGCTCATGGTCAAGAATATCCCCGTTTGCGGTTGTTCCAAGGTTGAAATATGCGTGGTTCGTCATGTTGATTACGGTTTCTCTGTCCGGAACGGCTTCGTAATTGATTTCAAGCTCGTTTCTGTCTGTGAGAACGTATGTAACCTTCACGTCAACGTTTCCGGGAAAGCCCTGTTCGCCGTCCGGACTGTGGTAAGAAAATTCAACGGCATTGTCGTCAATGATGATTGCTTTCCAAAGCGCGCTGCTGTATTCTCCGCCGCCGTGAAGGCAGGTGATTCCCTTTTCGTTTTTTGTCACTTCATATTCTTTTCCGGAGAGAGTGAACTTTCCGCCGGAAATTCTGTTTGCGTATTGACCGATGATTTCGCCCGTGAATGTTCCGGATTTGATGTGGCCGAGAATGTTGTCGAAACCGACGATGATATCACCCATTTTTCCGTCCTTATCCGGGCAGACAAACGAGTTGAGTGTTGCGCCCCTTGTGATTATTCCGGCAGAAATTCCGTTATTGTTTTCGATTGTATAAAGAAAAACTTCTCTTCCGTCCGGCATTGTATCATAATATGTTTTTGTTACGCTCATGAACGTTTCTCCTTTTCGTAAACTTGGGTATATTATACTTTATTGAAGGGCGAAAATCAAGAGGGTTTGTCCCCGGCGGAAAAGGCTGTGTACTTTTGGTCGGAACGGATACGTCCCGTATGAATATGTTCCCCTGGGGCTTGTTTTAATGTTGTTCCTTTAACCGCACGGGTTTCTTTTTTAATTTACATCCGACCGCTGTGCTTTCCCCTGGCGCCCTCCAGTGAGGGAGAGATTTCCTACGCTGTGTCTTATTCTTTTGGTGTTCTTTCTTTAACCGCACGGGTTTCTTTCTTAATTTACATCCGACCGCTCCGCTGGGGGTACTTTTGGCTGTCGTCCCAAAAGT
>JAUNFH010000036.1 GCA_030525185.1 Clostridia bacterium
GGTTCATCAGCACACAGGTTTCGATACTGATGCGCAAGAATCAGGAGCTCGCAAACGGCGTTTTCCTCAAGGATGACAGCATCTGGGGCAACGCTGACACAACTGAAGCATAATGTTGGCATCGTTTTAAAATTTGAAATTTTAAAATGTGGAACCTGCTCTTTCGAGCAGGTTCTGTGTTTTTATGACATAAATAGACAAAAATAATTTTTTACTCAAGAGTATTTTGGTGATTTGTTATAGTTTCAAATCGAATAAAAAAATTAAAACCGCTTAAATATTAAAATTTTTTGAATAAAGTGTTGACATTCTGAACGGTTTGATATATAATTTAGCCATGTTGAAACAGTCGTTTCGATAAATTAAGGGTAATAGGAGGAAAATGAAATGAGCAACAGCGAAATCAAGACCTTTGAAGAGTTCTGGGCAAAGCTTATGGGATTCTTTGATGCAATCATCACCTTCATCAAGAAGGCTCTTGGCATTAAGATTGACGTAGGTGCAACCGAGACTATGGACATCGGTAACATTACTTTCTAATCTTAACAACAATTAAACAATTGTTTAAGGGTGCAGGAACCGCTTTTTGGCGGTTCCTGTTTCTTTGTGAAAAAATTATGTGGCGAAAAAGACCGGAAAACAAACGGGCGCCTCACGAGACGCCCCTACTGTTATAATTACAATGGTTATTGTAACATATGCCATACAAAACGTCAACAAAAGTGCCGAATTGGGGAGCACAAAAATAACCGCAGATTCAAAATCGAACCTGCGGTTTTTGTGCTTTGATTATTCCTCCGGCAATTTGCAAACATCAACCCATTCTTTGAAACCGGAATACTTTTCAAGTTCCGGAATCGTCAGCTCGATTGCGCTGTTGCTGCTTCCGCAGGCCGGAAAAACGGTTTCAAACCTTTTGAGCGATTCGTCGAGGAAAACGTCAACCCCATCGTTCACCGCAAAAGGGCAAACGCCGCCGACTGCGTGGCCGATGAGTTCTGTAACCCGGTCGGGGGTGAGCATTTTTGCTTTTGCACCGAAAAAGGTTTTGTATTTTTTGTTGTCGATTTTTGCGTCGCCTGCGGTGACGACGAGAACCGGCTTTTCTTTCACAAGGAAGGAGAGCGTTTTTGCAATGCGCTTTCCCTCGGTATTCAGCGCTTTTGCGGCGAGTTCAACTGTTGCGCTCGAGACGTCAAATTCAAGAATTCTTTCTTCAATTCCGAGCGTTTTGAAGTATGAGCGGACTCTTTCTATGGACATTGGTTTTACCTCCGGTATTTTAAATTCTTTCGAGAAGTTCAGTCGGCTTAACGGCCGTGATCTTACTTTGAGCAAAATCACGAATGTTTCTTGTAACAATAAAATCTGCTTTTATGCGTGATGCACAGACAATTTGAATTGAATCTTCAAAGTCCAGCGCCTTCATGGCGGCGGCTTTTTTCAAATCGTCCGCCCGCAAATCCGCAACTTTGAATATCAGAAAAAGCTGTTCGATAATCTGTTCGGTCCTTTCCGGTGAAAGCTCTTTTCTGAGTATATATACAATGTTTGGGACCGAAACGGCGGAAATGTAACCTTCAATCCTATTGGTTTCGCAGTGTTTCCAAACAAGTGAGGACGCTTCGAGAAAAGGCTCCCTTGAACAAAGAACATCAAGAATAACATTTGTATCAATCAAGACCTTCATGTTTTGAAATCCTTTCGTTTCTCATGGCTTTTTCGTCATAATCGTGTTTTAAAACGCCGGTCAGAGAATCGGTCAAAAAGGACACGCTTTTTTCTTTTGAAATCAGTCTTGCAACTTCGTTGCCGTTTTTCAAAATGATGATCTCGTTTCCGAGCTGAACGGCTTGAAGATATTTTCCGAAATTATTTTGAATATCTGTTGCCGTAACGGTAAGCATATAAAAAACCTCCTTTTAAATTAGCTAATATAAGTATATGATGTTTTGGCTATTTTGTCAATCCGGTTTTTATTAGTTTTTTCAAAGCTGTTTTTTTCATGCACCATATCATACAAAAATTAAAAACTATGTTTGTTGTCTTTTGCCGTTGCCTTTTTTTTCGCTATGATGTACAATAAACTGATATTAATTTGGGTTACTGCGGTTTCCCGAAAAGCAAACCGATTTTATGGGAGTAAATAATGGCGTCTAAAGAATTTCTTGAACTCAGAAAAAAAATAATCGAAAAAGATTTCTCGTCAATGAACGAGATGCAAAAAAGAGCAATCTTTTGCACGGAGGGACCGCTCCTCATCCTTGCGGGTGGGTGAAGCGGAAAAACGACCGTAATCGTCAACCGCATTGCGAACATTGTGAAATACGGAAAAGCGTGGGAGAGCGGGGAAGTTATGTTTGAACCGTCGGAACGCGACATTGAATATATGAAGCGGTATCTTGACGGCGAAACGGACCTTCTTTTTGACATTGAGGACCTTCTTTCCGTTGATAACGCAAGGCCGTGGCAGATTCTTGCAATCACCTTCACAAACAAGGCGGCGAACGAACTCAAGGAACGCCTTGAAAAAATGCTCGGAGCCGAAGCGAACGACATTTGGGCGAGCACGTTCCATGCCTGCTGCGCAAGGATTTTGCGCCGGGACGGCGGAGTTCTCGGCTATACGTCGAACTTCACGATTTATGACACGGACGATTCAAAAAGGCTCATGAAGGAATGTCAGCGCCAGCTCGACATTAAAGAAAGCGTTCTTTCTTACAAAACGATTCTTTCCGAAATCAGCAGGGCGAAGGATAATCTCGTTTCACCTCAGGAATATCTCAAACAGGCAGGAAACGACGTTCGCCTTCAAAAAATCGGCTCTGCCTATAAAATGTATCAGGATGAGCTGAAAAAAGCCGACGCGATGGATTTTGACGACATAATCAACAACACGGTCAAACTTCTTGAAAACTTTTCGGATGTGAGAGAACACTATCAGAAAAAGTTCAGGTACATAATGGTTGACGAATATCAGGACACAAACCACGCACAGTTCAGACTGACCGAGCTTCTTGCCGGCGGCCACAAAAACATCTGCGTTGTCGGCGACGACGATCAGAGCATCTATCGCTTCCGCGGAGCAACGATTGAAAACATCATGAGCTTTGAAAATCAATACGCAAACGCAAAGACAATCCGTTTGGAGCAGAATTACCGCTCAACACAGACTATCCTTGACGTTGCAAACGAAGTTATTTCAAACAACACCCAGCGAAAGGGAAAGAACCTTTGGACGAACAACAACCCGGGAGACAAAGTTGTTATCGAAACCGCATACGACGAACAGGACGAAACCCGTTTCATTACCGAAACGATCGAAGAAAACGTCAGCAGCGGAAAATATACTTTTTCGGACCACGCCGTTCTTTACCGCATGAACGCACAGTCGAACTCAATCGAACGGGGAATGGTCAGAGCCGGAATTCCGTATCGAATCATCGGCGGCTTCCGCTTTTACGAAAGAGCCGAAATCCGTGACGCAATCGCATATCTCACCGTTGTCAACAATCCAAATGACAACATCAGGCTCAGAAGAGTGATAAACGTTCCGAAACGCGGAATCGGCGAAACAACAATCAACAAAGCCTTTGAAATTGCAACGGGACTCGGCGTAAGCCTTTTTGAGGTTATCTCGCACGCAGACGAATATGAACAGCTTAAACGAAGCGCAAAAAAGCTCCTTGAATTTTCCGCTCTCATTAAGGAGTTTAACGATAAAGCGGACGATATGCACCTTGACGAGCTTTTCAAAGAGCTCATTGATCGGACGGAATATCTGAACTTTTTGAAGCTTGATCAGGAAAAGGGCGCCGAAAGACTTGAAAACATTTCGGAACTTATCACGAACCTTGTGACCTATGAAACGGAAAACGAGGAACCGAGCCTTTCCGGGTTCCTTGAAGAAGTTGCTCTTATGACGGATATCGACAACTATAACGCGCAGACAGACGCCGTCGTAATGATGACGCTTCATTCGGCAAAAGGACTTGAATTTCCCGTTGTTTTCATTCCCGGAATGGAGGAAGGAATTTTCCCGGGTGTTCAGAGTATGTATTATCCGCAGGAAGTTGAAGAGGAAAGAAGACTTGCTTACGTCGGAATTACCAGAGCAAGACAAAAGCTTTATCTTTCCCACGCAAACATGAGAATGCTCTTCGGTTCAACTTCGCGGAATCTTCCTTCGCGCTTTCTTTCTGAAATTCCGGAGAACCTTACCGAACACGTCGGAAGGAACGGTTTCGCTCCAGTCCGGCAGGAGACGTTCGGCGGATTCGGAAAAAGCGGTTTTTCCGGCGAATTCTCCGGCGGATATTCAAAAAAGGAAAGCGTTCCGGAACGCAAAACTTCCTCCGGCGGAAGCGGCGTCCTTTCAAAAATCCGTTCGTCGGCACCGAAAAAAACGCCTGTTTCAACCGTCTTGTATTCGGTCGGAGACACGGTCGTCAGCAAAGTTTTCGGAACAGGAGTTGTTGTTTCCGTCAAAAAGATGGGCAACGACAGCATGATTGAAATTGCTTTTGAAAAAGCCGGAACAAAAAAACTTATGGCTAATTACGCAAAGCTCGAAAAGAAATAAAACGCTTTTCGGAAAATTAAAAAGAAGGAGAGGAAAAACATGAAAATTATGAAAAAAACTCTTGCATTGTTTTTGTGCGCAGTGATGATTTTTTCGGTCTCGGCGTTTGCTTTCGCAAAAGACGAAACAACTCCCGTAATCGTTGTCAGCGGAATGTCGTCATTCCCTCTTTATGACGGAGAAAGCGGGGCAAAGGTTTATCCGGCTTCAACCAAGGGAATAATAAAAGTTGTCGGAAAATCGGTTTTTCCGTTTTCAAAATCGGTTCTTTCCGGTGATTGGGAATACTTTGCCGAAAAATGTTTCAAAAACGTTTTTGACGGAATTTTTGAAGTTGTTTCCTGCGATGAAAACGGAAATTCGGTTCATAACATCAAAGCCCCGTCGTTTCCGCTTTCGGTGAACAATTATCCGGAAATTCTTGAAAACGAAAACGATGAGGACGAACAGGGAATTGCAAAAGCCCTTGCCGCTTCTCTCGGCGGAGAAAACGTTTATTATTACAATTATGACTGGCGGCTTGATCCGTTTGAAAGCGCGGAAGGACTTCATCAATATATCGAAAACGTCAAGAAGGAAAAGAACGTTCAAAAGGTTACCCTCGTTCCGTGCAGCATGGGCGGCGTAATCACGAATACATATCTTTACAAACACGGAAGCGAGAGCATTAAAAAAATTGTTTATTGCCTCGTTGCCTCAAAAGGCATTGACCTCATCGGAGAGCTTTTTTCAAAGCAACTTGAAATCACGACGGATATGTTGCTCGAACGCCTTTTCAGTTTTGAAAGGGGAGAGCTTTTCACGCAGACGCTGATTTCCGTTGTTCAAACTCAGATGGAACTCACTCCGGCCGTTTCTTCGGCAATCGATAAATTCGTTGCCGCCTTCCTTGAGAAAACGAACGCAAAGGCATATGACGAGCTTCTTTCAGCATCTTTTGCCTCAATGCCGGGAATGTGGTCGTTCTGTCCGGATGAATATTATTCCGCGGCAAAAAAGGAAATGGAAAAAAACGGAATGACGAAAACGTTTTCGGATCGTATTGACGATTATCATTACAACGTTCAAAACAACGCCGAAGAGCTTATGCTCAAAGCAAAGAAGAGCGGAACCGAAATTTATGTTACCGCGTCTTACGGCTATGTCGGATTTCCGGTGACAAAAACGGCATGGGAGCAAAGCGACTGCTTGATTGAAACGAAGAACGAATCCTTCGGCGCAACCTGCGCTCTTTACGGCGAAAACCTCGGAAACGATTATAAAGCCGACGGAAAAGTTTGCGGGGACAAAACCCACAAACACCTTTCCGTTGACGGAATCATCGACGCTTCAACCTGCCTTTTCCCTGAGCAGACATGGTTCATCAAATATATGAAGCACGTCGGCTTCAGAAACAACACCGAAGCGAGCAACCTTCTCCTTTGGCTCGTTTCAAGCGAAAAAGAGCTTTCGGTTAACGACGAAGACGGCTATGCACAATTTTCCGAGTTCAACAACACGACCGGAAAACTCAAAAACCTCACCGGAAGCGAAGTTAAGCACAGCGTTTATGACGAAAAGTCAAATGTCTTTTCACGTCTTGCGGAATTTTGGAAAAACTTTTTCTCGCTGATCGTAAAACTTTTTGACATGGCGAGAAACTGATCGGAGGATAAAATATGAAAAAACTTATTTCGGTTCTTCTCTCTGTTTTGCTGATTTTTTCGTGTGCTTCCGCTGCTTTTGCGGCGAATGAAACGAAAGAAAAAACTCCCGTAATTGTCGTCAGCGGAATGGGAACGTTTCCGCTTTATGATTCGGACACGGGAGAAAGTGTTTTTCCGCCTTCGGCCGAAACGCTTGTCACGAATATTCTCAAACTCGTTCCGTCGCTTTCCGCGGCAGTTCTTCTTAACAAGTGGGATATTCTCGGAAAATACGGAGCAAAACCGATTCATGACTTTTTTGAAAAAATGAAGTGCGACGAAAACGGAAATTCGGTTTATAACATTGCCCCGCCGCTTTTCCCGGAAAGTGCCGGAAACTATGACGAATTCAAGGACGACGAAGCAACAAAGGGAAGCGAAAGAGGCGTTGTCCGTGCAATTTCGGAAAAAATCGGCTGGGACAGAACATATTTCTTTTATTATGACTTCAGAAGAAGCGCACTGGACATTGCGGACGACCTGAACGAAATGATTGAGAACGTTCTCAAGGAAACGAAAAGCAAAAAGGTTTCGCTCGTTGCAATGAGCTTCGGCGGAACGGTAACAACGTCATATATTTACAAATACGGCAGCGAAAAACTTCACAACGTTGTTTTTGCTTCAACGGCCGTTTGCGGAACGGACATTGTCGGAAAGCTTTTTTCCGGAAACATTGAAATCGAGCTTGACGCCGTTCTCAATTATCTTGAAGAGTTTCTTGTCAAGAGCGACTTCGCTTACGAACTTTTCGGTCTCGGAGAAAGTACTCTTGCAAAATACGGAAAAGGCGCAAAAAAAGCAATCAACGCTTATCTCAAGGCGGTTATCGAAGCTCTCAAAGAGCCGGTTTATTCAAAAGTTTTCATGGATACATTTATTCGTTTCCCCGGAATTTGGGGTCTTATGAACTGCGAATACTATGAAAAAGCAAAAGAGCAGATGACGTCTTACGGTTCTTTGAGCGAAAGTTTCATCAAAAAAACCGACGAATACGCATATAACGTCGGAATGAAAACGGAAGAAATCATCAAAAAGGCTGAAAGCAACGGTGTGAATGTTTATTTCACCGGAGCTTACGGTTACGCCGGAATTCCGATTACGGAAGGCTCGCGCAATCATACCGACACTCTTATTGATACATATCTTATGACAGGCTACGCAAAGGTTGCGGATTACGGAAAAACACTCGACGCATCGTCTTATTCTCATGAAAAAGCCTGCTCGGACAAGACGCACAATCACGTTTCAACCGACGGTGTTATCGACGCTTCGGTTTGTATTCTCCCGGAAAAAACGTGGTTCGTCAAGAACATGAGCCACGTTGAATACGGCCGTGAACACGACAGCGGAAAACTTCTCGTTTGGATTGCAACGAGCGAAAAGGCGGTCGATGTCCGCACCGATCCGCGCTTTCCGCAGTTCCTTTCCCTTGACAGAAACAGCGGAAAATGCACTTCGCTGACCGAAAACGTTGAGATTCCGTCCGATTCTTCGCAGGCTGACAAAAACTTTTTAAGTAAGCTTGACGAATGGCTTTCAAAAATTGTTGAGTTCATCAAAACGCACTTTTTCAAGGCCAAGTAATACAAGGGCTTTATAAATATTTGAAAAAACACTTTACAGCACGGCTCATATTTAGTAAAATATCCGTATAGGTATGTTATAGTTTACCGATATTTTCGGAGGTGTACAAAAAATGCAGAACGTATATAAAAGAATCCTTCTCAAACTCAGCGGAGAAGTTCTTGCAGGCAAAGACGGAAAAGGAATTGACTTTGAAACGGTAGGTAAAATTTGCAAGTCGGTCAAAGACTGCGCCGACCTCGGCGTTCAAATCGGTCTTGTTGTCGGCGGCGGAAACTTCTGGCGCGGAAGAAGCAGCGGCGAAATGGACCGCACCCGTGCCGACCACATGGGAATGCTTGCAACGGCAATGAATTCGCTTGCGCTTGCGGATACTCTTGAACAGCTCGGCGTTCCCGTCAGAGTTCAGACCGCAATCACAATGCAGCAGGTTGCCGAACCTTACATCAGAAACAAGGCGGTTCGCCACCTTGAAAAGGGCAGAGTCGTAATTTTCGGCTGCGGAACGGGCAACCCGTTCTTCTCAACCGATACCGCGGCGGCTCTTCGTGCGGCGGAAATCAACGCAGAGGTAATTTTCAAGGCAACAAATGTTGACGGAGTTTATGACAAAGACCCGAACAAGTTCTCGGACGCGGTTAAATATGACACGCTCTCTCACAGCGAAATTCTTGAAAAAGGTCTTGCCGTAATGGACAGCACAGCGGCTTCGCTTTGCAGAGACAACGGAATTTCAATCCTTGTTTTCAACCTCAACGACCCGGAAAACATTGTCCGTGCGGTTAAGGGCGAAAAGATCGGAACGATTGTGTCTTAAAGAAAGTTGCAGTGGGATAAAAAGGGGAAAAAGCAATGGATTTAATTATCCTGATACCGCTCTTTATTTTCTTTGTTGTTGTCGGCAGCCTTTCCCTTTTTAAACCGGAACTTTTTTGGAAAAGCACGGAAAACTGGAAGTCCGAGGGTGAAAACTTAAGACCGTCAAAAAAGTATGTGACTTTTTTGCGCGTTATCGGCGGAATTTATCTTGCCGTTGCCGCGGTGGCTCTGGTTTTCGGAATCGTATATCTGATAATTAATATTTAACCGTAAAATTATAAAACAAACCATATCAATAAAGGAGTTTACACTATGAAAGAAGTATTTGAAAAAGCAAAAACAAAAATGGGTAAAACCGTGAACGCTCTTAAGAGCGAATATGCCGGCATCCGCGCAGGCAGAGCAAATCCGCAGATTCTTGACAAACTCACCGTTGATTATTACGGAACTCCGACGCCGGTCGGCCAGCTTGCTTCCGTTTCTGTTTCCGAAGCAAGAGTTCTTGTTATTCAGCCGTGGGATAAGTCCGTTCTCAAGGGAATTGAAAAGGCAATTCTCGCTTCCGACATCGGAATCAATCCGCAGAACGACGGAACCGTAATCCGCCTCACTTTCCCGCCGCTCACCGAAGACAGACGTCGCGACCTTGTTAAGGAAGTTCAGAAAATTGCCGAAAACTCAAAAGTTGCCGCCCGTTCGGTTCGCCGTGACTGCATTGAAAACCTCAAGGCAATGAAAAAGGATTCGACAATCACTGAAGACGACCTCAAGGACGGCGAAAAGGAAATTCAGAAAATCACCGACAACTGCGTCAAAGAGATTGAAGAAGTTGCAAGCGCAAAAGAAAAGGAAATCATGGAAATCTGATTTTGAAACACCGGGCTGTCGCCTTTGGCGTCAGCCCTTTTTAAAATCGAACGCCGGAAAAAGTTTTAAAAATTATTATTTTTCAGCTTTTTTTGATGTGTGAAAGTATTTTTAAAGAAGGAGCCGCAAAATGGAAAAGAAAGATATTATTTTACCCCGGCATATTGCCGTAATCATGGACGGAAACGGACGCTGGGCAAAGAAAAGGGGACTTGAACGCACCGAAGGACACAAGGTCGGGGCGGAAGTTTTCAGAAAAATCTGTCAGTACGGCTCCGATATCGGAATAAAATATATGACCTTTTATGCTTTTTCAACCGAAAATTGGAAGCGTTCCGCTTCGGAAGTCGGAAAAATCATGGACCTTTTCCGCGAATACCTCGGAGAAATGGAAGAGCGTGAGGGAGAAAACGAAGAGGCCGGATATAACGTTCATTTCATCGGTTCCCGTGAAGGTATGCCGCAGGATATCGTCGAGCTTATGGACATTGTCGAAACCCGTTCCGAGGACAAAAACAAAATTCATATCAACATCGCCGTGAATTACGGCGGAAGGGACGAGATTGTTCATGCGGTCAAACGCCTTTCCCAAAAAGTCAAAGACGGCGAACTTTCGCCGGAAGACATTTCGGAAGACATGATTTCCGAAAATCTTTACACAGCCGGTCAGCCCGACCCGGATCTTGTTATCCGTCCGAGCGGCGAAGAACGGCTTTCAAATTTCCTAATTTGGCAACTTGCCTACGCCGAATTTTATTCAAGCGACGTGCTCTGGCCGGACTTTACGCCCGCGGATCTTGACAAGGCGATTGAGGTATATTCAAAGCGCAACCGTCGTTTCGGCGGAGTGTGATTTTAACCGTGAAAGAAAGGACAGAAAAACTTCTGTTTTGGTATAGATAATGAAAAAAATTAAATTCAAAGGAGAAAGAACCCGTTCAACGCTGATAATTACGGCCGGGCTGATTCTTTTCCTGCTTTCAATCTGCTTTGATTTCAGACCGGGCTATACGCTCATGGTCGCCGCAATTTCACCGATGGCAACGTTTGAACTTCTTCGTGCGTGCGGAGCAAAAAGCAAAATTCTTTTTGCCGTTTCGTGCGTTGTGAGTGCGTTTTCGGCGTTTTATGTCAGCTATGACATTCCGATTAAACCCGTCGGTGTTTTCGTCAGTTTTTATGCTCTTTTGCTTCTTTTCCTTGCGGTCGTTTTCAATAAGGAAATCAAGTATGTCGATTCTGTTGCGGCGCTGTTTTCCTCCGTTGCGATTCCGTATTCGTTCACTTGCTTCATAAGGCTCAACGATATTTCAAAACTTGCGCCCGAAAAATTGACTCACCATGAGGGCGTTTTCCTCGTTATGCTTGCGTTTTCCTGCTCGTGGGTCACGGACGTTTTTGCGTTCCTCGTCGGACGAAAAATCGGAAAGCACAAAATGACGCCGAACATCAGCCCGAAAAAGTCGTTTGAAGGCGCAATTTTCGGAACGCTCATCACCGCGGCGGTCAACGTTCTTTTGCTTTTCCTTTTCTCTTTCGGAACGGGAAAACTCGGCTATCATGCCTTTTTCGGCGAAAGCGCAATGAAGTATCTTTATATTATTCCGATTTCGTGCGTACTCTCCGTTGTCAGTATGTTCGGCGACCTTGCCGCTTCGGTGCTCAAACGCAACGTCGGAATCAAGGATTACAGCAATCTTCTTCCCGGCCACGGCGGAATAATGGACCGCTTTGACAGCAGCCTTTTTGTTCTTCCGGTGCTTTACGGAATTTACGCTTTGATTTATGCATAAGCCAAAAATCGTTTTTTGTTTTGAAGGTGAAAGAAAATGACAGAAAAACTTTCGATTCTCGGCTCGACCGGTTCAATCGGTACTCAGGCAATTGACGTCTGCAAAAAAGCGAACATAAAAATTACCGCACTCACCGCAAACAGCAACGCCGAACTTCTTGAAAAACAGGCGAGGGAGCTTTGCCCCAAAAAGGTTGCCCTTGCCGACGAAAAAGCGGCGAAAGACCTTAAAGAAAGACTTCGTGACACGAATATAAAAGTTCTTTCCAGTCAAAACGGCGTTTGCGAATGCGCGGCGGAAGAAACGTGCGACACTGTGCTCAACGGAATTGTCGGTATGGCGGGTCTTGAACCGACTCTTTGCGCTTTGAACGCAAAAAAAAGTCTTGCCCTCGCGAACAAGGAAACGCTTGTTGCCGGCGGCAGTCTCGTGACAAAAACGGCGAAGGAAAACGGAATTAAAATTCTTCCCGTTGACAGCGAACACAGCGCAATTTTTCAGTGCCTTCAGGGCATGAATAAAAAGGAAGAACTCAAATCAATAATATTAACGGCTTCGGGCGGTCCGTTCTTCGGAAAAACAAGGGACGAACTCAAAGACGTGACCGTTGCCCAAGCGCTCAAACACCCGAATTGGAGCATGGGCGCAAAAATTACCGTTGACAGCGCAACGATGATGAACAAGGGTCTTGAACTGATTGAAGCGGTTTGGCTTTTTGACGTTCCGCCGTCGGAGGTTCAAATCGTTGTTCACCGTGAAAGCGTTGTTCATTCTTTGATTGAGTATGTTGACAATTCCGTCATCGCGCAACTCGGCGTTCCGGATATGAGAATTCCGATTCAGTATGCGCTGACATATCCGAACAGAATCGAATCCCCGGTGAAGCGCCTTTCGCTTTCCGATTACGGAAACCTCACTTTCAGAAAGCCGGATTACGAAACGTTCCGTTGCATAAATCTTTGCTGCGGCGCAATCGAAAAAGGCGGCCTTTTCCCGGCAATCGCAAACGGCGCCAACGAAAAGGCAAACGAACTTTTCAGAGACGGAAAAGTCGGCTGTCTTGAAATTGCCGACCTCGTTGAAGCCGCTCTTTCAAACGGTGTTTCAAAAGAAAATTATACACTTTCGGACGTTCTCGAAGCGGACAAAACCGCAAGAAAATTCGTCGAAAGTCATGTAAGGTGATAGAATGAAACTTAATTTACTTCTGACTTTTCCCGAAGTTTGGGCAAAGGTTTGGCCGATTCTTGTTGCAATTCTCTTTTTCGGATTCATAATTTTTATTCATGAATTCGGCCATTTCATTTTTGCAAAAATTTTCGGAGTAAAGGTCAACGAGTTTGCGCTCGGAATGGGTCCGACAATCCTCAAAAAGCAAGGCAAGGAGACAAAATATGCGCTCCGCCTTTTCCCGATCGGCGGTTTTGTCAGCATGGAGGGCGAAGAGGAGGAAAGCGACGACGACGGTGCGTTTTGCAACAAAAAGGTTTGGCAGAGAATGATTATCACCGCCGCCGGAGCGGTCAACAACATCATTCTCGGCGTTCTCATCTGCATTCTCATCGTTGCCGGAGTCGGAACGAATCAGAAAAATCCGCTCGTCGGAACAACGACCGTTGCTTCGTTTTATGAAAACGCAACGAGCAATGCCGAAGGCGGACTCAAAACCGGCGACAAGATTCTTGAAATTGACGGAAAACACGTTTTTTCCGATTACGACATAAGCTTTCTTATGCAGCGAAACCACACGGGAAAATATTCTTTTGTTGTTGAACGCGACGGCAAAAAACTTGAACTTCCGGAAGTCAACTTTGCAATCCGCACCGGCGGAAACTTTTCTTACGACGAAAACTGCGTAATCTCTTCCGTAAGCTCAAAACTCAAAAAGGCAGGTCTCAAGGACGGCGACAAAGTTATTGCCGTCAACGGGGTTAAGGTCAAATCGAACACGGCGCTCATGGAAGAAATCGGAAAAGACACCGATTACACAATCGATTTCACAATTCTTCGTGACGGTGAGGAAAAGACGGTTGAGAAAGTTACGATGGCAACGGTCACGGCGTTCGACTTTTCGATTCTCGGCGTGAACAGAACGTTTTCAAACGTTGTCGGCGGAGCGTTCAGATATACCGCAACAATGTCAAGAATGGTATATCTCAGCCTTTTTGACATGCTAACCGGAAAATACGGAATCAATGACCTTGCGGGTCCGATCGGAACGGTTTCGGTCATTGCGGATTTTGCCGAACAAAGCGCGCAGACAATGGATTGGAGCTCAATGTTCCTCATTATGGCTCTCATCACGATAAATATCGGCCTTTTCAACCTTCTTCCGATTCCCGCCCTTGACGGCGGAAGGCTCTTCTTCATGTTCGTTGAGCTGATTTTCCGGAAAAAGGTTCCGCCGAAATACGAAAACTGGATTCATGCCGCAGGACTTATACTGCTTCTTGTTTTCATGGCGGTCATTTCCGCAAGCGACCTTTGGAAGTGGATTTCCGGAGTCGGATTTATGTAAAAATTTATTGCCCATGATTTTTGTTTTGGGGGAATTAATGTGATTGAAAGAAGAAAATCAAAAAAAATCAAAGTCGGAAACATTTTTATCGGAGGAGACAGCCCGATAACGGTTCAGTCGATGCTCAACGTTGAGGCGCATGACATTGACGGAAACGTTCGCCAGGCGAAAAAGCTTGAAAAGGCCGGATGCGAAATTATCCGCGCCGCCGTTCCTGACCTTGAAGCGGTGAAAACAATCGCCGCACTTAAAGAAAATGTTTCCGTTCCGATTGTTTCGGATATTCATTTTAATTATAAAATTGCGCTCGAATGTGTTGCCGCCGGAGTTGATAAGGTTCGCATAAATCCCGGAAACATCGGTGCCGACGAAAACGTGAAAGCGGTTGCCGACGCCTGCAAAAAGAACGGAGTTCCGATAAGAATCGGCGTAAACTCCGGTTCGGTTGAAAAACATATTCTCGCAAAATACGGCGCTCCCACCGCACAGGCGATGGCTGAAAGCGCAATGTATCACGTTCGTCTCCTTGAAAAATTCGACTTTGACGACATTGTGATTTCAATAAAATCCTCAAACGTTCAAACGATGATTGAAGCGTATAAGGAAGTTTCGTCAAGGTGCGATTATCCGCTTCATCTCGGCGTTACGGAGGCGGGAACAAAGCGGATGGGAATGCTCAAATCCGCCGTCGGAATCGGAACGCTTCTCATGAACGGAATCGGCGACACAATCCGCGTTTCGCTCACGGACGACCCGGTTGAGGAGGTTTATGCCGGTTTTGACATTCTCAAGGCCGCCGGACTCAAAAACGACACACCGACGCTCGTTTCCTGTCCTACCTGCGGAAGAACAAAGATTGATCTTATCTCGCTTGCAAACGAGGTTGAGGAAAAACTCAGAAACGTCAAAAAACCGATTAAGGTTGCCGTCATGGGTTGCGTTGTCAACGGCCCGGGCGAAGCGAGGGAAGCCGACGTCGGAATTGCCGGCGGAGACGGTTGCGGCCTTGTTTTCAAACACGGCGAAATTCTTCGCAAGGTTCCGGAAAGTGAGCTTGTGAACGAACTGATGAAAGAAATTGAAAATTTATAACCGATTCTCGGTCGGAAAGCGCAGACAACGGAAGAGTTCTATCAGCCGGAGTTTGTGCTTTCCGTCTGAATTTTAATCGAATCATAAACGGCATTGGAACAAAGGGAGAATAAATGGAAAATCAAAGCTTTTTTTCGGTCTTCGGAGAAATTCCCGGGGGCGGACAAGCGGCCGCGGCATTTTCGCATTGCGGCATTGATAACATAAAAATATATATGGAAAGCAGGAAAATGGAGCTTCACCTTTCATTTTCCGTTCTTGTTTTTGAAAAGGATATCGCCTTCGTTGAAAATTGGCTCAAAGAAAAGCTGAATCTTGATTCGGCGGTGATTGTTCCGAAGATGGAGCCTTCAGCTTTTTCCGAGGCATATTTTTCTTCTCTCGTTAAGGCAGCAAACGAAAAAATTGCCGCAACGAACGGCTTTTTTGTTGACGCGTCGGCTTCGTTTGACGGAACAACGCTTTCGGTTTATCTTGTTCACGGCGGACAAAACATTCTTGAGTCTTGCGGCTGCAAGGAATTCATGGAACGGCTCATTTTTGAACGCTTTTCAAGGAAGGTGAACGTTGAGTTTAAAGGGGAAGAAATCTCTCTTGAGGACGAAGCATATTCTCAGATGATCCGCGAAGCGGAGGACAACAATATGCGGGCGAAGGGCATTGACCCGGAAGAGGTCAGAGCCGCCGCAACAAAACCGAAGGAACACAAAGTCATTGAGGGAATCCCCCTTTACTTTGAAACGGCTCATCCTGTTCTCGGAAACAAAATCACGAAAAAGCCGCGCCCTCTTTCTGAAATCAGCATTGAAGACGGTTCGTGCGTTGTTTGGGGAGACGTTTTCGGCCTTGAAGTCCGTGAAACCCGTGACGGACGAAGCAATATCGTCACGTTCAACATCACCGACCGTACATACGCTTACACCTGCAAAATTTTTGAAAAGAAAGATTATTGCGCTCACATTCTTGAAAAGGTTAAGGACGGCGCAACCATTCTTCTCAGAGGCGATCTCACTTTCGACAAATATTCGGGCGAAACCGTAATCAGCCCGAAGGCAATTTCAACAATTCAAAAAATTCCGCCGATTGACGATGCACAAGAAAAACGCGTCGAACTCCATTTGCACACAAAAATGTCAATGATGGACGGAATGACCGACGCAAAGGATCTTGTTAAAAGGGCAATCGCATGGGGACACAAGGCGATTGCAATTACGGACCACGGCGTTGTTCAGGCTTTTCCGGAAGCGATTGCCGCCGCAGGAGGAAAAATCAAAGTCATTCTCGGAATGGAAGGCTATTTCATCAACGATGACGAACAGAGCTTTGAAAACTGGAAAAAGGAAAAGAAAGCAAAGTATTTTCACCAGATTCTCCTTGCAAAAAACAGCACCGGACTAAAAAACCTTTATAAACTCATCTCGCTTTCAAACGTCAAGTACTTTCACAGAAAGCCGATTATTCCAAAGAGCGAACTGATGAAATACCGCGAGGGAATCATCGTCGGAAGCGCGTGCGAAGCGGGTGAACTTTACCGCGCAATCGCAACGGGTCAGAGTGATGAAAAAGTCATGAAAATCGCTTCCTTTTACGATTACCTTGAAATTCAGCCCTGCGGAAATAACCGCTATATGATTGACAGCGAACGGTTTCCGAACGTCAACAGCATTGAAGACATTCAAAACATGAACCGAAAGGTTATTCATGTTGCGGACGAACTCGGAAAGATGACCGTTGCAACCTGCGACGTTCATTTCATCGACCCCGAAGACAGTGTTTTCCGTGCGATTCTTATGGCCGGTCAGGGATTCCAAGACGCGGACAAGCAGGCTCCGCTCTTTTTCAGAAACACAAAAGACATGCTTGCCGAATTTGATTATCTCGGCGAAGAAACGGCGAGAGAAGTTGTTATTGAAAACCCCGGAAAAATTGCGGATATGATTGAAGAACTCACTCCGATTCCGAGCGGAAACTATCCGCCGTCACTTGAGGGAGCGGACGACGAACTTAAAAAGCTCTGCTGGGAAAAAACAAAGCGCCTTTACGGCGATCCCGTTCCCGAATATGTTGCTTCAAGGCTGACAAGGGAACTCGATTCGATAATCCACCACGGATTCGGCGTTCTTTACATGATTGCCCAAAAGCTCGTTAAGAACTCGGAAGATCACGGCTACCACGTCGGCTCGCGTGGTTCGGTCGGCTCGTCGTATGTTGCAAACGCATCGGGCATTTCGGAGGTTAACCCTCTTGCTCCGCATTACCGTTGCCCGAAGTGCAAACACTCCGAATTTTTCCTCAACGGTGAAGTCGGTTCGGGTTATGACCTTCCGAAAAAGGACTGCCCGGAATGCGGAACACCGATGGACCGTGACGGCCACGACATTCCCTTTGAAACTTTCCTCGGCTTCAAAGGAGACAAAAGCCCCGATATCGACCTTAACTTTTCCGGAGATTATCAGTCGCGCGCACATAAATACACCGAAGAACTTTTCGGTTCGTCCCACGTTTTCAAAGCGGGAACAATGGCGACCGTTGCGGACAAAACGGCTTTCGGTTTCGTTAAAAAATATCTTGACGAGCGAGGCAAAAAAGTTTCACGCGCGGAAGAGTCGAGACTTACAATCGGATGCACCGGCGTCAAAAGAACGACCGGTCAGCACCCGGGCGGAATGGTTGTTGTT
>JAUNFH010000184.1 GCA_030525185.1 Clostridia bacterium
AGTGACTGTTCTTGCCCGATGTTGCAACCGAGGTAACACTTTCGGGAAGGTAAACACCGGTGAGCTTCTTGCAGAAATTAAAGATATCATTGGAAATTACGGTTGTGCCTTCCTTGACCTTGTAAGTGCCTTTGACGTTTTTGCTGAGGGCAACGAGACAGTTGCGGAAATAGAGCGCGCCGTTTTCCCAATTGTCTTTGTTCTTTGCAAAAGCAGTTCCGTAGAAAACTTCGCTTCCGATTTCGGTGATACCCTTTCCGCCGCTGATGTTTTCAAGCTTTACACAATCACGGAAAGCGTCCGAACGAATCTTGCCGACGCTCTTCGGAATATGAATGTTTTTGAGAGCGGTGCATTCTTCAAAGGCGCCTGATCCGATTGTTTTGAGGTTACTCGAAAGAGCGACGGATTTCAAAGCCGTGCAATAGCTGAATGCGCCTTGACCGATTTCCGTAACGCTGTCCGGAAGGAAAATCGCCTTGAGTGCGGTGCAACCGGAAAAAGCGTTGATTCCGATGAAAGAAAGTTTTGACGGCAACTTGATGAATTCAAGCGAACTGCACTCCATGAATGCGGCATAGTCAATTCTTGTCAGCGAATCGGGGAGAGAAACTTTTTTGAGCGACGTGCAACTTTCAAAAGTTGCGTCGGGAATTGCGGTGATTTTCTTCGGAACGGTAATCTCTTTGAGTGCCGAGCAATTCGTGAAAACATTGACGCCGAGCTTTGAAAGATTTTTCGGAAGATCAATTTTTTCAAGCTTTTTGCAGGCAACAAATGCGTAAGCGGCGATTGATTCAAGAGTTTTCGGAAGTTTAACCGACTCAAGATTTTCGCAATAATAAAATGCATACAATCCGATTGATTTTACGCCTTCGGAAACGGTAACTTTTTTAACGGTGTTGTTGTTTGAAAAAGCCTTGTCTCCGATTGCGGTGACGGTCTTTCCGTCGATTTTTGCCGGGACGGTGACTTCTGCTGCGGTTCCCGTGTATTTCGTAACGGTGACGTCGGTTTTGTTCGTGACGAGATACTTGAAATCTTCAAATGTTTTTTCTTTTGCCGCTCCCGCAGTAATGCAGAACACGGAAAAAATCATGAGGATGCAAAGCACCAGACTTAATGTACGTTTCATGTTTGTAATCTCCTTTTCATCAGTATATAATTTATACTTTGTCTGATTGTCGGAAATCAACGGTTTTTCCCGCCTTTTTCCGATGTTTTTTGCGAATATCGCCTTGCAAGGTAAAAATAGCACAAAAAATAAAATAAGTCAACAAAGAATTAATTTTTTTGCAAAGTTATTACATTTATGCCGAAGTGTTAAAGCCGAAAGTATTTTTCCCGGCGAGACAAAAGAGGTAAAGTCAATCTTTGTGTGCCGCAAAAACGGAAAGACGGATAAGGAACTGACCTAATATATCGGCAGTTTGGACTTTTACCTTTTGGAGTAGGACAACATTTTCGGGCGGAAGAAAGTCAAAGTGCCGCTCAGAGATTTTATTATTAATGTATATCTTTTTCCCCGACGAGGTCATTTTTGAGAACTTCGCCGGGATTTATAAAATAGAAAAACCGCAAACCGATGCAGAAATGCTGTCGTTTGCGGCTTATTTTATATCGAAAGCTGAATACCGATTTCAATCAGTTTTGAAAGAAGTTCGCGTTTGTCTTTTGGAATACTTTCGGGAACAGAGAGGACTCCGGCAGAAGTTTCGTGCTCGCTGTCGCCTTTAATCATGTAATCAAGGCTGAGTCCCAAACAATCGCTGAGCTTTATTAGGTTTTCAACGGAAAGACCGGTGAGTCCTCTTTCAACTTCGCTGAAATGTTTTACCGAGATACCGAGCTTTTCCGCAACGTATTCCTGAGTCATTGAAAGGCGTTTTCTTCTTGTGCGTATTCGTTCGCCCATGTCTTTTTTGTAGTCATACATAATCATCACCAAACCTGTCAAGTTGATTTTAACATGAAGTATTAAGTTAAAAAACAAGGTAAAAGGTTGACAAAATAAACCTACAATGTTAAAATATGCGGAGCGGATAGAAATATTCTGCAAATCTTTAAACATGAAAGGAAATGACTACATGAAAAACATCGGAAAAGCTAAGAAAATTTTGTCGTTCGTTTTGGCGGTGGTGCTGTTGCTTGGTATTGTGCCGCTCGGAAAAACAGAAGCAAAAGCGGCATCATTCAACGACATCAACACTTCGGAAGTATTTTTAAAACAACCGAAAGGCAGTGTAACCTGCACACTATATGCGGCAACAATGATGATGAGAAGAACGGCAATTGCCGCCGGAAACTCAAATTGGAGAAGTATCACTCCGTCGAATGTTGCGTCTGTTGCATGGTACTCCGGCGGACTCTATTATAATTTTTCATATGCCGGAATCAGTGTTGGTCATGCCTATGTTAATCAAAACGACATCAAGGGCTCTTATATTTCTCTTTTGAAAGCTTATCCGCAAGGTGTAGTTGCCTATAACAGAGGCCAGCCGCATGCAATTTTGCTCACGGACTATGATGCAAGTACCGACACGTTTTATTGCGCCGATCCGAATCCGTACTATGCTTCGGGAAGAATACCTCTTGCTCAGTCTTCGATAACCGGCTCAAATCAATATGACAAGCTTAATAGGATGACAGATTATTGGTATGTTAAATCGCCGAATGTTTCTATTCAAGATTCAATATTTTCTAATCCCCAAAACATTGGCGATGATTTCTATGCCGCTATAATTAAAAACGACGGTTGGGCACCGGTTGCACCGGTAAACGGAAATGTTCAGATTGTTAACGGAACCGGCGACGCATCAGAAATTTGGCACTTTGTTCGTCAAAGTGATAATTCGTATGTTATATATAACTGCAAGAGCGGAAAAGTATTGGACGTGAAAAGAGCAGCAACAGATGACGGAACACAAATAATTGAATTTGATTATTGGTCAAATCAAAATCAACAATGGTTCATCTACGGCCGTTGGAGCGGCGAATATGTTCTAAAGCCCAAGCATTGTGATAAAGTTCTTGATGTGTTTAATAATGACAGCTATGCCGGTACAAAGGTTCAACTTTGGTCATACAATCAAAGCAATGCACAAAAATTTGCAATTTATAAATTCGACAAAGTCGGCTCAACTTCAATAAAAGTTTCAACCGGAAATTCCGAAACAAAAACCACCTTCAGTTGGAGCAAGGCTGCAAACGCAACGTTATACAATTTGAAAATAATGACAGGAACACCCGGTAATTTGAAATCTTACAAAACTATTTGGAGTCTTAAAGACACATCATACAGCCTAACTCTTCCTGCCGGATATTATGAAGCATGGGTAGATGCTTGCACGGTATATCACTACACGAGTAGTAACCTTATTAAATTTAATATTGAAAAAGGAATACACACACATTCCTACACATCAAAAATCACAACAGCCGCAACCTGCACCGAGTCTGGCATAAAAACATTCACCTGCTCGGCTTGCGGTGATAGTTACACCGAAAAAATTTCGGCTTTAGGTCACGTTGACAGCAACAATGACGGAAAGTGTGATCGTTGCGGAGTAAAAACAGGTACACCGAATACACCCGACACACCGTCTCAGAATTGCTCACACCTTTGCCACAAAGGCGGATTCATTTGGGCAATTGTTCGCTTTTTCTGGAAACTTTTCAAAACAAACAAGTATTGTACCTGCGGCGTGGCACATTATTAATAGTTAATACAAACCCGGCAAAGTTTGTTATAGCTTTGCCGGGAATATTTTTTCTTCTATATTTAGATAGTTTGCAAACAATTAGCCGAAGTACACAACATATAGTGTATGCGACGGCTTAAATACCACAAACACGCCCGGGGAGGTGTACGAAATGGGAGAAAAAGGTAAAAAAAGGTG
>JAUNFH010000185.1 GCA_030525185.1 Clostridia bacterium
CCATGCCTTCTTTTTGGTCGCAGGTGTTGATGTCTTTTCTGACCGAGTCCGGCATTGTGATGTCAATGCTCGTCGGAACAAGCATTGAGTATACCTTTGCCTTTCCCGCAAGCTTCTGCGCCGTTTTGTTGACGATGGACGCATACATATCGGCAACCGATTGATTGAACGAGCAATATTCGTATCCGGCGTCACCGACGACAACAACGTTTGAAAGCTTTTGAACGACTGCGCCGAGTTGCTCCGGAATCGTCGGTTCTTTTTCTTCTTCCGTTGTACTCTCTTCGGTTGACGGTTCGGTGCTGTCGGTGTCTGCGGACGGAATTGAAACGTTGTTGACTTCATTGTTGAGTCCGTAGATTCTGTCTCCGAAACCTCTGAGGTTTTGGAGTTTTTCATTCGCCGTAATCATGGCTTCCCTGAACGGAAAGGTATCCGAAAACCACGAGTCGATTCCTCTGAAAAAGCTTCCGTCGGCAAGAGCGGAAATTGAAAACGACGGAAATTTTGAAAGTTCACGCTTTTCCTTTTCCGAAAACTTCGGCCGCAGGGGAATCAGAATCGAAACGAAAAGGCCGAGAATGAGCATTCCGACGAATGCACACGGAAGAATGACTTTGTAAAGATTGACGCTTTTTTTAACAGCTTTGATGTACTTTGGGCTGTGTTTACGTTTTTTCATAATTCATCACTCCTCCTTTTTAAAATTGGAAATAAAGGAACGGATTATAACTGTCTCCGACCAAAGAAAACGTTGAAAGAACGAGCAAAATGAGAGGAACGGCAATTTTTCTGATAACGTTGAAAAGGGCCGTGTCGGCGTTGTGGCGTGCTTTTTGCGTAATGAACTTTCCGAGGTTTTTCATCGCCGGAGTGCAGGCGAATGCGGCAACAAGAAGAAAAACAATGTTGTTTTTGAAGAATGTGTTGATTTCAAAATTTGTAAAACCGTTTCCGCAAAGTCCGAACATTCCTTTCAAAACGGTAAATCCGGCCGAAATGTTGCTGAATCTGAAAATTATCCAACCGAAAAGCGAAACGAAAAGAAGATAAATATGTGAAACCCAACCCGGAGCCTTTTGAAGTTTTTCAAGAAGGAAGAGACGTTCAAGCGTCAGAAACAGGAAAAAGTACAGTCCCCAAAAAACAAAGTTCCAGCTTGCGCCGTGCCAAAGGCCGGTGAGCGCCCAAACAATGAACGTGTTGAGAATTGTTCTTGAAAGACCCTTTCGGTTTCCGCCGAGCGGTATGTAAACATAATCTCGGAAAAACGATCCGAGCGAAATGTGCCATCTTCTCCAAAACTCTCCGACACTTTTTGAACAGTACGGATAATCGAAGTTTTCTTTGTAATGGAAACCGATCATTTGTCCCATGCCGATTGCCATGTCGGAGTATGCGGAAAAGTCAAGATAAATCTGAAGCATATAGAAAATCATGCCGAGCCAAAGACCGAGAGCCGGACGGCTTGAAAGAATCGCAATGTTTTTTTGAAGGTCGGCCGTGACCGAAAGGGCGGAATCGGAAAGAAGAACCGTGTCCGCAAGCGAACCGCAGACATTCGCCAAAAGTGCCTTTTTTCCGAGTCCGATTGCAAAGCGGCTGATGCCTTTTGAAATTTCATTGAGGTTCGTTTTTCTGTTTTCGATTTCGTAGCAGACGTCGCTGTAACGGACAATAGGACCTGCAATGCACTGGTGGAAAAGGCTTGCGTATAAAAGAACGTACCAAAACTTCTTCTGTGCTTCGGTCTCTCCGCGATAGACGTCGATAACATAGGAAAGAAGCTGGAAAGTGTAAAACGAGATACCGATCGGCAGTGCAATTTGAGGAATTGTTTCCGGTACTCCTGTCACTGCTTTGACGTTTGTCAGAACGAATGTGAGGTACTTGAAAATTCCGATCAGACCCAAATCAACGACGCATGCGCCGATTAAAAGCAGTTTTGCCTTTTTAGTTCCTCGGAACTTTTCGATTCCGAGTGCAAAAAGCCAATCCGCCAAACATTCAAAAATTAAAAGAAAAACATACTTCGGTTCGCCCCACGCGTAAAAGAAGAGCGAAAAAATCAGCATGACAAGGTTCTTTTGCTTCAAATCTTTTGCAAAAAAATAGCAAATCAGGTTGAGCGGAAAGAAAAAGTATACGAAGAATAAATTTGAAAAAACCATTGATTACCCTCCGACGGTTTCATTTTTTTATGGTAACGATAATTTATCGAAAATTTATTTTACCCCATAGGGTGAAGAAAAAGTTTCCTCTTTTGAAAGTTTACAGAAATATTACATAAAGACGAACAATACCACAACTTGCCGGGAAAAAATCAATTATATGTGACAACTTTCTTTTATGTACGACAAAATTCCTTATTTTTTTGAAGCGATCCTTTCGGCAATAAACATTGCAATCGGAAACAGTATTCCGCCGGTCAAAAAACAAAAAAGAAAAATTTCCTTCCATAAAGGATCTTTTGCCATTTCGATAAATGGAACGTGTTCGACAATCGAAGAGAAAACCATCATTGCCGGTGTGAACAAAACCGAAAATCCGATGCCGAAAAAAAGTCCCATAAACAGATATATCCAAAAGCTGAGATGTCTCGTTTGGGAATACTCCGCTTCGCTTTTTGAAAGTCTTTTAAGTTCGGCGCGCTTTGCGGCAATCATGGAAAAACTGTCCGCCGACCGCGCAGAGCACGGGACAACATCATCGCATTGTGAAATCACAAAGCTTGTACATTCGCCGTGGCTTTTTCCTTTTGTGTTGAAAAAGCAGGAAAGTGCGTCTGTTTTTTTCGCCGTTTTTCCCTTTGAAGTCATTGTTCCGCTCAGTGCGGTAATTATAACGTTCTTTTCGTCCGGAGAAGTTTCAAAAAAATCGACCGTGCAAAAAACATTTTTTTCGTTAATTAAACTGTACGTCAGACCGTATGAATTGAAACTTGAAAGTTTTATGTCTTTTTGCTTTGAAAATGACGGGTACTCACCGGTATAACCCAAGGCGTGGAACGTTTTTGTGATTTCTTCCCGCTTTTTTATAACTTTTTCAAACAGTTTTTCGTTTTCTTCGGCAAATGAGGAGTAGTCTTTTTGCGAAAGGAATATGATTTCCGATACTTTTCTGAAAAGATTTTCATTTTCGGCTTTGTTCAGTTCAAAAAATAATTCAAAAGCGGTTTGAATTGTTTTCTTTCCTCTTGAAAATGCAAGTTTGTCAAGAAGTTTTTTTGCTTTTTCCGAGCCGACTTCTTTGACGAGTTTATAAAAGTCATCGGAAACCTTGAAATTGCCGACTGCGACAGGATTACCGATTGCAAAAATGAAAGAAACAAGCTGAAAAGTTTCATTTTCCCTTGCGTTCAAAAGTTCGGGAACAAGTTGACCTTTTTCCGTGATTGCGCCGCAAACATCACAAAGGCGGCGCCACGGTTCGTTTGAAAAAAAGCCGACGCTTTTGAAGGCATTGAAAACGCAAAACTTTTCCTTCGCGCTTTCAAAAAAGACTGTAACAATTTTTTCGTTTCCCTCTTTCTCCAAGCAAAAGTCGGAAAATCTTATGAAATTTTCTTTTCCGTTTCCATAATAAAAACATTCACATTCGGACACATGGCAGTCTTCAAAGTCAGGTTCAAAACGGCATGAAAACAGTGTGAGTTCACAACTGAAGCAGCCCAATTTTTCAAAAGTGAGAACGGCAGTGTGCTCATCGGTTTTTTCAATGTAAAAATTCACCGTACCGATAAGCCCGACAGCTTTTTTCAAAAGATCGCCCTTACGGCTCATGTGTTCCATCATTAACCTCCGAACAGAAATGTTACGGCTTCATTCTAACATATAATTTTAAAAATATATATACTTTTAAAATTATTTTTTGAATATCTGTCAGTTTTTT
>JAUNFH010000037.1 GCA_030525185.1 Clostridia bacterium
CGAGCTGAATGAAAACGGTCTTCTTTCGTCGTTCTTTTCACGCTGTTCCTCACGGTTTTCCGGCCTTCTTTTCGGCTTTGTTTCAACGGCTCTCGTTCAAAGTTCCTCCGCAACGGTCGGAATTCTTCAATCCCTCGTTTCGGTCGGCGCCGTTTCAAGGGAAAGCGCCGTTTTCATCATTTGCGGACAAAACATCGGAGCAACCGTTCCGACGCTTCTTTCTGCGCTTTGTTCGGACAAAAAAGCAAAAGCCGCCGCCCTTTTTCACCTCCTTTTCAATCTTTTCGGAACGGCGTCGGTTATCATCGTTTCCTTGTTTGAAAAAATCGAAAAAGGAGAGGTTTTTGTTTCTGCCGTGCATGTTTTGTTCAATGTCCTTTGCACGGTGGTAATGTTCCCCTTTTCAACCGTGGTCACCGAGATTTCCGAAAAAATTGCCGGTCTTTTTGAAAGAAAAAGTAATCGACATTCGTTCAGTTTTTTGTCAGAGAGCACTCGATAAATGTGAATATTATATTAAAGTTTATAAAAAATCACGAAATTTCTAACAAAACATTGACTAATTACGAAAAATGTATTAAAGTATTTTTAAAGATATTCGCTGGGAGGTGAAACTATAATGGATACAGCAAAGAAGATCATTGACGAAATCGTAAAGTTCGTTGAGAATTACATCAACCTCATCAAGGACTTCGTTGAAAGCCTTAAGCACATTGGTGAATAATTTTATTTGACACAAAAAGCCGAAAAGCTCTCTCATGAACTTTTCGGCTTTTTTGTTTTGCTGAATATTAAAAATGAGGCTGTTCCGACTTTGGAACAACCTCATTGATATTTTTAAACGGATTAATACATTCCGCCGCCCTGAGCCATTGCGGCAGCCTGAGCCGCATCGGCCGCAGGATCGGGAATATCCGAAACGAGCGACTCGGTTGTGAGAACCATTGAAGCAACGGAAGCCGCGTTCTGGAGAGCCGAACGGGTAACCTTCGTCGGGTCAAGGATACCGGCCTGAGCCATGTCAACATATTCCTCTTTCGAGAAATCGAAGCCATAGCCGATTTTCCCGCTTGAAACGATTTCGTTGATGATTACCGAACCTTCAAGACCTGCGTTCTTTGCAATCTGGCGAACGGGTTCTTCAATTGCTTTCATAACGATTCTGATACCGGTCTTTTCGTCGGGATCTTCCGTCTTTTCAAGAAGATCTTTGACTGCCGGAATTGCATTGAGAAGCGCAACGCCGCCGCCTGCAACGGAGCCTTCTTCAACGGCTGCTTTCGTTGCGGCGAGAGCATCGTCGATTCTGAGCTTCTTTTCCTTCATTTCGGTTTCGGTTGCTGCGCCGACCTTGATTACGGCTACGCCGCCTGCGAGTTTTGCAAGTCTCTCCTGAAGCTTTTCACGGTCAAATTCCGAAGTGGAAGCTTCAATCTGAGCCTTAATCTGGTTGACACGGGCCTTGATTGCGTCCTTGTCACCCGCACCGTCAACGATGATTGTGTTTTCCTTTGTAACCTTAACCTGACGTGCAGAACCGAGCATATCAACGGTTGCTTCCTTAAGTTCAAGGCCGAGGTCGGAGGTGATTACCTGACCGCCGGTGAGAATTGCGATATCCTGAAGCATTTCTTTTCTTCTGTCGCCGAAGCCAGGAGCCTTGACGGCAACGCAGGTGAACGTTCCGCGAAGTTTGTTGAGAAGAAGGGTTGCAAGGGCTTCGCCTTCAACGTCTTCGGCAATGAGAACAAGCTTTTTGCCCGCCTGAAGAACCTGCTCAAGGAGCGGAAGAACTTCCTGAATATTTGAAATCTTTTTATCGGTGATAAGAATCGAAGCGTCGTCAATAACGGCTTCCATCTTGTCTGCGTCGGTTGCCATGTACGGTGAAATATATCCGCGGTCAAACTGCATACCTTCAACAACTTCTTTTCCGGTTTCCGCAGTCTTTGACTCTTCAACGGTGATTACGCCGTCGGTGGTAACAACTTCCATCGCTTCGGCAATAAGCTTTCCGACGTTTTCGTCTGCGGAAGAAATTGTTGCGATTCTTGCGATATCTTCAAAACCTGTTACGGGCTTTGAGTTCTTCTTAACGGCTTCAACTGCGGCGTCAACCGCTTTTTTGATACCCTTTTTGACAACCATCGGGTTTGCGCCTGCGGCAACGTTCTTCATTCCTTCGCGGATAAGAGCCTGAGCGAGCAAGGTTGCGGTTGTTGTTCCGTCACCGGCAACGTCGTTCGTCTTTGTTGCAACTTCCTTGACAAGCTGAGCGCCCATGTTTTCAAAAGCGTCCTCAAGTTCAATTTCTTTTGCGATTGTTACACCGTCGTTTGTGATGAGCGGAGCGCCGTATTTCTTGTCGATTACAACGTTTCTGCCCTTCGGTCCGAGGGTGATTTTAACTGTATTTGCAAGTTTGTCAATACCGGCCTGAAGAGCTTTTCTTGCTTCTTCACCGTAGATAATCTGTTTAGCCATGATAAGTTCCTCCTGATTTTCGATTATTCAACAATTGCAAGGATATCGCTTTGACGAACGATTGTATATTCAACGTCGTCAACCTTGACTTCGGTTCCCGAATATTTTCCGGCGATTACCTTATCGCCGACCTTAACGTACATTTCGGTTTCTTTTCCGTCAACGATTCCGCCGGGGCCGACTGCAACGACTTCGGAGAACTGGGGCTTTTCCTGCGATGCGCTCGTAAGAATGAAGCCGCTCTTCGTTGTTTCTTCAATTTCCGTGGGTTTAAGAACTACTCTGTCAAGAAGTGGTTTGATTGTCATATATTTATCCTCCATTCAGTGTATTGCTAAATCTTAGCACTCTTTATCTCCGAGTGCTAAACTATATTGTAGTCATTTTTTTTGAAAAATCAAGTGTTTTTTGAAAATAATAGGAAAAAATTTTTTTGATATCGCTTTGAGAGTTTTATTTAACCGCACAGGGTTCATTTTAATCCACTTTTCCTTGGCTAACTCCTGTGAGGGAAGCCGGCAGCTCTGCCGGCTGAGGGAGAGAATTCCTTCACTGTGGTTTATTCTTTTGGTATTGTTCCTTTAACCGCACGGGTTTCTTTTAAATTTACATCCGACCGCTCCGCCGGGGGTACTTTTGTCGCTTGATACAAAAGTACCCAAAAAATCGCTCTCGGTACGCCGCATTTGGAAACCGAATTTCCCTTTTGCGGGGGAAAAAGGAAAATATCGGCTTCCGATGCGTCTACAACGATTTCGTCTGCCAATCTCGCTTTTTAATAACACCAATCCGCTAATGACTGTTAACCACACTCTGTCATGATTTTCAGTCAGAGAAAACCGAAAAGACCGTTTTCTGTTTTCCTTCTCTCCGCGGATTTAATGCGGTGGATTTATAGGTTCTGCCTTAATTTTCATAGTAGGGAAGTCTCGTGAGGTTCCCGTTTAAACCTCACTGTTTTCACCATATAAATCCTTTGTGTATTTGTACGGTTTAATCTCAGAATTTATCTGTAAATCTTTATGGTGCAAAAGGTTAGATTTCCTTCCTTTAAAACTTTCAACATACAAGTAAGTGTAATCGGAAAATTCCACGCTTAAAATCCGCACAAGTAAAACGTAATCCTTATTAATTTGAATCTTTGCTTTAGAACAATAGGCACTAACGGTTTTGTACTACAGGCGGATTTTTCTTTCTGTATGATTGTAAAAAGTTATGAGAAACTTATCTAAAGCCGCATCGGTGAACGAAATCAGATTTTCCCCCGCAAATCTGATTTCGTTCACCAAATGCGGCGTACCCAAAAGCGATTTTTTGGGTACTTTTGTATCAATCGACAAAAGTACCCCCAGCGGAGCGGTCGGATGTAAATTCAAAAGAAATCCGTGCGGTTAAAGGAAGAACACCAAAAAAGAATAGGTCGCAGCGTAGGAAGTCTCTCCCTCAGTCGGCAGAGCCGACAGCTCCCTCACCAGAGGGTGCCAGGGGAAAGCGGAGCGGTCGAATGTAAATCCAAGAGAAATCTGTGCGGTTAAATGAACAACTCCCGGGTCAGTACCGTAAAAAGAACGACAAATAAAAATCAACCGCTCTTCATGAAAAACGGATATTTTCCGAATTTTGTGAAGAGCGTTTCAAAATTTTCATCTTGCCGTAATCAAAAGACCTTTTCGGTTGTATGCGGAAACTCCGGCGGGGTTTTTCGCCCTGACTGTGTAAGCGTAACGGGTGCCGCTTTTGGCGCTTTGGTCAATGAAATATCGCTTTTGAGTTGTTCCGAGGCGCTTCCAGGAGCCGCCGGCCGTTCTGCGGTAGACTATGTAATACTTTGCTCCGTCGGTTTTTTTCCAGGTTATCCGAACACCGTTTTTGAGGTTCTCAGCCTTGAGGAGAACGGGAGCGGCACATTTTTTCATCGGAATTTTTTCCTTTTGCATGACCTTTTTGCAGTCAAGGCATTCCTTGTGACGAAGTCCCGAAGCGCTTGCGGTTGCTTTTCTGTCTGTTTTCCATCCGCTCACTCTTTCGTGAAGACAGATGATTTCAAAGGAGAGGGCCGACGATTTTGCAAATTTGTGCGCGGCAGAGTTCTTTTCGCATTTTAACTTAAAAGAAGAGATTTTTTGAAAGGAAGAACCTTTTTTGTAATATCCGAAAGCGTTCGGTGAAATATATTTCACACCTTTCAAAACGGTGAGCTCTTCCGGTGAACCGAGGAAGGAAGCCGAGGCAATTCCGACAATTCCGTCTTTGATTTTGAGCGTCTGCGCGGTGTTTTCGCTTTGAACGATCCAGTTTCCGATATACTTGATTTCGCCCTTTTGTGAGTTAACGACGGCAGTGTTTTCAAAAGCCTTTTCCCCGATGAAGTTGAGATTTTTTGAAAGAACAACCGTTTTAAGTGCGGTACAGTCGGAAAAAGCACCGCTTCCGATTGAAAGAACGCTGTCCGGGAGGAAAAGAGAGGAAAACCTGCTTTTTGAAAAGGCATATTTTCCTATATATTTTACGCCGTTCGGAATTTCGATTTCACGAAGATAATACGGATTATGACCTTCGGTAACGGGCGAAAAAACGTTGTCCGCAATTCCGATTGTTGTTTTTCTGATTGAAAATTCCTCGCCGTCCGTTCCGTGCGGAAAATCTTCAAATCCGATCAGCCACGTTCCCCAGTATATTCCGCCGATGTTCTGATTGTTTGAAAACGGCGTGTCGTCGAACGGGTTATATCCGATTCGTTTGAGACTTTTCGGAAAGTTCACAAACGCAACTTCGGTTTTTGAAAAGGCGAGCGCACCGACTTCTTCAACGGTATCCGGAAGATTGATTGCGCTGAAAATCGAACAGGAAAAAAAGGCCCTTTCCCCGATTTTTTTGAGTGATTTTGAAAAAATTACCGTACTCAGAAGTTCGCACTTTTCAAAAGCGCTTTTTCCGATTTCGGTAACGCTGTCCGGAATCGAAACCGAGGAAAGAACGTCGTTTTCAAAAAATGCTTTTTCCCCGATTTTTGAAACGGCTTTTCCGCCGATCGTTTCGGGAATTTTTACGCTTTCGCCGTTTCCGAGATAGCGGACGATTTCGGCGTTTTTCGTGTTTAAAGTGCGGTATTCAAAAGAGCCGGAAACGTTCGTTTCGGCGGCATTTGAGGGGAAAACAAAGAGCAAAAAGAGAAAGAAAAAAAGTGAAGGAAGAAGGAAAAATTTCTTTTCCGTTTTTTTCATCGGTTAACCTCCTTTGAAGACGGGCGTGAATTTGCGTTTTTAAAAAATTAAAAGCCCTTTCAAGGCGAAACTTTGAAAGGGCATATTAAGCTGAGGTTGTGACTTAAGCAACGGTTTCCGAAACGAAGTCTGCGTCGAAGCATGAGCATGAAACATAGTTTTCTCTGCTGTCGGCATTCTTTGCGTTCTTCTTTTCGATGAGCTTTGTTACGGCAACATAAACGCCTGCGATTGCGGCAGAAACGGTTGCGATGATTGCGAAAATTTTAAAAATCTTCTTGAAAGTATCCATATCAAAAGTCCTCCATATTTAAGTTTGTTTTATTATATCACAAAAAAACAATCAAGTCAACCGAAAAGAAAGAGTTTAATAGCTGATTTTGTAATCGCTGACATAATTTCCGTGGAGTTCGACGGTGATCGGAACGAGCATTTTTCCTTCACCGTTCGCTTCGGAAACAACGAGGGTATGCTTCATTGAAGTGATTCGTCCGTCTTTGTCGATTTCCGCTTCGATTGTTGAATTGTCATAGGTGATGTTGAGCGTTGTGATGCTCGCCGCGGAGGGGAGACCGAGCGACTCGGTGTTGATAACTTCCATTGAAGTTGAATAGCCTTCGGCGGGGGATGTGAGAGTTTGAACCGCTTTTCCGAGCTTTATCGTGAGCTTATAGCCGCCGGAAGAATTCGCTGTTGCCTGCGCCGAGGTAACAATGTTTGAACCGAGAGACGCATCTGAACCGAGGGGAGCAATGACGGCGGTCGGCGATTTTCCCGTTGAAGGGTCGGAACCGCCGGAAAAGTTATACGTCACGGGGTCGGTGTTCGTGTTGTTTTTGATGAGCGAGGAAGCGATGTTCTGAACCGAAGAGCCGCCCGAAATGCTGTCAATGTCAACCGTGAGAATGTCCTGCTTCACGAGGGTAAACGTTGAGGTGCTTTTGAGTTTGTTGACCGCCTGAGTATAAGCGGCGATAACCTCGTTCTTTCCGCTCGGAACGGAATCTTTTGCGGCGGCTTTTGAGCTGTCTCGGATCTGTTCGGCAACGGAAGCGGCTTCGCTTGCCTGCTTTGACTTTGACTCTTCAACAACCCACGCAGGGTCGGAGACGGAAACGTTTGTGCTGACTTGGTTTCCGTTCATTGAAACTTTCGTCTGAGTTGCGGCGTTTTCGCTCGTCAAAGAAGCGGCCGAAGAAGAGGCGGAAAAGGAGGTACTCGGAAGCGTTGCGGCCTCCTTGCGTTGCTTTCTGACTTTTCCGGAAGCGATGAGAAAACTTATGCAGAACACCCAGACGGCGGCAACGGCAAGCGCGCCGTACTGAATCAATTTCTTTTTTGTCATGGTTCTCTTCCTTTGTTGAAAGATTTTTGCAAAAATTCAGGGGATACTATAGTATCCCCCAAAATTAAGAGTTAGTTAAAATCCGATCATCTTTTGAACGTATAGTTGTAGGTACTGTTTCCGTTAAGATTCATCTTGATTGTTATTACACCATTGTCGGAAAACGGTACCGACATATCCATTGTAAAAGGACTTGTGATTTTAAGGCTGTCAAGAGTACCGTCTTTGTTGATAACACCGGTAATTATTGATGCGCCGACAGTTGCTTTTACAGAAGCTCCTTCAACATCATTGCTGAAGTTTCCGAGACTGTCGGTAATGCTCTGAACAAAACCGGGATGATATACGGCGTTTGTGCCTTCTTGATTAAGTGTTAACGAAACAGTGGTTTTTCCGTTTGAACCGTTTGAAACGGAAACGGATTTAACGGCTTTTGAAAAACCGTTGAGATTGTGCTGATTGTAAAGATAAGCAAATTTGTTGCTCATGTTGTCGTCCGGCAACGGGGAAATGAAAGAATTCAGCCTTTGATAATACATTTTTTCATTGCCGTCTTTGTCTTTTGCCATATATGTCGCCATGCCGTTTTTGAACGTCAATGTCTGCGATTTGTTTTCATTGAGTTCCTTTTGCATTTCATCGATTTCTTTTTCAAGCTCTTTCTTTATAGAGCCGAAGAGGGGAATACCGGAAATGCTGACGTTTTTGAGGTTGGCTTCAAGCTTAACGTTTGAAGCTACGGTTACTTCGTCGGTTTCGCTTTTTGTTTCGTTGATTGCCTGAACAAGCTTCAGCGTATAAAGTTCACGGCTTTCGGTATTTGAAGCGGAGAAGGCCGGGGCGGCCGGAGTTTTGAATCTTATCGAAGACGAGCCGACAACCGCGTTTTTGACGTTGATTACCGAAGAATAATCCGAGTCGAACATTTTCTTTTCCGGATCGGTTGCCTTGACTCGGTAATTTGCCGAATCGGCAACGGCCTGAACGATTACGGTAACTTCCGTCGAAGGGGCAAAGCGAAGATCAACGCTTGTGTTCTTCGTTCTGAGTTCGTCCCTCGTTGCAATTGAATTTGAAGCGACGGTCGTTTTGACGACGTACTCTTTTGCGCCGGGAACGGCAGTCCACGAAACGGTTGAAACATAGTTCGATTTCTTCGTTTGCTTTGCTTTGATGTCTGTGCTTACGGAGAGCGAATTCTCCTTTGTCTGACCGACCTTGCTCCAAGACGAACCCGTTGACGGAATGTTCATTTCAACAACGAATTCCTTTTTTGAATCGGACATCCAAATTACGTTGTCCTTGATTGTGAGAACACGGTTTGAGTCAAGCTGAGTGAGGGTTGAACCTTTGACAACGGTAATGCCTTCAAGTTTTGACGGAGTGAAGGTATACGCATTGCTCGTTTTTCCCGAAAGCTTCTTTCCGCCGACGGTGATGAAAGCCGAAACGGAAAAGCTGTATTCGTTGTTGACCGCAATCGGAGAAGCGGTGTAAGAATTCGTCTTTGTTTCAAAAGTCTTTCCGGTTTTGTTGTTTGTAACGGTGTAACCGTCTGCGCCGGGAACGGCTTTCCATGAAATTACGACCGATTTTGTGCCGCCGTTGATTGATTCGCCGATTGAACCCGGTATTGCCGGAATCGTTTTGACGGTGATGGGATTGCTTGAAAGAGCAACACCAGATTCTTCACCGGAAGCGGTTACGCGAAGATAAAGAACAGTTGAATTTGAAAGTCCGTTCAACGTGTATGACGTGCGTTCGCTGCCGTCTTCGCTTTTAACAACGGCAATTCTTGTCCAATTCTTTTTGTCCGTGCTTTTTTCAACGGTGAATTCCGTTGCTCCGTTTGCACCGATCCATGAAATTGTTACCGAGCTGTCTGTTGCGTTGTCAAAGCTGAGATTTTTGACGGCAAGCGGAAGGGTTGTTGCCGAAGCCGGGGCGGAGATTGCGCCCGTAAGGCTCTTTCCCGCATAAAGGCCGAAGGCTCTGATTTTGAAAGAATATTCCGTCGCATCTTCAAGGCCTGTTACGGTGTATTCGGAAACACCTTTTTTGACCGTTGCGATGAGAACGTCCTTTCCGTCTTTTACCTGATAGATTTCAAACTTTTCGGCGTTTTGGGTGTCTGTCCATTTAAGCTTTACCGAATCGGAGCTCACTGCCGCCGCGGTGAAAGCCGAAACTGCGGCGGGAGCGGTTTTCCCTTTTACGGAAGCGGAGGGGTTTGAAAGCGCATTTCCTACTCTTGCTCTGACCGAAAAGGTATAAACCTTGTTTGATGAAAGTTTGCTCACCGTTGCGCCGGTTGTTTTTGAAACGGCGGCTTGAGTATATTTTGAGCCGTCAACGGTATAAACAACGTAATCCGTTGCACCCTGAACCTTGCTCCAACCGAGTTTTGCCGAGTTTGGGGTTGAACCGGTGAAGGAAAGGACCGGAGTGGGGATTGAAGTTTTGACCGTTGCGATTTTTGAAAGGTTTCCGTAAACGTTCTTTTTTCCGACCCTTGTGACTGCGCGGACTCTGAATCTTGTCGGAACGTTCGGCGTGAGGGCGGAAACGGTGCAGGCGTTGGTCTTCACCGAAGCGACTCTGAACCACTTTTTCTTTGCGGCATTGTATTTAAGAACGTTGTATGATGTTGCCCCGTTGACCTTTTTCCAGGTAAGTTTTGCCGAAACGGGAGAAAGGACGGAAGCTTTGAGGTTCTGCGGAGCGGGGCAAACGGGAGTTGCGCTGATTGCTTTTGAAGCAACTTTTCCGCCGCCTTTTTTCGTTGCAACAACGCGGAAGGTATATTTCGTTCCGGTTCTGAGCTTTTTGACGGTGTATCTTACCGCTCTTGTTGAGCCGAGTTTTTTCCAGCTTTTTCCGCTCTTCTGCTGAACTTCAAAGCCGGTAACTCCGGCCATTTTTTGCCAGGAGAGGGTAACTGTGTTATAAGTTACTGTTGCCGTGAGCTTTTTGAAGCTTACTCCGGCGGCGAACGCCGGAGTAAGGGTTGAAAGAGCAATGCTCAAACATAAAAGCGCGGACAAAAACAGTTTTGAGAGTTTTTTCATCAGTTTTTATCCTCCTTGATTTTTAACGGTTATGCCGCTTTGGCGGCAGGAACATCAATGGTTATCTTCTCTGATTCTCCCAAACCGATAATGACGGAAATCGAAAATTTTGTTTCGGTGGCGCTGACATTTCTGACGGTAATTTCGTTGCCCAAGACGCCAATGTCATCATACACTTTTCCGCTTGCGTTGCAAACGATAACCGTTGCTTCGGAGGGGAGCTTTTCTGAAAGCGTGATTTTAATTTCATTGCCGGTTCTTACTGCCGTTGCCGACTTGATCGGAAAAACGGTTGCGATTACGGTTGTTGTTGCGAGAGTGCCTGATGTTTCGGCTGAGATGTTTGCGTTTCCAACAACAGCCTTGATTGAGTAGTCGTGTTTGCTTCCCTGCGCCGCACCCTTGACAGTGTATGATGTTGTTGACGATTCTCCGATCTTCTTTTCTCCATCGTAGATTTCGTACTTTGAAGCAACGGAAATCTTGTCCCAGGAAAGAACGATGTCGGTGTTGCTGTTATTCGTTGTTGCTTTGAAGTTTTTGATTGAAGTCGGGATTGTTTTTGCCGTTACGGTTGAGGGTGCGCTTTCTGCATCTTTGCCGTTTGCAACGATGGTAAAAGTATACTCGGTTCCGGCTTTGAGGCCTTCAATTACTTTGAATGAAACTTCACCACTGTCATTGTTAACGGTGATTTTTGTTTCTTTGCCGGTAGAATCAGCCTTTTCTTTATAAGTGATTGTAAATGATTTTGCATCGGGGTTTTTACTCCATGCAATTGCAACACTTGTTTTGGATACTGATGATAAGAGGGGATTCGTACCCTTTAAGTAAGTTGTTGCTTCAACCTCTGCAATATCGTCTGATTCATATGTCTTACCGTCGTTCGTAACATAAGCTTTGACTTTAATCTTATATTTTTCGCCGGAGTTGAGATCACTTATGATCGGTGTGGTGCCGGTAAAATTCTTCCAGTCGCTGTTATTCAAACTGTACTTATAGCCATCAATTTTATATGAGTGTGTAATTTTAAGAAGGATACTCTTATCGGTAATATTTCCGATAGGTACTTCAACAGTAATTGCACCCGGAACTGTTTTTGCTGTCTTATCTGTTGCAACACCTGAAAGTTCGTCTTTTGTTGCGACAATTCTTACAGTATATTCTTTGCCGGGGTTGAGACTGTTGATTGTATATGAGTTGGTGTTGGAAGTATAGGTCTTTCCGTCAACAGTGATACTGTAGCTGTTTGCACCTGTAACTGCATTCCACTTAAGTGAAATGCTTGTTTTCGTTGCATTGGTAACTTCAACATTTTGAACCTTTCCGAGAAGGGTAGTAGCCTTTTTCTCAACCTTTGCGGCTTCAATATATTTTGCTCCGTTCTGGTTACGTGCCATGACGGCGAAGGTATATTTGGTTCCTGCTTTGAGGCCTTCGATTGTTGCCGACTTCTCTTTAACGGTTTTAACGGCTTTACCGTCTACGCTGACAACATATTCCGTTGCCGAGGAGTCGCAGCTCCATGTGAGTCTGACGGTGGTGTCGCTCGTTGCTGTTGCGACGATGTCCTTGACTGCTTTCGGTGCGGTCATTCCGCAGACAATCGTGCTTGCAACGCTTGAAGTTGTTCCGTTGTTTGCAAAAACTCTGAAATACTTAGCCTTTGAAGCCGAAAGGCCGCTGACTTTTGCCGTTCCGTTTGAGGAGTCGATTGTTGTTGATTTTGAATCCGACCAACCGGTTGAACCGTTGTCGCTTGCCTGAAGCGAATATGAGGTTGCTTTTGAGCTTGTGTTCCATCTGAGATTGATTTCAGTCTCTGTTGCGGAAACAACTTCAAGACCGGTAACGGCGGAAAGGAGCGTTTTGACTTCGATTCCCGTCGGAGTTGAGGAAAGTCTCTTGCTTTCAAATGCGTTGTAAGAACTTACCTGAATTTCGTAATCGGTGAACTGAGTAAGTCCTTTGATTGTTGCTTTTGCGTTTTTGTTGTCAAGTTCGATTGTTCCGAAAATTGCCGCGGCGGCTTCGGTCGAGCTTGTCCAATCGGAAGCGCCTTTCTTTCTGAACTGAACGATGTAATTGCTTACCGATGAATCCTTTTTCCATGTGAGGGCGATTGATGTGTCGGAAGGCTCGGCTTTTACGTCTTCAACCGGAGCGGGAGCCGTCTTTGCGTGAACAACGTTGCTGTAATCACTGCTGATTTCTCCGTTGATTACGGTGACGCGGAAGTAGATTTCGGTTGAGGGAGTCATTTTGTCGTAAATTACCGAAACATAGCTTGTTCCGCTCTGATTCGTGATGGGCTTTTCGGGCTTGTATTCTTCCCAGGTTTTGTTGTCCTTGCTGAATTCAAGCTTGTAGGAAGCGGCTTTTCCGTTCGCTGTCCAGCGAAGCTCGATTGAGTTGCTGTTGCTTGTATAGAAGGTGAGATTCTGAATTTTTCCGAGCGCGGTCGTTACCGAAACTTCGTTTGAAAAATCCGAGGGAACCGAAACGCCTTCGGTGTATGCTCTGACTTTGAACTTGTATGTTGTGAGCTGAGAAAGTTCGTTCTTTGAGAAGGTTGTTTCGGTCGTTTCTTTGAGCAATTCCCAATCTGCGTTGTCCTTCGCTCCGTCAAGCCAGAAGATTTCGTATTTTACTGCACCTTCAACGGGCTTCCATGAAAGGGAGAGGGAGGTGTCTTTGACGTTGTTGTATGTGAGGTCGGTGATTGAAGCGGGAGTTGTTTTTGCGGAAGCAACGTCGCTGACCGGTGAGGTGATTGCGGGAGTGGCCGAGGTGATTGCGGTAACTCTGAAGTAATAAGTTGTTGAAGCTTCAAGTCCGCCGATTGTGTAGCAAACGGTTGAAATGCTGTCGTTTTCAACTTTGGTCTGCTTTGAAAGGTCAACTTCTTCCCATGTTTTGTTGTCTTTGCTCATTTCAAGCTTGTAGCTGTCGGCTCTGTCGTTCTTTGTCCAAGAAACGTTGAGCGAAGAGCTTGTCGGCGTTTCAACCTTGAGGTTTTTAACTCTTGAAAGACCGGTTGTTGCGGTGTAAAGAGCTGCGGTTGAATAAAGATACTCAGTTTCGATTGCATCGGGGTTGTCGCTGTTTTCTGGATGATAGCGATAGATTGAATATCCCTGAAGCTTGAACTGATAATCGGTTTTTTGTTCGATTTCGAGAGAAACGGTTTCGCCGTTTTCATTCTTGTATGTGATTTTTGAAACGTCGCATGATGTCTTTGTTGTCGGGAAGGTTCCCTGACTTACCCATTCGTATTTGTCGCTTCCGTCATAGTTCTTTGTGTGAACATAGGCGAAAAGTTCATATCTTGAAATCGATTCTGCATCCGGTGAACCCGTCCAGGAAAGCTGAATGAGGTTGTCGGTGAATCTTGTTGCGGAAAGGCCGCTTACTGGAGCCGGAGCGGTTTTCCACGTTGTTGTGTTTGAAGAAGCGGAGGAGTAGCTCTTCTTGTCCGAAGCGGTGATAAATGCTTTGACTGCGAAGGTGTACTCTGTGTCCGATTTGAGGTTCTTGACAATGCAGCCCGCGCCGGTTGACGTTGCAACGAGGACATAATTCTTGTCCGCCGCACTCTTTGCATAGACGTTATAACCGGTTGCGCCGGAAACGGCCTTCCATGAAAGTTCAACCGTTGTCGAATCGCTCGCTCCGTGAGAAAGACCCGTCGGCTTTGCGATTGACGGCTTTACGGAAGCGTAAGAAGAAGCTTTTCCGTAAACGTTCTTTCCGTCCTGAACAACATAAGCAACAACGCGAAGGCGGTTTTCAACCGTCGGAATGAGGTTTGTTACCGTGTAATTTGTTGCCGAACCCGAAAAAGCAACGTGGTTCCATTTCTTTGTTGAAGTGTTGTACTTTTGAACGGCATAACCTTTTGCTCCGCCGACTGCGTTCCAAGAAAGTTTTGCCGAGGTTGAGGAAAGGACGGCTGATTTGATTCCGGTCGGTGCCTTGAGGTCGGGGGTAACGGTGACGGCTTTTGCATAGCCGTAAACGTTTTTACCCTTCACCTGAGTGTATCCGCGGACGCGGAACTTGACGGCAACGTTCGTTTTGAGGCCGGAAACGGTGACGGTTGTGCTCGTTGTTGAGGCGGCCTTAACCCATGCTTTGCTTGCCTCGTCATACTTCTGAATGAGATAGCCCTTTGCGCTTGAAAGGGATGACCATGAAAGTTTCACTGCGGTCGGCGAAACCGGGGTTGCGGTCACGGTTTTCGGTGCAATGCAAACCGGTCTTGCCGAAACGACGGGCGAAAGCTTTCCGTACTGAGCTTTCTTTCCGGAACCCTTGAATGCGCGGACGCAAAACTTGTAAGTTACGCCGGAAGTGAGTTTTTTAACAACTTGTTTGTTCGTTTTCGGAAGCGCAATAACTTTCCATTTGCTTCCGTACTGCTGATAGACTTTGTAGCCTGTTGCGCCTGAAACTTTGTTCCATGTGAGGGTGACTGTTGTTGCGGTGACCGCCGCTTTGAGGTTGTTGACTTTTGCAACTGCGGCGAAAGCCGGAGTAACAGCCGTAAAGGCAACGCCTAAGCAGAAAATTACGGTCACAAGCAGTTTGGTAATTTTTTTCATGTGTAGATCCTCCTTGAAAAAATTGGGTGTGAAAGGTTGCGGCTTCCGGAAAAGCGGAAGCTGCTTTTATAAACGTTACCTCGACCGAGGTAATCAGTTCCAAAGGAAAATATATTCCCGTTCGATTGTTCCGCCGATTGTGAAAACGGTTTTTCCGTCGGTTCCGGCGGCTGTGAACGGAATTGAAACGGAGAGGGTGTCGAGTTTTCCGCCGTTGACTTTTGCGGAAACGACGGCTCTGCCGTATTCAATCGTCGAAAATGAAACGCCGTTTGAAGAAGAAAGCGCGTTCCAATCCGGAAGAGCGGTGAACGAGGAAAGAAGGGCGTTGTTCTTTGAAGCGGAAGGAAGCGTAACGTCAAGCGAATAGCCGTTTCCGTCGCCTCTGTAATCAACAATGCAGTTCTTTGCATCCGCCTGTGAGAGCGAAAGCTTTCCGTTCATTGCGGGGAAGAGCTGAGAAAGGGAAAGTTTTTTATTGCTTTCAATTCCGCTTGTGAAATTATAATCGAAACTGCCTTCGTTGTCAACCGATGAAAGGAGTTTGCCGAATTTTTCGTCCGACGGAAGAGCCAAACCGTTTTTGATTGTGCGCGTTTCAAAAACGGAAAAGTTCTTTTGGCCTGCGGTTGCGTTGAATGCTTTGACGAAGACCGAAAGAGCTTCGTCTGCGGTTTTCGGAATCGGCCTTTCCTTTGTCTTTGAAGTGATTTCCGAACCTTGTCCGATGAAATAATTTCCGTCTGTTTTCAAGTATGCCGCGCAGACTTTAATTTTGACTTCAATTTCCGGATCGAGATTGCCGACGGTGAAAGCCGTTTTTTCCGTTGAACCGGAAAGAGCGAAGGTTTTCTTTCCCGCATCATATATATAGATGTAATATCTTGAAGCGCCGGAAACTTTGTTCCATGAAAGCGAAACGTCCGAATCGGTTACCGATGTAATTTTGAGCGAAGAAACTTTTGCCGCTTTGAGCGTTGAAAGTTCAAGTTCTTTGTAATTTCCGAGATATGTTTTGCTTCCCGTTTTGAAAACCGCGCGGACTCTTGCTTTGAATTTTCTCGTTGAAGAAAGGTCTTCAAAAGTGAAAGAAGTTTTTGTCGTGTAGGCGCGGCTGAGTTGTTTTCCGTTTCCGTCAAGGAGAACAACGAGGAATTTCACTGCGCCCGTCGGTGCTTTCCATGAAACCGAAGCAGAGTCGATTGTTTTTGAAGTCTGTCTGAGGTTTTCAACGGGTGAATTGTTTCTCGTTGAAACGGTCAACGATGCGATTCCGCCGAGAACCTGAGTTTTTCCGCTCTTGAAAACGCTGCGGACACGCACTTCAAAGCTTTCTCCCTTTTTAAGGTTTGAAAAGGTATAAGTCGTTTTGTTCGTTGTTGAAAGAACGACCCATTTCTTTTTTGAAGCGTCGAGACGTGAAATTCTGTAATGGGTTGCGCCTGCGGCCTTTTTCCAGGTGATTGTTGCGCCGGAAACGGTGTATTCGCTTTGCTTAAGCTCGGTGGGTTTCGGCGGAACAACAGCAATTTTGCATTTTGCCGAGATTTTGTCGTTCCCCTTGACCGAAGCGGTGATTACCGTGTTTCCGCAGCCCTTTGCCGTAACAACGCCGTCCCGGGAAATTTCGGCAATGTTTTTGTTTGCGGAAGAAACCGTGACATCCGAGTAATATGTCTTATCCGGTGAAACGGTGATTTTGAGAGCGGCCGTTTTTCCGCTGTTCAGTCTCAGAGAAGTTTTGTTGACGGTGATTTTTGTCGGGTAGGTGAGACCGGTTTTGATTTTGTTCTTTTGAAGGAACTTTTCTGCGCCCGTTCCGGAAACGGCATAAACCGTAACCTTGTCACAGCCTCGAAATGCGTCCTTTCCGACCTTCTGCGCCTGCGAGTCAAAGACAACGGTTTGAAGATTTGTGCAGTACCAGAAAGCGGAAGCGCCGAGAGATTTGAGACTTTTCGGAAGAATGACTCTTTTGAGTCCGGTGCATTCAACGAATGCGCTTTCGCCGATTTCCGTGACGGTTGCCGGAATCGAAAGGGCGGTCATCGTTTTGACCTGCCAGAAACATTCGTTTCCGATTTTTGTCACGGCAATGCCGTCAACCTTCGCCGGAATTCTGACTTTCTTTTCCTTTCCCGCGTAAGAGACAACGGTGACGCCGCTTTTTTGAACGTCAAAAGTGAAGCCGTTTTTCTTCACGTCTTTTGCCGAACCGGAAAAAACGAACAGTGTTATCAATGCCGCAACGGCAAGCGAAAAAATGAAAGATTTGAAAATATTCTTTTTCATGCATAACCCTCCATATTAAGATATCTTAATATTATCACTTTTTTTTATAAAAGACAATGGTGATTTGTTATTCTTTGTAAAATTTACAATTATTTTCGGAAAAAAGGATTCCTAACCGATTTTTCGGAATTGGCGGATTTATGCGGATGTGTTTTTGCGGTACTGTTTTAAGTGGGATTGTTTAACCGCACGTTTCGTCTTTGAATTTACATCCGACCGCTCCGCCGGGGGTACTTTTGTCGATTGAAACAAAAGTACCCAA
>JAUNFH010000186.1 GCA_030525185.1 Clostridia bacterium
GAACTTGCGGAACACTTAAATATCGGTTATAACACTTTTTTACTCAAATTAAACGGTAAAAGCAAATTCACACTTGATGAAGCTTTAGCGCTGGTTGAATTTTTCAATAATCGTTTTAATCTTACGACGACAGTTGAAAGCCTTTTTAAAGTTGAACAAAAGGCTTCATGAGGGCAACCTCAAATATCCACCGCTAAACAGAAACAAGAATTTGTTAAAGAGATTCACAAAAGAAAGTGAGGTTGAAAACAATGGCAAATATTAAAATTAAAATTGACGGAAACGCAACGCACCTTTTTTATGAGGGCGCGGAACTTGAAGGCGTACAAGCTTTTGCTTTGCGGCAGGAAGCCGGAAAAGGGGCGCATTTGTTTGTGAAATTTTATGTTGAGGAATGCGAAGTTGATATTTCCGATGGCGAAATGCTGAAAAGGCTGAAAAAATACTGCTCCCAGAAAACAGAGAGCAGTGAACATTCAGTTGTTGATGATTAAATCCGCAATGACTTTTTCTGCAATTGCAACAAGGGTCTTTATAGAGAATGAGCCGATTTTCAAAGCTTTATCTTTAATTATGTTCCATGTTGAGTTTTTGCGAATATCTTCAAGAAATTGGTGACCTTCAAAGGTTATATCGTTAATTGCTTTTACACCTTTCATTGAAGAATTCATCATTGAAACAAGCATAGCGTCTATCAGACCGCCTTCGTCAAGCTTTAGACAAGTATATGTTATTTCTTCTTCGGTATACTTATCTTCAAGCTTTTTGCAAAGTGTAGAAATTGTTGTAAGTTCGCCGTATTCAGCTTCTTCAAGAGTGAGCATAACGTCGCGAACGCAATCAATGTTAAGTTTCATGCTTTCACCTCCTTTCCGGGGTGAGTATAGCACGAAAAAGAAAATTGTTCAAGGAAGATGAAAAATATCCACCGCAAAAGAAATAAACGAAAGGAGTGTAGCACACATGGCAAGAGAAAAAGCAGATTACAGACCGATGGTTGAGCAGCTGAACGAACGGTTTCCGGACAAAGAGTTTTTGAAACCGGACGAAGCCGCACAGTTTATCGGCTGTTCCCGGAGAACGGTTGACCGAAAGTTCAAGGGAAGCTTTATCAAAGGTTTGGGAATTTCCAAGTGTACATTGGCTCGGCTGCTTTGCAGTTAAGAAAGGAAGATGAAAGAAGTATGTTCAGCACATTCGGCGGCTTTTTTGCCGTATATGTTCCGCTGGTAATATTGGCGATTATCGGCGTTATCAAAGAAGAAAGACTCATTGCTTTTGAGCAGAGACTCAAAGCAAAAATGAGGGCAAAATTTGCTTTAGAAAGCGAAACGAAGGCAAAATAAGCCAAAAAAGAGGTACAAAAAGATGTTTTACAAAAAAGAATACCAAAAGATTCTTGCGGAGCGCAACGCATGGCGCGACTATTGCGTTGCAAGAGATGATGAAATTATTAAGCTTAATCGCACAATTCGGCAACTGAAAGGTGTGTGCGACTTCCTTAAAAGGGATAACGCAAAGCTTCGCACAAAAGAGCCTTCAACTTTTGACAGAATGAACTATCAAAAATTGAAAAAGGAGAACGCCGAACTCAAGGAGAGGGCAGAAAGAGCAGAAATGAAGCTTTCGGCAAGAGAAAGCGCCGACAAGGCGTTCAAGGACAACTGCTGCTTAGGACTTTCATTCCTCGGCGAAACGCTGAGAGAACTCAACAAGCAGGACGAGGAACAGAAAAGAAGAGAAGATTTTCTTTTCCGCGCGGTTGAAGGTCTTGCCGGTGAGAACACAGAGCTGAAACGACAGCTTGGCGAAGAACCGGGCAGAGCGATTACAATTGACGGAACAAGGGTTGACAGCAAGACAAAACAGCCCGAACCTAAGAAGAAAAAGACATAAAAAAAGAGGGCGACCGAAGCCGCCCGACGCCGATATAAAATATCGCCGAATAATCAGTATATACATTTTACCACTTTAGGCGATAAAAGTCAACAGCAAGCGCCGAAACGAACCGGCGAAGCGGTTTTTTCTTTCAGTTTGGATTTTTACAATTAAATAATTGATTATCTTGTTTTTAAGCTAATGTGATTTTTCCTTTCGTTTTTCAATTATCTCTCCTTAAACAATTGAAATATACTTTTTCCATACCGAACTGAATCCTCCTTGATTTTTTTACGTTTCGCCGGCTCGTTCCGGTGCTTGCTTTATCGGCACTTTGCGGCAAAAAAGAAAAGCGGCCTTTGCCGCTTTAATCGGTTCTTCTTTATATTAACCTTTCAACAGGAGAAGAGCGGAAAAATGGCATATTACAAAGAGACGGTGACATACGGAAATTTTGTTGACGTTAAATTTTATCATACGTTGCGGCAGTATTCGGACGCACCGAAAGAACGGCGGCCGACATTCCGGGAAACTCCGCCGAGCCAACAGGAAGTAAACCGAAGAAACGCAATTGAAAAGCTTCGGAGACTACTTTGTTGCAATTTTCAAAAGGGGGACCTTCATGTTCAGCTGAAATACATCCGAAAAAAGGGCGAACCTTATCGGACAGCGGAAGAGATGAAGAAAGACATTTCAAAATTTCATCGGGATATGAGGGCGGAATGCCGAAAAAAGGGAATTGAATACAAGTACATACACGTTATGGAAATCGGCGAACGAGGGGCAAGACACCACCACATAGTTTTGAACTACATTGACCCGAGGATAATTCAAAAGCATTGGCCGTTTGCAAGAGTGACATTCACTCCGCTTGACGGCGGAGATTACCGAAAGCTCGGCGCATATCTCATTAAGCAGACGGACGCACGGTTCAGAAGCAAGGAGCTGATGAAGCAGCGTTACAACTGTTCAAAAGGACTCAAAAAGCCGACAGTGAAAAAAGAGAAAATCACAAGGGCGAAAAGCTTTAAAAGGCAGCCGAGAGCGCTTAAAGGTTATCGAATCATGAACGGGAGCGAATCGGGCGGTGTTGATTATTTCGGTCACATTTTTTTCAAGTACACCATGGTTAAAATCGAATAGCAAAAGGAAGTGAGACTTTGAGTGAAGAAAAAGTAATGCCCGGCGAAAGGGAAAAACAGGAAATTGACTAACGGTTTCGCGAAATATACCGATATGCGAAAGTTGCACACCCATTGCCGGAGAAATACATAAACAACACGGAAATTCGCACGCACGGAAACCTTGCGGATACATTTGCACGATTGAGAAGAAAGGAAATTGACAAAGAAGCTTTTGACGTGATTGTTCGGCAGATTAAAAAGGCGCACTATCAGGAATATCGCGATTTTGATTTTTACACAAAGGCGGTGCAAAAAGAACAGAAGCGGTATATGCTGCTTTCGCAAGCAGTTGCCGGTTTGATCAAATGCTTCGGTAATATGTCGAACGACGAACGAATTGACAACCTTTTGAAAATTTTGGGTTTTGTTTTTACGCCGCAAGACGAAAAGGTTCTTCGGGAAGAACTTGCAAAATCAAAGGAGAAGCCGAAGAAGGCAAGCAAGACCAAAGAAACGAAGCCGAAAAAGACGGGTTTTGACTTTGAAAAGGTTGCAAAAGAATATTTTAAGGACGAATACATTCTTTCGCTGCTTTCGCAGTGGTATGAAAACCGCAGAGCGAAAAAGAACATTGTGAACACGGAGAACGCTATTCGGCAGAACCTCAAGAGAGTATCAGACTTTGCCGACAAGAGCGGACTGACAATTGAAAAATATCTTGAAGAGGTTATTCGGCTCGGCTGGGCGGCATTTTACCCGGTTGACAGCAACGAGGCGAAGCCGAAAGCGGCAGGCAAACAAAGCGTTTTCGGTTCGGACGCT
>JAUNFH010000187.1 GCA_030525185.1 Clostridia bacterium
TAAATCCTAAATAAGTATTCAATAGATTATGCTGTTTTATTTATTATATAATTTGAAAAACAAAAAGCAAGTTTTCTTGCGGAAAAGGAGTTTCGATTATGAAGAAAATTTCAAAAGTTTTTCTGACCGTTGTTCTCACACTGACTGCGGCGCTTTGCCTTGCGTTCATGTCTTCGGCTGTTGTTGAAGACAAGGACGGAACGTGGGTCGGCGCATGGTCAACCGCTCCGACTCAGATTGGAATCAAAGGCTATGAATACATAACGGCCGAACTCAAAAACGTAACCTGCCGTTCGGTTATTGTTCCGACGGCGAGCGGAACAAAAGTCAGAGTGCGTTTTTCAAACTATTACGGTGACAAACCGCTCACAATCGACAGCGCAACAATTGCAAACTGCACAACCGGCGCAAATATCGACATGTCAACAATCAAGGTTATCACTTTCAACGACGGTTCGCCGCTTGTTACGATTCCGGCCGGAAAGGAAGTTTATTCCGACGAAATCAATTTCAAGGTTCAGGCGATGCAGGAAGTTGCAATCAGCATTTATGCAAAAAACCTCAGCGAAATCAAGACCGCCGGTCTTTCCGGTTCAAGGTCATACCTTGCTTTCAGCGGTGACCAGACAAGAACGGAGTCGTTCAGCATCTCGACCGAAATTGAGCTGAGCCCCCTTGTCAAACAGCTTCTCAAGGCTATTCTCGGTTTTGACTTCAATCTTCAAATGTCATACAGCTTCATAAAAGTTACGCCGGTTCTTGCAACGCTTGACGTTTATGCCGAAGGAACGAACGCTTATACCGTTGCCGTTGTCGGCGATTCGACGATTTCAAACGAATTTCCGCAGTATCTCGGCGAAGAAATCTTCAACCAAGGCGCAACGAACGTCGGCGTAATCGGAAAGGGAATCATCGGTAACCGCCTCGGCGGCGAAGGCCTCGGCTACGGTTCGCTCATTTTCGGCGAATCAATGCTTGACAGACTTGAACGCGACGTAATTTCCCAGTCCGGAGTAAAATATGCAATCATAAAAATCGGCGCAAACGACATTATGCATCCGGTTTGCTCCGATATTCAGCAGCAGTATCCGGGAATCAAGCAGCCGACCGCTCAGGACATCATCAACGATTACAAAACGGCGTTCAGCAAGCTTCACAGCGCCGGAATCAAGGTCATAGTCATCGGTATCACCCAATGGAAGGGCAATACACGCGATTACCTCGGAACGGGCGGAAAGTATGTCCGCACCGAAGAGGAATTCAAGCACGACTGGCAAATTGCTCTTGACGTCAACGAGTGGCTCGCAACAACGGCGGCCTCACAGGGACTTCATGACGGCTACGTCAACTTCAACGATATTTCCGCAAACCCGGAAGATCCGGACGCATTCCTTCCGGAATACACGATTGACGGAGCGCACCCGTCCGACCTCCTTCAGCACATTTGGGCGCAGAACTTCCCGCTCAGCCTTCTCGGAATTTCAAAAAGGGTCGGAAACGTAAGACTCAACAAATCAGATCTCACTCTTTCAATCGGAAAGAGCGAAAAACTCACAAGCACGGTTCTTCCCTCCGACGCAGTCAACAAAAACGTCAGCTGGAGTTCGACGAACGAAGCCGTTGCCGTTGTTGATTCAAACGGTCTTGTCACCGCAAAGGGCGGCGGAAAATGCGAGATTATCTGCAAGAGCGACGAAGACCCGAACATCACCGCAAAATGCACAGTAATCGTTACCGTTCCCGTCACCGGCGTTCAGGTTACTCCGGATACGGCTGAAATTTATACAACAAAAACCGTGAAACTTTCCGCTTCGGTTTATCCTTCTTCGGCAACGAACAAAAAGATTGAATGGATGTCCGGAAACGAAAAAGTTGCAACCGTTGACAAAAACGGCGTTGTTACAGGTGTCGGCTCGGGAAAAGTTTCAATCATCTGCAAAACCGCTGACGGCGGTTACACCTCGATGTGTGAAGTTACGGTCCTTCCGAAAATCAACGTTGAAAAGCTCGTTTTGAGCAAGACTTCAACAACAATCAGACTCGGAAAAACCGACCTGCTTTCCTGCTCGGTTCTTCCTGCGAACGCAACATTCAAAAACGTCAGTTATAAATCTTCAAACACAAAAATCGTCACCGTTGATTCCTACGGTCTCATCAGAACGGTCGGAACCGGTTCGGCTGTCATTACCGTAACCTCGCTCGACAACAGTTTTGCAACGGCAAAATGCAAGGTTAATGTCGTTGTTGACGTCACCGGTTTGAAACTCAACAGAAACACCGCTTCTGTTTACGCCGGAAACAAACTGACCCTTGTTCCGACGATCTATCCGCTCAACGCAACGAACAAAAAGGTCAAGTGGCTTTCATCTGATGAAAGATTCGCAACGGTTGATTCAAACGGAACCGTAACCGCAAAAAGAGCCGGAACGGTTGTTATCACCTGCGAAACACTCGACGGTCATTATGTTGACATCTGCACCCTCACAATCAAAAAGGTTGTCAAAACGAAATCCGTCTCGCTTAACAAGCTCAGCTGTGCGGTTTATGTCGGAAGGACAAGAACTCTTGTTGCAACGGTTCTTCCGGACACCGCAACGGATAAGAGGGTAATTTGGAAATCAAGCAACACAAAGGTTGCAACCGTCAACTCAAAGGGCGTTGTCACCGGAGTCGGAAGGGGAACGGCAACGATTACTTGCACAACCCGCGACACCGGAAAAAAAGTGACTTGTGAAGTTAAGGTTGTAAACGTTAAGGTGAAGTCGATTGCGCTGAACAAAACGAGCGCAAACCTCACCGTGAAAAAGACGCTTGCTCTCAAGTGTATCTTCACCCCGGCAGACACAACAATTAAAGACGTCACCTGGACTTCAAGCAATCCGAAGGTTGCAAAGGTGAACGCAAACGGAAAAGTCACCGCTGTTGCACCGGGAACGGCAGTGATCACATGCAAAACAAAATACGGAAATCAAACCGCAAAATGCACGGTCAAGGTTTCGCTTGAAAAAATTAAGAGCGTAAGCTTCAAGAACACGGAAGTTGAACTCCTTGTCGGAAAGAAAATGGCGCTCAAACCCGTTATCAAGCCGGCCGGCGCAACCGGAGCAAAGCTTAAATGGCGTTCAAGCGATCCGACGGTTGTCAAGGTCAACTCAAACGGAACGCTGACTGCGTTGAAAGCCGGAAAGGCATATATCACCTGCAAGCCGAATGACGGCTCAAACGCACCCGAAGCGGTTGTTCTCGTCACGGTAACAAAGCGTGATGTTCTCGGAGTAAAGCTCAACAAGAGTGCCGTTCAGCTTTCGGTCAAAGGAAAACTTCAGCTCAAAGCAACGGTTGTTCCGGAGGACGCAACAGACAAGCGCGTAAAGTGGGAATCAAGCAACACAAAGGTTGCAAAGGTCAACTCAAAGGGTACCGTTACGGCGGTCGGAAAGGGCGTCTGCATGATCAGAGCCACCACTGTTGACGGAAATTATATCGCAATGTGTATGATCTTGGTTTCATAAGAAAACGTGAATAGCATGACGGCAGAAACCGATTGAAGTTCGGTTTCTGCCGTTTCTTTTGTGATCTTGCTCGGGTCAAAATTTTATTTATTTACGGTTGTGAAAAGCTTTTAGGATGAATAAATACAGACAGAAAACCGTGACGTCGAATCTTAAAAACAGTGTATTTCCGCTGTGTGTGAGAGAACTTTACTGACTTTTGATACTTGTTCATGAATCGGTGAGTGATAAAATGAGAGTGTCAGGCTTTAAGTGCATCTACTGTGAAAAAAGAAAGATTAGAGCAAAAATAATCGCC
>JAUNFH010000188.1 GCA_030525185.1 Clostridia bacterium
GACGGTTTTCAAGACCGTTCCGTTATGACCGCTTCGGTATCTCTCCGTTTGTGCCTTGAAATATTATCATAAAATGAAGCGGTTGTCAAGTCTTTTTTGCAAATTTTGTTATTGTATGGGAACTTCTTTCCCGTAAGACAAATATATGGCTCAAATTTTATTTCCGAAACAAAGTTAAAGATTAAAAACGCTTTAAACTGTTGATTAAAGTTTAAAGATATAATATAATCAATAAGTAAATCCAAAAAGGAGGACAGATAAATGTCAATAATCAAAAAAGACGCATATTTTGTTTCGTCAACAGGCGTGAATAACATTCACTGCTCAATTTGGCTCGACGATTCTCAGGAGCCGAAGGCAATTTTTCAGATTGCTCACGGCGTTTCGGAATATATCGGAAGATATGACGAATTTGCGCGTTTCCTTGCTCAAAACGGATTCGTCGTTTGCGGAAACGATCACCTCGGTCACGGCCTTTCGGCTCAGACAATTGATGACCTCGGCTTTTTCGCCGAAGAGGACGGCGATGTACGTCTTGTTGACGATATGCATATTCTCTCTCTTATAATGAAAAAGAAGTATCCCGAACTTCCGTTCATTCTTTTCGGTCACAGCATGGGTTCGTTTTGTGCAAGAGTGTATGCCTCGCTTTTCGGAAACGAGCTTGCCGCGCTGATCCTTTGCGGAACGGGAGAGCTTCCGGCTTCCGCCGTTGTTCTTGAAGAGCCGCTTCGCTTCCTTTGCAAAAAGCTCGGAACGAAGGCGGTTGTTCCCGGAAATATTCTTGACAAGCTCGGCTCGCTCACAATCAGAGACAAGCGCACCGATTCCGACTGGCTCAGCAGAAACCGCGAAAACGTTGAAAGATATATCGCCGACCCGCTTTGCGGAAATCCGCTCAAGCTCGGCGGAGTTAGGGACATTGTTTCGCTCGCAAACACAGCCTGTTCGACCGAATGGGCAAAAACGCTTCCGCTCGGACTTCCGATTATGCTCATCTCCGGCGCAAAAGATCCCGTCGGTTTCAGCGGAAAGGGTGTAATTGCCTGCTCGGATAACCTTGAAAGCGCGGGACATGAACCGGAGGTTATTCTCTATCCCGGAGACAGACACGAAATTCTCAACGAAGACGACCGCGAAAAAGTCTTTTCCGACGTCCTTGATTTCATCAAAAGATCGGTTCCGATTGACGGTGAGTTTTAAATCACGTTTAAGCAAAATCTGCTAAATTAAATTATCGACCCGAATTTTCGTCTTTCGTTTCTTTTCTGAGCCGAAAGAAACCGTGAAAGACGTGAAAAACGACATAAATATGTGCGTTTTGAGATTAATCAGATGTAACTTGAACAAAAATACTTGCTTTTTTGTTTCTGATGGTATAAAATATTCGGGTGACTGCGGAGTTGTCCGCAAATAAGAAATTATTTTTTGAAAAGGATGAAAGCTCAATGGCTAAAGAAGAAAAGTCCGCTGCCGAAATTTATCGCCAGGAACGCAAGGCGAGAATTGCAAAAGCGGCAAAGAAAAACAACAAAAAAACCTATAATCCTCAAGCGGGAAAAACCGCCGGAAAAGTTCTTGCGGTCGTTCTTGTTCTTGCAATCATTGCGGGCGTAACCGCTTTTGCGGTCAGCTATACCGGTCTTGTTCAGAAGAACCGCACGGCTGTAACCGTCGGCGACGTTGCCGTTTCCCAGCCCGAGTACGCTTATTATTACAGCTCAAGTTATCAGATGGTTGCAAACTACTATGCTTCATATGTCGGCTATGACACTTCCTCAACGCCGTCAAAGCAGACTTACAGCAACGCCATGGGCGAAATTCCCGATTTCCCCGAAGACAAAACCCCGACTTGGGCCGATTTCTTCAAGTATTATGCGGAAAACAATCTCAAGTATATCAAGGCTTTCGTGAAGATTGCCGAAGAAAAGAAAATTACTCTTGACGACAGCGACAAGGCCGAAATCGAAGAGAATATCGAAAGCTTTGCAAGCACCGCAAAGAACAGCAGCTATTCGCTCAATGCTTATCTCCGCCTTCTTTACGGAAAGGGCGTCAACGAAAAACTTTTGAGAACAATCCTTGAAGAACAGGCTCTTGCGCGCAAGGTTGAAGAAGCAAAGACCGAAGAACTCAAGGCTTCCTATACCGACAAGCAGGTTGAAAAGGAATATAACAACCACACTCAGGAGTTCGCAACAATCAGCTACAGATCATATAAGGTTGCCGCAGAAAAGGTTAAGGGCGAAGGAGACGACGCAACGGAAGCAGTCACCGACGAAACGATGGCCGCCGCAAAGAAAAAGGCCGACGCAATTGCCGCCGCAACCGATGAGGCTTCGTTCAAAAACCTTGTTGCCGATAATGAAAAGGCAAACAAGAACAAAGATTACAAAGATTATATCACCGACGACAGCAAAACTCTCACCGAAGAGTCAACTTACTCAGCTTTCACTCAGAGTGCATCGGATACCGATCTTGCGAAATGGGCCTTCAACGCAAAAACGGCAGTAGGCTCAACCTATGTTGTCAAGGGAACCGACGGCTACACCGTTTATATGATGGTTGCTCCGCTTCATAAGGCTGCGGATAGCGTAACTTACGACGTAAGACACATTCTTGTTAAATTCCCGACAACGGAAAGCAAGAGCGACGAAACTTCGTCAGACTCTGAAACAACAACAGCCGCTGACGGCGAAACAACAACCGAGGCAGAGACCACCAAGGCCGAAACCACAACAAAGGCTGCCGAAGAAGTTGAAGTTACAACAATCGACACTTCAAAATACAGCGACGTTAACATTGCTCTTGACGTAAATGCCGACACCGCAAAGGACAAGGCAACCTATAAAAAGGCTCAGGACATTCTTGAAGAATACCTCAAGGGTGACAAGACCGAAGAATCGTTTGAAGAACTTGAAAAGAAGTATTCCGAAGACACCAGAGACGACGACGGAAACCTCAAGTCTCTCATTTACGAAAACACCCCGAAGGGACAGATGGTTCCTCAGTTTGAAGATTGGGCGCTTGCTAAGGGCAGAAAGGCCGGCGACGTCGGAATCGTTGAAACAACTTACGGCTATCACATCATGTATTTCGTAAAGACCACAACAACCACATGGCAGGATACCGTTAAGGCTTCGCTCGCTCAGGAAGATCTTTCAACCTATCAGAACGAAGTTGTTGCCGCTGACAACGTAAAAATCAGCAATGAAAACGACAAGGCAATCACCGAAGTTCAAAACTTCCTTGAAAACTTTGCAAAGCAGAACGCAAAGAACCAGTCGTCACAGTACAGCTACTGATTAAAAGAACCGCCGCAATCATTTACGATTGCGGCGGTTTTTTCATTATATACAGTAGAAATTTGTCTCCCATGCCGGAACATACGGGTGGTGACGAAGATATATTTTGTAATCAGGACGGATTGAAAGAATTTTTTCCGGAAGGGAGAAGAAGTCTTCGTTCCTGTGGTAGGCGCAAACGTAAAGTTTCGGTTTGAACTTTTTGATTGAATCTTTTGCTCCGTCGAGCGCTTTAAGTTCCGCTCCTTCGATATCCATTTTTATGAAGCTGAGCGGAAGGTTGACGACGTTGTCAACGCTGTCAAAATTCACGGGAACGCCGGTTGCGCTTTTGTGAGAATTCCGCCCGGCCTTTTTTTCAAAAAGAAGCGTTTCCTTTTTGTCCCATGCGCCGAGATTAAAAAGGGAAAGATTTTTGAGACCTTCGGTTTTTGCAGTGAGTTTTTTGAAATTTTTTTCGTCCGGTTCAAAAGCAAAAATATGCTTATAT
>JAUNFH010000189.1 GCA_030525185.1 Clostridia bacterium
CACTCGGTTTCCCAATCGTGACCGAGAGCGGGATGAAGCTCTGCTTTGCAGACTGTGCAAATCTGATTTGTTGTGCAGGTTGCTTCTGCGCCGGGGGTATGGCCGAGAGGATTGCCGTAAGAATATGTTTTTGTTTCGTCGATGCCTTCACTGCTTACACCACAGTTTGCACACTTATAATAGTATACGGCGGCATTGGTGCAATCGGCAGGCGTTTTGAGAAAATCATCCGAAATATCTTCAACATTAAAATTGTGGCCGAGAGCTTTTCTTTCTCTCGTTTCAACATGGTTATTGTCACGCTTGCAGACTCTTTTTTCCGAACCGGGCGTTGTGCAGGTTTCCTTGAGAGTAATTTCCCAATTACCCCAATCATGGTCAAGAGCGGCAATCACAACCTCTGAACCCGGCTTAATTGCATCGCAACCTGAAGTTTTGCAGTGAATTGATTTTTGTCCGTCCGTTGTGCAGGTTGCAGGAATATCAACGGTATAATCCTCGTTCCAACTATGACCCGTTGCCGAAACGGCTTCGGTTTTTGTGTGAGAATTGTCGCGCTTACAGTGGAATGTTTTTACACCGGCACCCTCGCAAGTCGGCGAAGTCGTTATAACTCCGTCATCCCAATCATGTCCGAGAGCACTGCCGGGTTTTTCATAGGTATCTGTGCCTTTTTCGGAGCAACGTGAACATTTATAATAGTATACTGCGTTGCTCTCGCAAGTTGCGGCAGTTTTCAGATAAGCGTCGGTCATTTCCTGTTGCGTAAAGCTGTGACCGAGCTTTTCGCCGACGGTATATGTTTCCGTTCCTTTTTCCGAGCAACGTGAACACTTGAAATAGTATTCGGCCGGTGCGGTGCAGGCTGCGGCAGACTTGAGATATTCGGCGGTCATGCTCTTTTCTGTAAAGCTGTGTCCGAGAGCGTTACCGGTCTCAAATGTATCAGTTCCCTTTTCGCCACAACGTGAACAGCTCTTATAATAAACAGCCTTGTTCAAACAGGTTGCTTCTGATTTGAGATATCTTTCCTCAACAGTTTCGTTTGAGAAATCGTGACCGAGAGGATTGCCGGAAGAATATATCTTTGTTTCATCAATTCCCTTACTGCTTATGCCGCAGTTTGCACATTTATTATAGTATACGGCGGCTTCGGTGCAGGTTGCGGCGGACTTGAGGAAGGTTTCAGAGGTGTCCTTGTCGGTGAAGTTGTGACCCGTTGCGGGAATATCTTCAGTGTATGAATATCCGCAGTCGCAGGTATACTTTTTTGTTCCCTTTTCCGTGCAGGTTGCTTCTTGAACAACTTCACTGTTGTAGCTGTGAGGGTTTGCGTCGTATTTTGCTATATAATCAACCTTTTGAGCGCCGCTTGTGAGCGGACCGACAGTAGGCTCCCATGTTCTGAAGGTGTAATGGTTAGTTGAATCATAAGCCTTCGTCGGATCGTTGGGTTTAGCTGCCGAGTTTCCGTAAACAACGCTTTGCGTGGGTTTTAAGACAGTTTTTCCGTCTTCGTTATAGAAGGTTGCCTGATAATTCCAGGTGTTTATTTTGCAGGTTTTCGTTGCCGAGGCGTCGCCGCATTTTGCGGTAACAGTCACGGTGTAATCCGAACTTGCATTTGAATTTTTGTTTGTTACAACGAGCTTGTTTCCGTCCATGCTGACCTTATCGGTATAGTTGCATGAAAAAGTCGGATCCTGATACCACGAAACGCCGTATTGGTCATAAACCGTTCCGGTGTACGCATTACTTGAAACAGAACCGCCGGCATTTGTCGGAACGGTCAAAGTGTCTGAACCGCCGCTGATTGTAACGGTAGTGGCTTGTGGGTATGCCCAGTCAGAAGCATTAGTTGTAACACCGGAAACCTTGGCATTACTATTATCATTACCCTCCCATGTTCCATTACTTTGCATGGTAAGATATTTTCTATTTGTTCTACTACTAAAAAAGATACCATCTTTATTTCCAGTTCCGGCTGCCCATATCGTTACATCGTTTACTTTTATAGATTTAATTGCATATTCCGCAATTGTAGCACCTATAAATGCTTGGTAATCTAAGCATGCAAACACTCTTACAGGGAAACCCGGTATAGTCGCCTTAGCATGATAATCTTTTCCTGTCGAATCATCAATATATGCATCCGGGTTATAAACAGTAGCTGTACTACCATCACTCTTTCCACTTGTTTTATTCTTTTGACCAATACTCCACCAAACTTCTTCCTCACTACCTGTGCCATTATCCTTTTTATAATACAGTGAAAAACCAGCCATATTGTTACCGTTGCTATTTTTATCAAAGCTTTTCTCACCTTTATATGCGTTATCCGTAGAGCTTCCTTCGTTGACTATGCGATATGTTATATCAACCTTGTAACTACCCGCACTTGCGGCTTCAGCCTTTTCCGGTGCAACGAAAACCCAAGCCGTCATGACCATGAGGGCGGCGAGAAAAACGGAGAGCACCTTTTTTCCCGTTCGTTTGAATTCTTTCATTATTTTTCCACCTTTCATAATAATGAATTTTTATCTATGTCAACGGTCTTTTGTTACCGATTGTTAGGGGGTTGCGTTTGGGCATAACGCCCGAAAGTTCGCCCGTTCAAAAGTGGTGACCCTTGAACGCAAATATCTATTATCTGTTATCCCATTATCTCTTATCTATTATCTAAATCACCGCAAATTTTGCTCCTTCTTCACCTTGTTCAGCGTTGCAATAAGAATCTTTTTTATCTCTATGCAATCTTTGAGAAGCGATTCACCCTCCTCGCTCGTTATCGAATCAGAAAGAATGAGCAATCGAAGCCAGTATTCGGTTTCGGCCGCTTCTTTCAAAGAAATGTGTAGTTTTGCAACAAAATCAGCTTTGCTCACTGCGTATATAGCTTCATTTGCATTTGCACCGATACTTGTTGCACTGCGAAAAATCTGCTTTGAAATCACAGTATCGCGTCTTCTATCGGAAAGGTATCTGCACAACTTAACAATGCGTGCGGAAAAACGCAATGATTTATCAAGCAAAACACTGTTTTGTGACATAACGACACTCCCAATTTAGATAACAGATAAAAGATAATAAATAATAGATAACAGATATCTGCGTAGGCACAAACAATATAAAGATACAGATTGATTATAAACTTTTATGCAACAAGAAGTCAACCTTTTCTTCACGATTTGTTCACAGAAAATCCGTGAATAATTTTGGTTATTTTGACGAATAAGTGCAACAAAACTCGTTAAAATATACAAATTGTCGGCGTTCACCGTAAAGTTCAAAGCTTTACAAAAAACAACTTCTGTAAAGTTCTTGACTTAACACGTTGAATCTTTATCCCGTCCGAAGCAAAAACAGCCGCTTGACAAATCGCAAACGGCTGTGTATAATATAGATAAAGAGGTGCCGCAGTAAGCGGTTCGCTCCGGAATGGTAGTATTTAAAGAAACACCGCCAAAGTGGAGATTGGCGGTGTTTCTTACTTTTTATGTAAGATTACTTGTCTTCGCTGAAAATTCTGTAGCAAAGAGAGATGACTTCAACAAGTAATGCAAGAATTGCAATCAATTCCATAAGCGTTATTGTCATGGTCATCACCTCCTCTTTGAGGAGCAAACCGCCTACCGTTTCGCACGGCACCGAAAGCATTTTACCATGCGTGTCATATTTTGTCAACAAACAAAAACCGCCCGGCAGTACACCGAGCGGTTAATTTTTTTCTTATTCGGTTAATCAATAAGTCATTGTATA
>JAUNFH010000038.1 GCA_030525185.1 Clostridia bacterium
CATATTACACAATCCGTCTTGCCGATACAACAGTATTACCCGCAAGATCTTGTTAAATCTGACGAAAAAACTCTCTGCGGTATTTGTGCCGATAATGTTAATCGGCGGTTGTCTGATCAATGAAAAATTGTATCTTTTTTCATGCTTTATGCAAAAAAGAACGGAAGGAAAAACAATATGACACGACATGAGGCAAGAGAAGTTGCGTTTATAATAACGTTTGAAAAAAGTTTTCTTAAGGATTCGTCAATAAGCGAAGTCATTGAAAGCGCCGAAGAGTCTGAATTTTTTGAAGTTAACAATTATGTTATAAGAACAACAAAAGGTGTTTTTGAAAACCTTGAAGCAATTGACAAAACGATTGAAGAAAACCTTGTCGGCTGGTCCGCAAAAAGAATTTCGCGCGTTGCGGCCGCAATTATGAGAGTTGCCGTTTTTGAACTCCTTTTCGGCGGAGAAGAAGTACCGGTCGGCGTTGCAATCAACGAAGCGGTTGAAATTGCGAAAAAATATGCCTCGCCGGAAGATGCGTCGTATATTAACGGTGTTCTCGGCGCAATCGCAAAGAAAAAGTAATGGCATATCTCGGGTTTGACACAAGTAATTACACAACTTCCGTTGCCGCTTATTTTCCGGACGATGGACGTGTGATTCAGGAAAAGCTCCTTCTTCCCGTGAAGGACGGAGAAAAAGGTCTTCGCCAGAGTGACGCCGTTTTTCACCACACGGTTCAGCTTAAAAAGGTTTTTCAAAAACTTATGGAAGGCAGAAACATTCACGTTGACGGGGTTTGTGCTTCGGCTAAACCGTGTCTTCGTGACGATTCATATATGCCGTGTTTCCTCGTCGGAAGAACCGCCGCCTCATGTGCGGCTCTTTCGGCGAATGCGCCGTTTTTTGAAACGGCCCATCAGCACGGCCACATTGTTGCGGCTCTTTTCAGCGCCGGAAGACTTGATCTTCTCAAAGAAAAGTTTGTTGCCTTTCATCTTTCCGGAGGAACGACGGAGGCGCTTTTGGTTTCACCCGATGAAAACGAGATAATTTCGGCAGAAAAAATCGCAGGTTCGCTTGACCTTAAAGCCGGACAGGCGGTTGACCGTGTCGGCTTAATGCTCGGACTTCGGTTTCCCTGCGGAAAAGAGCTTGAAAAACTTGCTCTTCAAAGCGAAAAAAAGTTCAGGGTCAGGCCGTCGATGAAGGATCTCGACTGCTCGCTTTCCGGAATTGAGAATAAGGCTAAAAGGTTCATTGAACAAGGCGAAAAAAGTGAAGACATTGCCCTTTTTTGCATTGAATCGGTTGCCGCCGCGCTTGATGAAATGACGAAACGGATTCTTGAACAATACGGAAATCTTCCGCTTGTTTATTCGGGCGGAGTAATGTCAAACACAATTATCAGTGAAAGATTTAAAGAAAAATACAACGCAGTTTTTGCAAAACCGGAGTTTTCCTGCGACAATGCGGCCGGCGTTGCAATAATCGGCTGTCTTAAAGGAAAAAGAAAAACGGAGAGAAATCTTTAATGTCAACAGTTTTAACCGTTTCCCAGATTAACACATATATCAAATCAATTGTTGATTCTGATTATAACCTGAAAAATATTTACGTCAGCGGAGAAATTTCAAATTTTACCAATCATTACAGAACGGGTCATTTTTACTTTACACTCAAAGATTCAAATTCGGCAATCAAAGCGGTAATGTTCCGTTCCGCAGCCGAGCGTGTCCGTTTTGAGGTTGAAAACGGAATGAAGGTGATTATCCGAGGAAACATTTCCGTTTTTGAACGCGACGGTGTCTATCAGCTTTATTGCGAGGATATGATTCCGGACGGGCAGGGTGCTTTGAACCTTGCTTTTGAACAGCTCAAGAAGAAGCTTTATGAGCAGGGAATGTTTTCGGACGAACACAAAAAGCCGCTTCCGCGTTTTCCGGAAAGAATCGGTGTAATCACATCGCCGACCGGAGCGGCCGTTCATGATATTCTGACTGTTCTTGAAAGAAGATATCCGCTTGCCGAAGTGGTTTTTGAACCTGTTGCCGTTCAGGGTGACAGCGCCGCACCGCAGATTGTTGAAGCAATTAAAAAATTTAATCTTCTCAAAGCGTGCGATGTTTTGATCGTCGGGCGCGGAGGAGGATCGATTGAAGATTTGTGGGCGTTCAACGAGGAAGTTGTGGCTCATGCGATTTACGACTCCGAAATTCCGGTGATTTCGGCGGTTGGCCATGAAACCGATTTCACAATCGCCGATTTCGTCAGCGACAGACGCGCGCCGACGCCTTCCGCGGCGGCTGAAATTGCCGTTCCGGATTACAGAGAAGTTCTTTATACGCTTGACGGTATGCTTGACCGAATGATGAACGTTGTTCTCGGAAAAATTGAAGAGAAAAAATCTTTTTTGAACGAAAAGGAAAAGAATTTTTCGCTTCTCAGCCCCCAAAGGCGCATTGAACAGTATTTCTCGATTACCGAAATGCTTCAGGAAAGATTGAACAAGTCAATTTCATATAAACTGACCGGACTTGTCGGCGGGGTTGTTTCGCTTGCCTCTCGGCTTGAAAGCGTAAGTCCGCTAAAAACGCTTGAACGCGGTTTTGCCGTTGTTATGAACGAAAATTTTGAAACCGTCAAAGCCGTTTCTTCCGTTTCTGTCGGCGACAAAATCGGTGTTTGTTTTTCCGACGGAGAGCTGAAGTGCACTGTTACGGATATCCTTCATAATGAACCCGAAAACGGAAAGGAAATTAAGATATAATGGATACATATAATTTTGATACGGCGCTTTTGCGTCTTAAGGAAATTACTGAAAGCCTCGAAAGCGGAGAACCTGATCTTGAAATGTCAATGAAACTTTACGAAGAAGGCGTTCATCTCGTTGCATTCTGCAACAAGTCGCTTGAAAACGCAAAGCAAAAGGTTATCGAACTTTCGGAAATTGCAGGCGGTGAAGAAAATGAATAAAAAATATACTATCGACGAATATATCTCGATGATTAATTCCGCACTTGAAAAAGCACTTGAAAAATGCGGAGACAATGTTGTTTCCGAAGCGATGAAATACAGCGTCAGAAACGGCGGAAAAAGAATCAGACCTATTCTTGTTCTCGAATTTTGCAGAATGTGCGGCGGAAACGTTGAAGAAGCTCTTCCGTTTGCCTGTGCGATTGAAATGATTCATACTTATTCTCTGATTCATGATGACCTTCCGTGCATGGACAACGACGACATGAGACGCGGACAACCTTCGTGTCACATAAAATTCAAAGAACACTTTGCCCTTCTTGCCGGAGACAGTCTTCTGACTTACGCTTTTTCGAGTGTGCTTTCGTCCGAAACCGCGAAAAAGTATCCGGAGAAAACCCTTCACGCACTTTCGGTTCTCGCCGAAGAAGCCGGAAACAAGGGCATGATCGGCGGACAGGTAATCGATCTTGAAAGCGAAGGAAAAGAAATTAACAGCGAGACGCTTGAAAAAATGGATAATCTCAAAACAGGTGCACTCATCAGAGCTTCTGCCGTTATGGGCGTTATCGCCGCAGGCGGAAGCGAGGAACAAATCGAAGCGGCCGGAAACTTTGCCTTAAAGCTCGGACATGCTTTTCAGGTTATTGACGACATTCTTGACGTTGTCGGAACCGAGGAATCGCTCGGAAAACCTGTCGGAAGCGACGCCGAAAGCGAAAAATCAACTTATGTTTCTCTTCTCGGCCTTGAAATGTCTCAGATTTACGCCAAAAAGCTCACCGATGAAGCGCTTTCAAGTCTTGAATTTTTCGGCGAAGAAGCCGAATTTATGACCGAACTTTCAAAAAAGCTTTTATCAAGAAGGAATTGAGAAAACCAATGGATTATAAATTGCTTTCTGCCGTGAAAGCTCCGTCGGACATCAAAAAGATGAATGACAATGAACTTAATGAGCTTTGTTTTGAAATCAGGAAAAAAATGCTTGAGACGGTTTCAAAAAACGGCGGCCATCTTTCTTCCAATCTCGGAGCGGTTGAGCTGACCGTTGCGCTTCATAAAGTCTTTGATTCGCCGAAGGACAGCATTATTTTTGACGTCGGCCATCAGTGCTATGCGCATAAACTGATTACCGGACGCTATGACAGATTTGATACTCTCAGAAAAAAAGGCGGCCTTTCCGGCTTTTGCAGACCTAACGAAAGTGAACATGACGCATTTTATTCCGGCCACAGTTCAACGGCCGTTTCTGCCGGTCTCGGTGTTGCAACGGCAAACAAACTTTTGAACAACGACAATTATACCGTAACCGTTATAGGAGACGGTTCTTTTACCGGCGGAATGGTCTATGAGGCTCTCAACAACGGCGGAAGAAGCAAGACGAAGCATATAATCATTCTGAACGACAACAAAATGTCTATTTCGGAGAATGTCGGTGCTTTCGCAAAATATCTTGCCGTCATCCGCTCAAAGCCCGGATATTACAACTTCAAAGCTTCAACCGAACGAACGCTCAACAAAATTCCGAGCGTCGGAAAAAAGATTACCGAGAAGCTTTACGATTTAAAAACCGACATTAAAAATAAACTTTATTCTCAAAGCACGTTTTTTGAAGATCTCGGATACAGGTACATGGGACCGATTGACGGACATGACATTTCGGTTCTCGTTGATGCTCTTGAAGCGGCAAAAAAGGTTAACGCGCCTGTCCTTCTTCATGTCAACACGGTTAAGGGAAAAGGATATAAATTTGCGGAGGAAGATCCGAGCAGATTCCACGGCGTCGGTCCGTTTGACCTTAAAACCGGAAAAACGAAACCTTCTTCCGACTGCTTTTCGGAAAAACTCGGAGAATATCTTTGCAAGTATGCTCCGGACAACGGAAAAATTTGTGCAATTACCGCGGCAATGGGACTTGGGACCGGACTTGAATCCTTCAGAAAGAAATTCCCGGACAGGTTCTTTGACGTCGGCATAGCCGAAGAACACGCCGTGACTTTTGCAAGCGGACTTGCAAAAAAAGGAATGCTTCCGGTTTTTGCGGTTTATTCAACCTTTTTTCAACGTTGCTATGATCAGCTCGTTCATGACGTTGCCTTGCAGAAATTGAAAATCATATTTGCGATCGATCGTGCAGGTTTTGTCGGCGAGGACGGGGAAACGCACAACGGCCTTATGGATGTTGCTTTCCTTTCAACAATACCGAACATTATAATATATTCGCCGTGTTGTTACCGCTCTCTCGAGGCAGATATCAACAATGCCGTCAATGCGGATAAATGTGCCGTTGCCGTGAGATATCCGCGGGGCGGACAGAATGACAACGTTTCCGTTCTTGATTACAAATGCCTTGAATATTCAACCTACGGAGACGAAAATTCGGAAAATTGCATTCTGACTTACGGCCGTGTTACAAGTCAGGCGATTAAAGCCGTTGACGAACTTTCCGAGAAAGGAATTTCCGCTCTTCTGGTTTCGATCAACAAAATCAAACCCTTCCCGGAAGAGGTTATTGAATTAATCAAAAACAAAAAGCGCGTTTTCTTCTTTGAAGAGGGAATAAGAAGCGGCGGAATCGGCGAAAGGGTCGGACTCAGGCTTCTTGAAGAAGGCTTCTGCGGAAAATATAAACTCACCGCCGTCCCTGACGAATTTGTCAGCCAGGCAACGGTTAATGAACTTTTGGAAAAATATTTGCTTGACGCAAAAGGAATTGTGAAAACAATAAGTGAGGAAATATAAGTGACTGAAAAAGCAAGACTTGATGTTGCCCTTTTTGAAAAAGGCTATGCCGAAAGCCGTGAAAAAGCAAAAGCGCTTATCATGGCCGGACAGGTTTATGTCAACGGAAACAAAGTTACAAAAAGCGGCGAAAGCATAAAACCCGAAGATTCGATTGAAGTTCGCGGAGAAAAAATGCCGTATGTCAGCCGCGGCGGATATAAGCTTGAAAAGGCAGTGAAGGAATTCGGACTTTCGCTTGAAGGTTGCGTCTGTATGGACATCGGCGCTTCGACCGGCGGATTCACCGACTGCATGCTTCAAAACGGCGCCGTCAAAGTTTATTCGATTGACGTCGGATACGGTCAGCTTGCGTGGAAACTCCGAACCGATGAAAGAGTTGTCAACCTTGAAAGGACAAACTTCCGTCACGTTACAAAAGAAACAATTCCGGAAGAGATTGACTTTGCGAGCGTCGATGTTTCGTTTATCTCTCTGAAACTGATTGTTCCGGTTATGAAATCTCTTTTGAAAGAGGGCGGAAAAGCCGTTTGCTTGATTAAACCCCAATTTGAAGCCGGAAGGGAAAAGGTCGGAAAAAAGGGAGTCGTCCGTGAACTTTCAACTCATGTTGAGGTTGTTGAGGAAATCAGAAATTTTGTTCTTGAAAGCGGTTTTTCTGTTTTAAATATTGGCTTTTCTCCGATAAAAGGACCGCAGGGAAATATAGAATATCTTATATATATGGTAAACGACGGAAAAGGTGAGGATTTTGAAAAGCTTTCCGTTGAAGAAATCGTCGAAAGTTCCCATAATATCTTGGGAGGTACAAAATGAATTTTGCTTTTCATGTTAATCTTACAAGAACCCACGCTTTTGAGGTCACATGCAATGTCATTGAAGAACTTCACCGTCTCGGTGCAAAAATGTATATGCCGCTTGAGCTGAAAGAGAATTTTAAGAATTTTCCGGTCGTTTTCAAAGAAAATGACGAGGCAGTTTCGGAATGCGACGTTCTGATTGCAATCGGCGGTGACGGAACGTTTATTCATGCCGCTCACGACGCGGCAAAATATGACAAAGAAATTCTCGGAATCAATGCCGGAAACCTTGGGTTTCTTGCCGGACTCGAAAAGCAGGAACTTCATCTTCTTTCCGATCTGACGGAAAGAAAATATGAAATCGAAAAAAGAATGATGTTGTGCGCCGAACATTATATCGACGAAAGCCTTGTCGGAAAAAACTATTGTCTCAACGACGTTGTTATTGCAAGAGGCGTTTCAATGCGAATGTGTGATATTAATCTTTTTTGCGACAGAAAGAGTTCGTACACTTATCATGCCGACGGTTTGATTGTTGCAACTCCGACCGGCTCAACGGCATATTCGCTTTCGGCCGGCGGACCGGTTGTCGATCCTTCGATTGAAAGCATTATCACAACGCCGATTTGTACGCATTCGCTTTTTTCAAGGTCGATAATATTCAGACCGGAAACAAAAATCGAACTTTCGGTTTCAAACTGCGAACTTTGCCTTCCGCTTCTCAGCTGTGACGGCGAAAGCGCAATTGAAATTACGCCGGAAAGCAAAATACTTGTCAGACGTGCACACAGAAATTCAAAAATTATAAGAATAAAGGCTGACAGCTTTACGGATATTCTTTCCGAAAAGCTGATCGAACGCCGCGTTTAAAAGGAGTCGGAAGATGAAAAGAAACAGACACGAAGCGATTCTTTCCCTTGTTGAAAAGGAAGAACTCGGAACGCAGGAAGAGCTTATGAACCGCCTTCACGAGCTTGGATACAACGTTACTCAGGCAACGGTTTCAAGAGATATAAAGGCTTTGAAGCTTATCAAATCTCCGGTTGAAAACGGACGATACAAGTACTCCGCCGCAAAAAGCGAAGGCGAGGATATGTCTCAGAAATTTCTTTCGATTCTTGTTCATTCCGTAACCGGTGCGGATTATGCCGGAAACATGGTTGTTGTCAAGTGCATTTCCGGAATGGCCGGGGCGGCCTGCGAAGCCGTCGATAACCTTCTTGAAACGAACGTTGTCGGAACGCTCGGCGGAGAAAACACGTTTTTTGTCCTCTGCCGCGACGAAAAATCGGCCGAGGCATTCTGCGAAAAAATCAAGGGTTATATTGCCTGAAAAAGAATTCTTTGAAAGGACTGCTGACGGACATTTTCAGCCGAATGATTTATGTTAACTGATTTAAAAATCGAAAATGTTGCCGTTATTAAAAAGGCAGACATTTTCTTTGAAGACGGACTTAATATTCTTACCGGCGAAACCGGCGCCGGAAAATCGATCGTAATCGATTCGATCAATGCCGTTTTGGGTGAGCGGACTTCAAAAGAACTCGTTCGTGACGGCGAAAAAAGCGCAAAAGTGACCGCTTTTTTTGAAGATATTTCTCAAAATGTAAAAGATGTTCTTGAAGAACTTGATATTGAGTGTGAGGATGACGGAACGCTTCTTATAGGGCGAACTGTGACTTCGGACGGCAGAAGCTCCTGCAAGGTTAACGGGCAACCGATCACGGCTACGATGCTCAAAAAGCTCGGTCGTGAGCTTATCACAATTTGCGGCCAGCACGACAGCCAAAAACTTCTTCAAAGCGAAAGTCACATTGATTATATTGACGCGCTTGCAAATTGCGGCGGTCTTCTTGAGGAATACCGCGGTCTTTATCATAAAATGCTGAAACTCAAAAGGGAAATTGCCTCTCTTGACTCGGATGAGACGGAAAAGCAAAATCGCCTTGATTTTCTTGAGTATCAGATTAACGAACTTGAAAACGCAAATATCGTACCGGGTGAAATCGAACGCCTCAAAGAGGAAAAGTCAAGAATCCAGAACAGAGAAAAGATTCTTAATAATCTTTATTCGTGTTATTCGATTCTTGCCGGCGACGAAAACACGGCCGGTCTTGCCGATAATCTTTATGCGCTCAGTTCGTTTCTTGCACAATTGAGCGATTACCACAGTGAGTTTTCTCCTTATGTCAATTCCGTTACCGACTTCAAATATGAAATTGACGAATGTCTTTCCGACATAAACTCCGAAATTGAAAAACTCGGAGAGTCTCACGAAGGGGTCGACGAAATCGAAGAACGTCTCGATGTGCTTTATCGTCTTTCAAAAAAATACGGCGAAACGGAAGAGGATATGCTTTCTTTTCTTGAAAAAGCAAAGAATGAGTATGATTCAATCGCTTTTGCTGACGAAAAGCGTGAAAAGCTTTCTTCGGAGCTGGTTTCTCTTGAAAAGGAAGTCTTTGACCTTGGGTGTCTGATTTCCGATCATCGAAAAGCGGCGGCTCTCAGATTTGAAGCGCAGGTTTCAAACGAACTTTCATTCCTTGATATGCCGCATGCAAAGTTTTCCGTTGATTTCAGAGACAGGGAGCCTTATGAAAACGGAGTTGACGAGGTTGAATTCCTTTTCAGCGCAAACGCCGGTCAGGAAGAAAAGCCGCTTTCAAAAATTGCTTCCGGCGGTGAACTTTCAAGAGTTATGCTTGCGATTCGTTGTGTTCTTACCGACAGTACCGACGAGGGAACAATGATTTTTGATGAAATCGATACCGGAGTCAGCGGTCGTGCTGCACACAAAATTGCGGCAAAACTTCGCGAAGTTTCAAAAGGAAAGCAGGTTATTTGCGTAACTCACCTTGCTCAGATTGCCGCTTTTGCGGACAATCATCTTCTGATTGAAAAACAGTCAAGCGAGGAGGAGACGGTGACGAAAGTCAAAAAGCTCGAAGACGAAGAAAGAACATATGAGCTTGCAAGAATTATCGGCGGAGACGTGATTACTCCCGCAACGCTCAAATCGGCTCAGGAACTGATTGATTTTTCTTCTTCTTGCTGATTCTTCCTTGACAATCTTCGCCATCTTGTTGTATTATTATCGAAACTATTTTATTATAAAACAAACGGAGGAAAACCAAAAATGGAAATATATGACGAACTTGTTGCCCGCGGTCTTATCGCTCAGGTGACGGACGAAAAGGAAATCCGCGATCTTATCAACAACGGAAAAGCCGTTTTTTACATCGGCTTTGACCCGACAGCAGATTCGCTTCATGTCGGCCATTTCATGGCTCTTTGCCTTATGAAGCGTCTTCAAATGGCAGGTAATAAGCCGATTGCGCTCATCGGCGGAGGAACCGGAATGATCGGTGACCCGTCCGGAAGGTCGGATATGAGAACCATGATGACAACGGAGACTATTCAGCATAACTGCGACTGTTTTAAAAAGCAGATGAGCCGCTTTATTGATTTTTCCGAAGGAAAAGCTCTTATGGTCAATAACGCAGACTGGCTTTTGAAGCTCAATTACATTGACGTTCTCCGCGAGGTCGGAGCTTGCTTCTCTGTTAATAATATGCTCAGAGCTGAATGCTATAAGCAGAGAATGGAAAAGGGTCTTTCGTTCCTTGAATTCAACTATATGATTATGCAGAGCTATGACTTCTATCGTCTTTACACCGATTACGGTTGTAATATGCAGTTCGGCGGCGACGATCAGTGGAGCAATATGCTCGGCGGAACCGAACTTATCAGAAAAAAGCTCGGAAAAGACGCATATGCAATGACGATCACCCTTCTTCTCAACTCCGAAGGAAAGAAGATGGGCAAGACTCAAAAAGGCGCCGTTTGGCTTGATCCTGAAAAGACGAGTCCGTATGAGTTTTATCAGTATTGGAGAAACGTTGCCGATGCCGACGTTCTCAAGTGTATTCGTATGCTTACTTTCCTTCCGCTTGAAGAAATTGATAAAATGAACGACTGGGAAGGAAGTCAGCTCAACACAGCGAAAGAAATTCTTGCGTTTGAACTCACCAAGCTCGTTCACGGCGAGGATGAAGCTCTCAAAGCTCAAACCGCGGCCAAGGCTCTTTTCGGAGCCGGCGGAGATCTTGACCATATGCCGAAAACCGTTTTGACCGAAGCGGATTTCACCGATTCTTCAATTTCGGTGATTGACGCAATGCTCAAGGCGGGGGTAATTAAATCAAGAGGTGAGGGAAGACGCCTTATTGAACAGGGCGGTGTTTCGCTCGATGACGAAAAGGTTACTGACTTTGCGGCTGTGATTCCGGCTTCAGCGTTTGAAAAGGGTCATGTAATTCTCAAAAAGGGTAAAAAAGTATTCAATAAACTTGTTATTGAATAATATGATTATTTTTCAGCCGGGCAGTTGGTTGCCCGGCTGATTTGCGTTTATTTCAGGTAATTTTAGGAGTGTATAAAATGACAGGACTCGGAACGATTGTAAACTGTGCGGCCGTTGTTGTCGGCGCAGTTATAGGGATGATTTTCAAAAAAGCACTGAAAGAGCGTTTCTGCGAACTCATTATGCAAAGCATGGGACTTGCGGTAATTTTTATCGGAGCTGCCGGCGGAATCGGAAGAATAATCGAACTTAATAAACTTGAGTCCGGAACAACGCAGATTGTTCTTATGGTTATTGCGTTTGCGCTCGGTTCGTTTTTCGGAGAGCTGATTAACATTCAAAAACTCACCGAACGGTTTGCCGCATGGCTTAAAATTAAAACAAAAAGTGAAAACGACAACAGTTTTGTTTCCGGTTTTGTCAGTGCGTCACTGACAATCTGCGTCGGGGCGATGGCGGTAATCGGGCCGATTCAAGACGCACTCAGCCACGATTATTCAACACTTTTCACAAAAGCCGTCCTTGACATGGTGATTGTAATGGTTATGGCTTCGTCAATGGGAAGGGGAACGGTTTTCTCGGTTATACCTTTGGCGGTTGTTCAGGGATTCGTCACTTTGATTGCAAAGCTTGTCGAGCCGCTTCTCACCGAACTTGCGGTGACGAATATCAGTTTTATTGGTTCAATGCTCATTTTTTGCGTTGGAATCAATCTTATGTTTGACAAAAAATTCAGAGTTGCAAATATGCTTCCGGCATTGTTGTTTGCGGTTGCGTTCAGCTATTTGCCGATTAATTGAAAAAAGTTGCGTTTCAAATGAAGCTTTTTGGTTGATTTCTCACAAAAATTAATTACATTTTATTGTATTTTTAAGCTCGTTGTGATAAACTGAAATCAATAGCGGATGTCGCTTACTCTTGGTCTTTAAGGAGAGATTTCATATGTTCGGTTTCAGAGCGGAAAACGAAACAAAAAAGTATATGAAAGACGGAATTCGTTACATATGCGAAAACTTTAAAAAGCGTTCGCCAGGTTCAAAAAGCGAACGGGATGCGCAGGAATACTTCAAAAGCGAACTGGAAAAATATGCCGACGAAGTTTCTATGGAAGACTTCAAACTTCATCCTCATGCCTTTATGGGATTTATAATTATTGCTGTGACATTTTGCTTTATTTCAATTGCAATGTACTGGCTCTTCCCGTCGTATATTTATCCCGGAAGCTCAAAGGCGGAACTTGTTCTTGCAATTATTCCTCCGGTTCTTATGCTTTTGAGCATTTTGATGTTTCTCTTTGAATTTCTTTTTTATGCCGAATTTGTTGATTTTTTGTTTCCGAAAAAGATTTCGAGAAATGTTTTTGCAAAAAGAAAGCCGACCGGCGAAGTGAAAAGAAGAATAATCTTTTCCGGCCATGCCGATGCGGCGAATGAATGGACTTTTTCATTGCACGGACAAATGAAAACTCTTGCTCCTATTATGGGCTTTTCAATCGTCGGAATGTTCTTCATCTTCGTTGTCACGCTTGCACGGTTGATTTCAACCTTCAAGCTCGGTTTCGTTCCGGAAATCGTTACCGGACTTTGGAAACCGCTCGGAATCGTTATGCTTTGCTTTGCGCCGTTTATTTTCTGTATGTACTTTTTTATTAACTGGAGAGTTGTTGTTGACGGTGCGAACGATAATCTTTCCGCTTGCTATGTTGCAATGGGCGTTCTCAAAGAAATGGCCGATAACGACTTTCGATTTGAAAACACCGAGGTTTGCTGTTTGATTACCGGAAGCGAAGAAGCCGGACTTCGCGGCGCAAAAGCCTTTGCGAAAAAGCATCAGCAGGAACTCAAAGAAACCGAAACCGTTGCAATAACTCTTGACACAATGCGTGAAATCGAACAGATGCAGATTTATACTCAGGGCTGTACCGGAACCGTAAAAGACAGCGAAGCCGTAGGCGACCTTCTTTTTGAAGCCGGAAAAAACAACGGGCTTGAAATGAAGCGCGCGTCGGTTTATCCCGGTGCGGTTGATGCCGAGGGCTTTTCAAAATACGGAATCCGCGCTTGCGGTTTCTGCGGCGTCAATCATAACCCAAAGACGTATTATCACACGCGTGAGGATACATGGACGAATATTAACGAGGATTGTATCAATCTTTCGCTCGATATCTGCCTTGAAGCCGCGAAGCTTTATGACAGTAAGGGCGGAATCAGATTATATGAAAAAAACAGAGCAAAGAAATAAGGCAGGTAAAAGATTATGACTGACGAAAAAAGAATTTATACAATTGCAACGGCACATCTTGACACGGTTTGGAACTGGGATTTTGAGTATGTCATTAATACCTGCCTTCCCAAAACGCTTGATGATAATTTCAGCCTTTTTGAAAAGTATCCGAACTATCGCTTCAATTTTGAAGGCGCATATCGCTATGAACTTTTTGAAGAATACTATCCCGAAAAGTTTGAACAGCTCAAAAAATATATTGCCGACGGAAGATGGAACGTTACCGGAAGCTGCTATGAAAACGGCGACGTCAACGTTCCTTCACCGGAACTTCTTTTCAGAAACGTCCTTTACGGAAACGGCTATTTCCAGAAAAAATTCGGAGTAAAGAGCAATGATATTTTTCTCCCGGACTGTTTCGGTTTCGGTTGGGCGCTTCCTGCCGTTGCCGAACATGCAAATTTGAAAGGTTTTTCAACCCAGAAACTCTCATGGGGAAGCGCTTATAAGATTCCGTTTGACATCGGTCTTTGGTACGGATCGGACGGAAAGGCAATTTTTGCTTCGCTCGACAGCAAATCATATTGTACAACGCTCAAGAAAGTCAGAACCAATCCTAAGCTCACGAAGAAACTCAACAAAAACATCAAAGATTTCGATTTCGGTTGGACTTTCGGCTATCACGGCGTCGGCGATGTCGGAGGTGCGCCGAAGGAGGAATCCGCAAAAACCGTCAATGATGAAGTTTCTCAAAACGATTCGTCGGACATTAAGGTTCTTTCATCTTCACCGACAGAATTTTTTGACGATCTGAGCAATCTTGAACTTTCGGACATCAATAAACTGCCCCGTTGGAACAACGAACTTCTCATGTCGAATCACGGCGTTGGTTCATATACGTCACGTTCGTTTTCAAAACGCTGCAACAGGCGCGGCGAGGAACTTGCCGACATGGCCGAAAGAAGCTCCGTTATTGCAATGAGCGTCTGCGCGGCAAAGTATCCGAAAACAGAGCTTGACAAGGCGTGGAAGCGTATCATTGCCCATACTTTCCATGATGATATTACCGGAACATCTGTCGAGCGTGTTTATAAGCGTTCGTGGAATGATTATATTCTTTCGCTCAATCAGTTCTCGAATGTGTTTGAAGGCGCTTCAGGCGAGGTTGTCAAAAACATGGATACTTCATGGACGAAAGGAATTGCAGTTGTTGTTTCAAACAGCATTGAGCAGCCGAGAATGGAACCGGTAGATATTACAATTCCTGCGGCCGGCTTCAAATTCGTAAGAGTTTTTGATTCCGAAGGTCATGAGGTTCCCTCTCAGGTGAATTATTCCGACAACAATTATATTAAAGCAACTTTCTGCGCAAACGTTCCGTCACTCGGTTTTAAGGTTTTTGATGTTCTTTACAGTTATGAACCTTGTGAAATCAATACCGGAGTCAGAATAAAAGAGAATATGCTTGAAAACTACAAGTATATCGTTTCAATTGATAAAAACGGAGACATCTGTTCGATTATTGATAAGACGCTCGACGAATTTCAGATTCTCAACAAGCCGATTCGCTTTGAACTGAATAAGTATAAAGGTGACAAGAGCTATCCCGCATGGGAAATGAAATATAAAGAGGTCATGAAATATCCGTGGGAGTTTGCGGAAAAGGGAAAGCTCGAAATTGTTGAATCGGGTCCCGCGAGAGCAACAATTAAAGTTACTCAGAAGGTCGGAAAGTCAACGTTTACTTATTACGTTTCTCTTTCCGCCGGCGGAAACAGGGTTAATGTATATAATGAAATTGAGTGGCGCGAATTCTGCCGCGTTCTTCATAACGGCTTCAGTTTCCGTCTGAAAAACAGCAAGGCTGTTTTTGATCTCGGTCTCGGAACAATCGAAAGAAAAAAGGCCGATAAGAATCTTTACAGCGTTCCTGCTCAGAAATGGGCCGATATCAGCGACAAAAACAGAGGTTGCGGAGTTTCGATTTTCAGCGATTCAAAATACGGTTGGATTATGAAAGACGAAAGAACCCTTCGCCTTACGGTAATTCATTCTCCGAAGAAGTATTACCGCAACGACAGTGTTCAGGGAATGATGGACTTCGGTCTCAACAGATACGGCTATGCGATTTATTCCCATAAGGGCGATTACACCGAAAAAACCCAGCTTAATGCAAGATTTTTCAATCAGCCGATGGCTGTTTTCACAACGAATAAGCATGAAGGCTCACTCGGAAGCGAGTATTCGTTTGGAACAATCAGTAATGACAATGTAATTATCCGCGCGATTAAAAAGAGCGAAAATACCGATGAAATCATTGTCAGAGTCAACGAAGGAGCGGGTCTTCACGCAAAGAACACGACGATTTCTCTCGGAAAAGGAATTCTCAGTGCCCGCGAAGTTTATGCTTCCGAAGAAGAAATCGGAGAGGCGACCGTTGAAGACGGAAAGCTTGTCTTTGATCTTGCTCCGAACGAAGTCAAAACTTTCGCTTTGACGCTCCTTTCGAGCAACGAAGCGTCGAAAAACGAGCAAAGAACCGTTGAACTGCCTTATAACATTAAAGCAACGACATTTAATTCCGACAGATCCGAATGTTCAATCCCGACCGTTAACGTTTCGATCCCGTCTGAGATTTTCCCGAAGATTATTGAGTGCAACGGAATCAGATTTGAAACCGGTGACGTTAACGCGGAATATAATGCGCTGATTTGCGACGGTCAGAAGATTAAAACGAGCGGAAACAGACTTTACTTTGTCGCCGCAAGTCTTTACGGTGATAAGGCTTATGACTTTGAGCTCGGCGACAGCAAGGCTTCGATCAAAGTCCAGGCAATCAACGAAAGAATCGGCGGCTGGGATCTTTATAATCTTGCCGAAACGGCATTCATTAAGACCGATAAGCTTGCTTGGGAATTTACTCATTCCCATTCAAAGACTCAGGATAATGTTGCTTCTCAGCTTTATTTCTTCATGTATGAAATTAATACGGAGAATTTTGATGAGATTACACTTCCGTCGGATAAAGGTCTGATTATCCTCGCCGCAACGGAGACGTTTGATACCCGTCTCGTTCGTCTTAATACGGCACTCTATGACCGCGTTGAAAACAGAACGTTTGATTACAAAATGTCTCATTCCGAAAAGCGTAAGCATAAGAAAAAGCTCAGAAGGAGCAAAAAAACTCCGAACAAATCATAATAATTCCGATTAGGGGGGAACGGTTCCGTTTCCCCTGAATTTCTTTGAAAGGTTGATGCTCGATGCAAAAATCAAATTGTCATACCCATACTCTTTTTTGCGACGGAAGCAACACTCCCGAAGAGATGGCAAAAGCGGCGATTGAACGTTCGTTTGAAAGTCTCGGTTTTTCGGTTCATTCTCCGCTTCGGTTTGAAAGCGGTTATGCAATTGAGTTTTCCAAAGTTCCGGAATATATCGATGAAATCAAAAGACTGAAAGAAAAATATAAAAGTAAGATTTATATTTCAAACGGAATCGAACTTGACCGCGATTCTCTGCCGCTTGATGTTTCGGCTTTTGATTATGTCATAGGTTCGGTTCATCAGCTTCATTTTTGCGAAAGAATGTATGAAGTAGATTACAAACCTGAAATACTCCTTAACTGCGCCGAAAAAGAATTCGACGGTTCGTTTGAAAAACTTGCGGCGCATTATTTTTCTCTCGTCAATGAATTTATCTGCGAGCAAAAGCCGGAAGTTGTCGGTCACATTGATTTGATTGAAAAATTCAATGAGAATTGTGCATTGTTTGATGATACGGATAAAAAATACCGTTTCGGTGTTCTTGAAGCGGTTGACAGTATTTGTGACAATTGTCCGAATATTATTTTTGAAGTTAACACCGGGGCGATGTTTCGCTGCAAATGAACCGTTCCTTAT
>JAUNFH010000039.1 GCA_030525185.1 Clostridia bacterium
CTCCTCGGCAAGGGTAACAACAACCGTTCCGTAATTTTGAAGTTTCATTCCGGAAGCCTGAAGAGCTTTGTACATTGCTCGCGAGAGTTTTGAATCGTAGCCGATTGCTTCACCGGTAGACTTCATTTCGGGCGAAAGATAAACGTCAAGTCCTTTGATTTTGTTTGAAGAGAAAACGGGAACCTTGACGTAATAACGTTCCTTTTCGTCCGGATAGATTCCGAAAATTCCCTGCTCTTTGAGGCTCTTTCCGAGAATTACTTCCGTTGCGATATCCGCAAGCGAAAAACCGGTTGCCTTTGAAAGGAAGGGAACCGTTCTTGAAGAACGGGGGTTAACCTCAATAATATATACGTCGTCATGTTCGTCAACGATGAACTGAATGTTGAAAAGCCCGATGATTCCGATGCTCAAACCGAGCTTTTTTGCGTACTGAAGAATCGTACCTTTGACCTTGTCGGAAATCGAGTACGTCGGATATACGCTGATTGAGTCGCCCGAATGAACGCCGGTGCGCTCAACGAGTTCCATGATTCCGGGAACAAAAACGTCGTTTCCGTCGCAGATTGCGTCAACTTCAACTTCCTTGCCCTGAATGTAATGGTCAACAAGAACCGGTTTGTCCTTGTCAACTTCAACGGCGGTTTTAAGGTAATGGCGGAGCATTTCATCGTTCGCAACAATTTCCATTGCGCGTCCTCCGAGGACAAAGCTCGGACGGACAAGAACGGGATAGCCGACTTCGTTTGCGGCCTTGATTCCGTCCTCAATGTTTGTTACGGCGCGTCCCTGAGGCTGAGGAATGTTGAGTTCTTTGAGAATTTTTTCAAAGCTTCTTCTGTTTTCGGCTCTTTCGATTGCGGCGCAATCCGTTCCGATGATTTTTACTCCGCGTTCAAACAGCGGTTCGGCAAGATTGATTGCGGTCTGGCCGCCGAGCGAAGCAATGACGCCGTCCGGCTTTTCAAAGTCGATGATTGCCATAACGTCCTCGGCCGTGAGCGGCTCAAAGTAAAGCTTATCGCTCGTTGTGTAATCGGTTGAAACGGTTTCCGGGTTGTTGTTGATGATGATTGCTTCGTAACCTGCGCGGCGGATCGTCTGAACGGCGTGAACGGTCGAATAGTCGAATTCGACGCCCTGACCGATTCTGATCGGGCCTGCACCGAGAACAACGATTTTCTTTTTATCGGTGAGTCTTGATTCGTTTTCGCCCGTGTAAGAAGAGTAAAGATAAGCGATATACTTTCCGGTATGAAGCGTATCTACCATTCGGAAAATCGGGGTTATTCCGTTTTCCTTGCGAAGGTTATAAATTTCAACCTCGCTCCTGTTCCAAAGCGTAGCGATGTATTTATCGGAAAATCCCATAACTTTCGCTTCTTTGAGCGTTTCGGTGTTTCCGACGTTTTCAGAAAGAACTTTTTCTTCGTCAACAATCTTTTTGAGCGACTCAAGGAAAAGCTCTGTAATCATCGTGACTTCATGAAGTTTTTCGATTGATTCTCCTCTTCTCAAAAGTTCGGCAATCGCATAAATATTGTCGTCGTGGAAAGCGGAAAGGTAAGAAAGAAGTTCTTCTTTTGAATAAGCGTCAAATTTTCCGAGGCGGAAATGGCAAACGCCGATTTCGAGCGAACGGACTGACTTAAGGAAACATTCCTCAAGCGTTGCGCCGATTCCCATAACTTCGCCCGTTGCCTTCATCTGAGTTCCGAGAACGTTCGGAACGGTTGAAAACTTGTCGAACGGAAAACGCGGAAACTTTGCAACGATATAGTCAAGAGAAGGTTCGATTGCGGCCGTTCCGCCGGCAACGGGAATTTCGGAAAGATTCATTCCGACGGCGATTTTTGCGGTTACTCTTGCAATCGGATAGCCGCTCGCCTTTGACGCAAGGGCGGAAGAACGCGAAACGCGTGGATTGACTTCAATGAGATAATACTTGCTTGAATTCGGGTCAAGCGCAAACTGAACGTTGCAGCCGCCCGAAATTTTGAGTTCTCTGATTATTTTGATTGCGCTGTCGTTGAGCATTTTTTCGTCCTCTTTTGAAAGAGAAAGAATCGGAGCAACAACGATTGAGTCTCCGGTGTGAACGCCGACGGGGTCAACGTTTTCCATTCCGCAAATTGTGATTGCGTTGTCCTCGCTGTCGCGCATAACCTCAAATTCGATTTCTTTATATCCTTTGACGCTTTTTTCAATGAGGACCTGATTCACGGGAGAAAGAGCAAAAGCATTCGGACCGAGTTCAAGAAGCTCCTTTTCGTTGTTCGCAAAACCGCCGCCCGTTCCGCCGAGCGTGAATGCCGGACGAAGAACAATCGGATAGCCGATTCTTTCGGCGGCCGCCTTTGCTTCTTCAAGATTGTATGTGATCTCCGAAGGAATGACCGGTTCGCCGATTGACTGACACATTTCTTTGAAAAGTTCGCGGTCTTCGGCGCGTTCAATGCTTTCGCTGCTCGTTCCGAGAAGTTCAACGCCGCATTCTTTGAGAACGCCCTTCTTTTCAAGCTGCATCGCAAGATTAAGACCCGTCTGGCCGCCGATTCCGGGAACGATTGCGTCCGGACGTTCGTGGCGGATGATTTTTGCAATGTAATCAAGGGTGAGCGGCTCCATATATACCTTGTCCGCAATCGAGGTGTCTGTCATGATTGTTGCGGGGTTTGAGTTCGCAAGAATAACCTCATAGCCTTCTTCCTTGAGCGCAAGGCAAGCCTGAGTTCCGGCGTAGTCAAACTCTGCGGCCTGGCCGATGACAATCGGTCCGGAACCGATAATGAGAATTTTTTTAATGTCTTTTCTCTTCATAATATATAATCGCTCCTAATTCTAATTCAAATAATCTTTCAGCCGAGACTTTCCTTCGGAGCCTGACTTTCGCAGTAAACGCATCTGTAAATTTTCTTTTCGCGGTCAACGAGGCGGAACTCTTGGGTGAGCTCCTGTTCGCACGACGTGATGCAGCGCGGGTTTTTGCATTTAATGATTCCGGTAACTTTTTCCGGAAGAGAAAGGTGTTCCCTTTTCACGAGTTTTCCGTCGCTGATGATGTTGACGGTGATTCCCGGATCGATGTAACCGAGAACGGCAAAGTCGATGTCGATTACCCGGCCGATTTTGATAATGTCCTTTTTTCCCATTTTTTTGCTTTCGGCGTTTTTGATCATCGCAACGGTGCAATCAAGCTTTCCGAGTCCGAGAATGTCATAAATCTGAATGCTTTTTCCGGCCGTGATATGGTCAAGAACAATTCCGTCTTTAATCTGTCCGATAATCATACGTTAACCTCCAGAAGTTTAAGAATGAGAGCCATTCTCATATATTTTCCGTTGAGTACCTGCTTAAAATAGCACGCTCTCGGATCGGAGTCAATCGCAACCGAAATTTCGTTGACTCTCGGAAGCGGATGAAGAATTGAAAGGTCTTTTTTTGCGTTTGAAAGCTTTTCCGGGGTAAGAATATAACTGTCCTTGAGTCTGAGATAATCCGCCTCGTTGAAGAAACGTTCCTTCTGAACTCTTGTCATGTAAAGAATGTCAAGATCGGGCATTGCTTTTTCAAGGCTTGAAACTTCTTCATACGGAATGTTCTTCTTTTCAAGAACGTCGGTGATGATATATCTCGGAACTTTCAGCTCGTCCGGTGAAATCAAAACGAACTTTATGCCCTCATATCTTGACATTGCCGAAATCAGCGAATGAACCGTTCTTCCGAACTTGAGGTCGCCGCAAAGACCGATTGTGAGGTTATTGAAACCGCCTTTTTCGCGGTAAATTGTCAGAAGGTCGGCGAGCGTCTGGGTCGGGTGGTTGTGGCCGCCGTCCCCGGCGTTGATCACGGGAACACCCGCGGTTCTTGTTGCAACAAGCGGCGCGCCCTCTTTCGGGTGGCGCATTGCAATGATGTCGGCATAGCATCCGACAACCTTCACGGTGTCGGCAACGCTTTCGCCTTTTGAAGCCGAGCTTGAGTTCGCTTCGGAAAATCCGATGACGTTTCCGCCGAGTTCATACATTGCGGCTTCAAAGCTGAGTCTTGTTCTTGTTGAGGGTTCAAAAAAGAGGGTTGCAAGTTTTTTTCTTTTGCAGCTTTCCGCATACTTGTCGGGGTTCTCGATGATGTCAAGGGCGGTCTTTATGAGTCCGTCAATCTCTTCGGTCGAAAGCTCCATAATATCAATGAGGTTTTTCACTCTTATGCCAGTCCTTTCCGTAACTTTGAGGTTTTGAATTTTGAATTATTCGCCCTTAATCCAGCTTTCGTCGGACGGGTTGTTTCTGAAAGCGATGAGACGCTCGATGTCGTCTTCTTTGATGTAGCCTTCTTCGGCGGCAACCTTTGCGATTACGTCAAAGTTCGTGAGAGAAACGTTTTTGACGTTTGCGTTTTCAAGTCTTTCAAGTCCCTTTTTCATTCCGTAGGTGAAGATGCTTGCAACACCGAGAACTTCCGCTCCGGCTTCACGAAGAACGTTGACAACCTCAAGAACGCTTCCGCCTGTTGAAATGAGGTCTTCGACGACAACAACCTTTTGACCTTTTTCAAGCTTTCCTTCGATTTGATTCTGTCTTCCGTGGTCCTTTGCGCCGCTTCTGACGTATCCCATCGGAAGGCCCATGAGGTGAGCCGTGATTGCCGCATGGGCAATTCCTGCGGTTGAGGTTCCCATGAGGACTTCAACGTCGGGATAGTTTTCTTCAATAATCTTTTTGAGTCCGTTTTCAACGTCGTTTCTGACGGACGGAGCGGTGAGAGTGAGGCGGTTGTCGCAATAAACCGGACTTTTGATTCCGCTTGCCCAGGTGAAAGGCTTGTCCGGGCTGAAAAAAACGGCTTTGATTGAAAGGAGATCCTTGGCGATTAATTTCTGCATAGTATTTATCCTCCGTGATGATTTTATATTGATTGTGGGTTTTCGTTTTTTAATCGGCAAAATCGTTCATGCAATGTCTGTAAGCGGCAACGGGGTCTTCCGCGGCGGTAATCGGACGGCCGACAACGATGAAATCGGAACCGATTTCGCGCGCTTTTTTCGGGGTTGTCACCCTCTGCTGGTCGCCGACGGCACCGTCTGCAAAGCGGATTCCCGGCGTTACTGTGAGGAAGTCATCTCCGCAAACTTCATGAACCTTTCCGGCTTCAAGCGGTGAGCAAACAACGCCGTCAAGGCCGGCCTTTTTTGCGTTTGAAGCATAGCTCATGACAACTTCTTCAAGCGGTTTTTCAATGAGGAGTTCGTTTTCCATTCTCGTTTGGTCAATTGAGGTAAGCTGAGTGACGGCAATGAGAAGCGGACGTGTTCCGTCCTCTCTTGTGAGTCCTTCAACTGCGGCTTTCATCATGTCAATTCCTCCGCCGGCATGAAGGTTGCAAATGTCAACGTCAAGTCCCGAAAGAACAGCCATCGCTTTTTTTACGGTGTTCGGAATGTCGTGAAGTTTGAGGTCAAGGAAAATTTTATGTCCTCTTTTTTTGATTTCGCGAACGATCTGCGGTCCTTCGGCATAAAAAAGCTCCATACCGATTTTTACGAACGGTTTTTCTTCGGTGAACTTGTCAAGAAATTCATAAGTCTTTTCCGCGCTTGAAAAATCACAGGCAATAATTACATCTTTTTTCATCATAATGCTCCTTTGATAATATCTTTGAGGTTTTCGATTTTATATTTGTCCATCACCGAAGGAAGGTCTTCGATGATTTTTTTGCAGGCAAAAGGTTCAACGAGGTTTGCCGCGCCGACCTCAACCGCCGTTGCACCAGCAAGCATCATTTCTATAACGTTTTCTGCGCTTGAAACGCCGCCGAGTCCGACAATCGGAACATTAACCGCTTTTGCGGTCTGATATACCATTCTCACGGCGAGGGGGAAGATTGCGTCGCCGGAAAGTCCCCCGGTAACGTTTGCAAGAAGCGGTTTTCTTTTTGCAATGTCAATTCTCATTGAAAGGACGGTGTTGATCAAGCTGATTGCGTCCGCACCCTCGGCTTCGCACGCTTTTGCAATTTCGGCGATATCCGAAACGTTCGGCGAAAGTTTCATGATGACCGGCTTTTTTGTTACTGCCTTGACCGCTTTTGTAACTGCGGCCGCCGCTTTCGGGTCGGTTCCGAAACTCATTCCGCCACCGTGAACGTTCGGGCAACTGATATTGACTTCGAGCCAGCCGACCTGTTCTTCGCCGTCAAGTTTTTCGCAAACTTCAACGTATTCGTCAATCGAAAAGCCGCTGACGTTTGCCATAACGGGTTTATGAAAGCATTTTTTAAGCTTTGGAAGTTCTTCGGAAATTACCTTTTCAACGCCCGGGTTTTGAAGGCCGACGGAATTGAGAAGGCCGGACGGCGATTCGGCAATCCTCGGCGTGGGATTTCCGAATCGCGGTTCCCTCGTCGTTCCTTTGAACGAAAACGTTCCGAGCATATTTATGTCGTAATATTCGGAGAATTCGTAGCCGTAACCGAAAGTTCCGGAAGCCGGAATAATCGGATTTTCAAGTTCGATTCCGCAAAGGTCAACGCTCAGTCTTCCCATAAAATTTCCTCCTTTTTCATCACAGGACCTTCTTTGCAAATCCGCTTATATCCCGTGATTGTTTTGCACGAACAACCCATGCATGCGCCGAATCCGCAGCCCATTCTTTTTTCAAAGCTCATTTCGCCTTCGGTTTCGGACGTCTTATATACCGCTTTGAGCATCGGTTCCGGGCCGCAGGTATAAAAGTAAGTGTACTCAAGCTCTTTCATCGCGTCGGTGACAAAGCCCTTTTTTCCGTATGAACCGTCGACCGTAGTTACGATTGTTTCCGCGCCGAGAGCCTTGAACTCATCTTCGTAAAAGACCTCGCTCTTTTTGTTGAATCCGAGGATAACGGTAACCTTTTTTCCCTCGGAGATGAGCCTTTTTGCAAGGTTATAAAGCGGAGGAACGCCGACTCCGCCGCCGAGAAGAAGCGGCCTTTCGCCCGAAAGCGAAGTGTCGTAGCCGTTTCCGAGGCCGGTAAGGACGTCAAGCTTTTCGCCTTTTTTCATGCCCTCCATGAGCTTCGTTCCTTTTCCGACAACCTTATAAATAATCGTAAGTGTGTTTTCGTCAAAGTCGCAGACGGAAATCGGTCTTCTCAGATATAAACCGTCAAGTTTGATGTTCACGAACCGGCCGGGGCATTTAATTTCCGAAGTATCGCCGGAAAGCTTCATTCTCAGAACGTTTTCGATGAGATACTCATTTTCGATGATTTCAAAAATTCCCTGTTTCATAATTTTTCGCTCATCCTCCTGTCAATGTATGCGGTTTTTCCGTTTGCAACCGTAAGAAGACATTTTCCGAAAACCTTTGTTCCTTTGAACGGAGTGCTTTTTCCTTTTGAAAGAAAGTCTTCCGGATTGATTTCATATTCCGCATTAAGGTCAAATACCGTAAAGTTTTCTTTTATTTCGTTTTTGATTTTGAACCTTTTGCAGGGATTGTAATGCATAAGATCAAGAAGTTTTTCAAGAGTGATTTTTCCCGTTTTCACAAGGTAGGTATAAAGAAGCGGAAACGACGTTTCGATTCCGACAACGCCCATCGGGCTTTTTTCGAGTCCGCGGCTTTTTTCTTTCATGGAGTGCGGTGCGTGGTCGGTGATGATCATGTCAACCGTTCCGTCGATTACCCCGTCAAGAAGCGCTTCTCTGTCCTCTTTCGTCCGAAGGGGCGGATTCATTTTGAACCTTCCGTCCTCCATAAGGTTGCCTTCGTCAAGAAGAAGATAATGCGGAGCGGTTTCGCACGTTACGTCAAGACCTTCCTTTTTCGCCTTTCGGATGAGTTCAACGCTCTCCTTCGTCGAAATGTGGCAAACGTGATAAGCACAGCCCGTTTCACGAACAAGGTCAAGGTCACGTGCAATCTGTTTCCATTCCGATTCGCTGCTTATGCCTTTGTGGCCGTGCTTTTTTGCGTATTCGCCGTCGTGAATATATCCGCCGTGAAGAAGGCTGTTGTCCTCGCAGTGGGCAACGATGATTTTTTGAAGGCTTTTCGCTTTTTCCATTGCCTTTTTCATCATCTCACCGCTTTGAACTCCCCTTCCGTCGTCCGAAAAAGCAACAACGAACGGAGCGAGAGCTTCCATATCCGAAAGTTCCTTTCCGTCTTCACCCTTTGTGATTGTTCCGTAAGGAAGGACAGAAACGCAAGCGTCCCTTTCGATTATTTCAAGTTCCTTTTGAAGGTTTTCAAGGCAGTCGGGCGCAGGATTCAGGTTCGGCATTGCACAAACGGCGGTGAATCCGCCGTGCGCCGCCGCCCGACTTCCGTCAAGAACCGTCTCCTTATAAGAAAAACCCGGCTCACGCAAATGAACATGAACATCTGCGAAGCCGGGAAAAACAAAACACTTGTTGACATCATCGGCACCGATAACAGCGCCTTTTTCAAAAACGAAAAATTCATCCTTAAAGTTTTTAAGGACGTCAAACTGAATATTCTTTTCAAAATTCGATTTCATCATAATTTCACCCAACAAAAAAGCCGCTTTCCGCCAAAGAAAACAGCATGAAAAAACACGGTTCAAAAACAAAACCGAAAAAAGCATATCTCATCTTTGGCGGCCTCACGGGACCGTATTAAAAGAAGTTTTGATAAGTATACCATACGCTTTCCGCTTTGTCAACACCGCCGCGGGAACAAAAGGAAAAACGCCCTTCAAAAAAAAGAACCGCACCCGAAAGAAATTTTGTCTAAAATGCTTTTCTTTAGTATCGGGCATTTTTTTCAAAACAAATTCCGAGTGCGGCTCTTGGGTGGGTGTGTTCGGTTTTCAAAAAACCAATGAATAAACTTTATCACAAAATTCTCCCGATTTCAACCGAAACGGAACCGACGGCGGCAAAAACGGAACGAACTGCGGCTCACTTTTTCAAATTATCCTTTCCGTTGACAAATCGGCTTCAAAATGATATGATGTTTTTCAAATGAATTCCGCTTTTGCGGTTTTTCGGAGATGTTAAATATGATCAGATTCAACAATGACTATAACAAAGGCGCTCTTGACTGCGTTCTTGAAGCGCTGAACGAAACAAACGCTTCCTCCTTCGCCGGATACGGCGAAGACGAACAATGCGAAAAGGCGATTAGAATTATTCGGGAACTTGTCGGAAACGAAAACGCCGAAGTGAAGTTTTTTCCCGGCGCAACTCAGGCAAACTTTGTTGTGATTTCCGCCGCGCTGAACAACATTCAAAGCGTAATTTCCGCAGACACGGGTCACATCAACTGCCACGAAGCGGCTTCAATCGAAAACACGGGACACAAAGTTCTTTCGCTTAAAAATACCGACGGAAAAATTACGGCCGAACAGATTCGCTCTCTTTCAAAAGCATATTATGAATCCGGCGAAGCGGAGTATCTCACCGAACCGAAAATGGTTTATCTCTCCTTTCCGACCGAACAGGGAACGCTTTATTCTCTGAGTGAGCTGACCGAAATCAGCGCAGTCTGCCGTGAATACGGAATGTATCTTTTCGTTGACGGCGCAAGAATGGGCTACGGTCTCGGTTCGGAAAAGAACGACGTCGCACTCAAAGATTTTTCAAAACTATGCGATGTTTTTTATCTCGGCGGAACAAAATGCGGTGCGCTTTTCGGCGAAGCGGTTGTAATCACAAACGACGGTCTTAAACGTCGTTTTAAAGCATACATGAAGCAAAACGGTGCCGTTCTCGCAAAAGGCTGGCTCCTCGGACTTCAATTTTCGGCAATGCTTGAAAGCGGCGAATACTTTTCAAAAACGAAGCGCGCGGATGAGCTTGCAATGAAGATCAAAAGAGCTTTCAAAGAAAAGAACATTCCCGAATGGGTCGAAAGTTTCACAAATCAACAGTTCTTTCTTCTCACCGCCGAACAGATGAAAAAACTTTCAATGAACTTTACCTTTGAAACCTCGGAAAAAATCGGAGAAAGAACCGTCTGTCGCTTTTGCACAAGTTGGGCAACAACCGACAACGAAGCCGAAAAATTGATTAGCGAAATCAAAAAGCTCTGATTTTAAAAGGAGAAAAGCTATGGAATACAAAAAGAAAATCGGCGAAGAAACGCTTCTTCTGCGTTCCCCGGAAGAAAGCGACGCAGAGGAAATGCTCAACTGCCTCAAAACCGTCTGCGGCGAAACACGCTTTTTGCTCAAAGATCCCGATGAAATCACCTTCACCGTCGATGACGAAAAAAACTTCATAAACGCTGTGAACAGCTCAAAAATCGGTGTAATGCTCGTCGGATTTCTTAACGGGGAGTATGTCGGCCACTGTTCACTTTCGGAACTCGGGCCCAAGCGTTTTTCCCATCGGGTTGACCTCGGAATTTCGCTTTATCAAAAATTTACCGGTCTCGGAATCGGAACGTTCATGATTGAAAAACTCATCGAAATCGCAAAAGAAAAGGGTCTTGAACAAATCACTCTTGAAGTTTCCGCGGAAAACAAAAGAGCCGTTGCCATTTATAAAAAGTTCGGCTTTGAAATTTACGGAACTTTTCCGAAGAACATGAAGTATAAAGACGGAACATATTCGGACGTTATTTGGATGATGAAAGAGCTTTAAAAAATTATTTATGATACTAAAAAGGAGTCGGCGCAAAAGCGTCAACTCCTTTTTTCTTATCCTTTGAAAACAAGCTGAACGAGAACCATATAAAGAACCGTTCCCGAAATCATGCTGAGATACATATTCTTTTTCCATTTTTGCAAAAGAACAACAACCGCAATCGAAATAAGCTCCGGAAGAGCGTGAAACGACGTGAAAACCGCGTCTTTCAGGCAGTAAACAACAAGAAGGCCGATGATTGCATAAGGAAGAATTTTTCCGAGCCGCATAATAACCGCCGGAACCTTTTTTCCCTCCGGAAAAACAATGAACGGCAAAAATCTGGTAATCGCAGTTGCGAGAGCAATTACCGCAACGGTGATTATTCTTTGAGTATCATTCATTTTTTTCGCCGTCCTTTCCGTCGGTAATCGCTGCGGCTTTAAGCTTTTTCTCCCTTGAAAAATCAAGAAGCGAAAGCGAAGCCAGAATGAGAAGCATTGCGGGAATCATGAACGAATCCGCGCCGAAAACGAAGAGACACAAAATTGCGCCGAAAATTCCGATGAGAGCCGGAACGTGATCCTTCTGTTCCTCCCATTGATTCACGAGCATAACCGTGAAAAGCGCAGTCATGATGAAATCGATTCCCGTCGTGTTGAACTTCAAAAACGAACCGGCAACGGCGCCGAGCGTTGAACCGGTAATCCAGTATATATGGTTGAGAATCGTGACGAAGAACATGAACCAATCCTTGTCAACGTCTTCCGGCGGTGTGACGGAGCAATTGATCGTGAATGTTTCGTCGCACATTCCGAAGATGAGATACGGCTTTTTGAGTCCCGTTCCGCCGTATTTTTCAAGCATCGGAATTCCGTAAAAAAGATATCTCGCATTAACCATCAGCGTCAGCAAAAACGCATGAACCGGGTCAAACGCCGCAGTCATTACTCCGACGGCAACGAACTGCATTGAACCGGAAAAAATGAGAACGCTCATAAAAACCGAATATAGGACGGGAATGCCTTCACCCTTCATGTGTATTCCGAATGAAAAGCCCATAAAAAGAAAGCCGATCATAATCGGAATTGTGTAAGGAAAAGCAGCTTTTAAAGCTTTTCTTTTCATTTTTAATTCCTCCCGTCTTGACATTTTGTCTTTTATCGTATAATATATTTTACATTCATCAAACATATTTTACGTCTGATAGATTATACAACCGTAAAATATGTTTGTCAACACCAAAGGAGACAAATATGACGAATACGGGAGAAATAATTGCGCTGAATCTAAAACGTCTGCGCACGGAACGGAATCTGACTTTGGGCCAGCTTTCCTCAATTTCCGGAATAAGCAAAGCAATGCTTGCCGAAATTGAAAAAGGAAAAAGCAACCCGACAATCAACACAATTTTAAAAATCGCAAACGGTCTCAACGTTCCTTATACGAGTCTCATGGAGGAGATTGAGCAAACCGGAACGCTCATCAGAAAAGAAGAGGCTCCCATGCAGTCCGAGGAAACGAATCATTACAGAATTTACTGCTATTTCAAAACTACCCACACACGGAATTTTGAAATTTTTTCCGCCGAGCTTGACGGAAAAAGCAAAAACGCTTCAATTGGCCATTCGCCGAAAGCGCAGGAATTTATTTATGTAATGAGCGGCGAACTTACGATTGAAGTCGGCTCAAAAATTTTCACGATAAAGGAAGGCGACGCGCTCTCTTTCTCCTCGTCTTCGGCTCACGTTTATTCTAACAACCGTGAAGAAACCGTAAAATTTATGATCATCAATTATTATCCGACGTGATTTTTGCCGCCTTGTGAGGCGGCCTTCTCTTTTTTCAAAACCTTTCAAAATTGTTCCTTGACAAATAAATTTCTTTCTGTTACACTGTTCATTCGCGGCTGTATCACTTTTACATACTATATAAAAACAGAAAGGACGGTTTTTCATGCGTATCAGACTTTCGGATCACTTTTCTTACAACAAACTTCTGCGTTTCGTTTTTCCGACGATACTAATGATGATTTTCACCTCGATTTACGGCGTTGTTGACGGATTTTTTATTTCAAACTTTGTCGGAAAAACCGCCTTCGCCGCGGTCAATTTCATAATGCCGTTTTTGATGATACTCGGTGCGGTCGGTTTCATGATCGGAACCGGCGGAACCGCAATCGTTTCGCAAACTCTCGGCGAAGGAGACAATGAAAAGGCGAACAGGTATTTTTCATTTCTTGTTCTTGTCACGGCAATAAGCGGCGTTGTGATCGCCGTTCTCGGCGAACTTTCAATTCCGTTCGTAACCCGCCTTCTCGGCGCAAGCGACGATATGTTTGATATCTGCGTTCTTTATTCAAGAATCATCATGCTCGCCGTTCCGGCTTATATGCTTCAAAACCTTTTTCAGGCATTCTTCACAACGGCGGAAAAGCCGAAGCTCGGATTCGTTGTCACTCTCATTGCGGGCTGCACGAACATAGTTCTTGACGCGGTTGCCGTCGGACTTCTCAAATGGGGTGTAACGGGTGCGGCAATTGCAACGGCGGCAAGTCAGTTTGTCGGTGCGGTCATTCCGCTCATCTACTTTTCCCGAAAGAATTCAAGTCTTTTAAAATTCACAAAATGCAAATTTTACGGAAAAATCCTTTTAAAAACCTGTACCAACGGTTCATCGGAATTCGTCAGCAATATTTCAAGCTCCGTTGTCGGAATTGTTTTCAATTCACAGCTTATGCGCCTTGCCGGCGAAGACGGCGTTTCCGCTTACGGCGTCATGATGTATGTTTGTTTCATTTATATTGCGATTTTCATAGGATACGCAATCGGAACGGCTCCGATTATCGGCTTCAATCACGGAGCGAAAAATCACGGCGAACTTCAAAATATTTTTAAAAAGAGTCTTTTGCTGATGGCCGTTTTCGGTATAACGATGACGATTCTTGCGGAGATTCTTGCTCCGTGGGTTTCAAAACTTTACGTCGGCTATGACGAGGCTCTTTGCGAAATGACGACGAAGGCTTTCCACCTCTTTTCACTCTCCTTTGTTTTCACCGGCTTCGGAATTTTCGGCTCTTCCCTTTTCACCGCACTCGGAAACGGAGGAATTTCCGCCCTTCTTTCCTTCCTGCGTACGCTTGTTTTTCAGATCGGTTCGGTCATGATTCTTCCGATTTTCTTCGATGTGAACGGAATCTGGCTTTCAATGCTTTCGGCTGAAGTTCTTGCAACAATCGTCACGATGATACTTTGCTATGCAAAAAGAAAAAAATACCATTACGCATAAACCTAAAGTTCCCGTCTTCGGGCGGAGAAGGAACGAACTTTCGTTTCTTCTCCGCCCGTTTTTTACATTCCGGCATTGTGCCTTTGCTCAAAAAGGTCGAACAAAAGAAGCTTTCTTCGCCCTCATGACAATAATGTTATTGAAATAGCTCACACCAAGTGATATAATAAAGAATAAATTAATAAAAATTATTGGAGTGATATATATGAACGAACAACGTTTTCTCGTCGTAGGCGGCGGAAGAAGCGGCGTTGCGGCGGCAAAAATGTTGCTTGACCTAAAAAAGGCGGTCACCGTCTTTGACGGAAACGAAAATTTTGACAAGAACGCTTTCTGCGAAAAAATCGAAGCCGAAATTCCGTTCATCATCGGTTCGGCAAGTCCGGAAGATCTTAAAAATTTCAATGTTTGCGTTGTAAGCCCCGGAGTTTCGCTCGAAACCGAAATCATGAAAGCCGTTGCCGCGGCAAAGATTCCCGTTTGGAGCGAAATTGAACTCGCCTATCGCTTTGACAAAGGCAGGGTTGTTGCAATCACCGGAACGAACGGAAAAACAACAACGACTTCCCTCGTTTATGAAATCGTAAAAGAATGGAACAAAAACACGCTTCTCGTCGGAAACATTGAAATTCCGTATACCGGCCTTGCGCTTTCTTCGGTTCCGAACGGCTGCACCGTTGCCGAAATCAGCTCGTTCCAACTTGAAACGATGCGTACCGTGAAACCTCGCGTTTCCGCAGTACTCAATATTACTCCCGATCATCTTGACCGCCACAAAACGATGGAAAATTACTCGGCGCTCAAACTTTCAATCGCAAAGAATCAGGACAAAAACGATTACTGCGTTTTGAACTTTGAAGACAATTATCTCCGTGAACACGCAAAAGAGCTTTCCTGCAACGTAATTTTCTTCAGCAGCAAGCATAAAATCGAAAACGGAATTTATCTTGACGGAAAAGATTTTGTTCTGACAATCGGCGGGAAAAACGAAGTTGTTTGCCGCACGGATGAGGTCACTCTCGTCGGAACCCACAATTTTGAAAACATCATGGCTGCCGTTGCAATGACATACTGTCTCGGAGTTCCGCTCGACATCATCAGAAAAGTCACAAAACGCTTTGTTGCCGTTGAACACAGAATCGAATATGTCTGCAAGAAAAACGGCGTGACATATTACAACGACTCAAAAGGAACGAACACCGACGCCGCAATCAAAGCGATTGACGCAATGCCGGGACCGACTCTTCTCATCGGCGGAGGATATGACAAAAAGAGCGACTTTACCGAATGGGTCAGCCGTTTTCCGGGAAAAGTCAAACTTCTTGTCCTTCTCGGTCAAACGAGAGAGAAGATTGCCGAAACATGCGAAAAAATCGGATTCAAAGATTATGTCTTTGCCGAAAACATGGAAGAAGCGGTGAAGCTTTGCGCCGAAAACGCAAAAGAAGGCGACTATGTTCTCCTCTCACCCGCCTGCGCTTCCTGGGGAATGTTCAAGTGCTATCAGCAGCGCGGCGAGATTTTTAAAGAGCTTGTCAAAGCTCTCTGATCGGAGGGTAACACTTGAAAATTCTTGAATTTTTAAAAGTTATTTTTCTCGGCATAGTTGAAGGAATCACCGAATGGCTTCCGATAAGCAGTACGGGACATATGCTTTTGGTTGACGAATTTTTGCAAATTGACGCAAGCCAAGAATTCAAAGATATGTTTTTCGTCGTCATTCAGCTCGGTGCGATTCTCGCCGTTGTTCTCTTGTTTTGGAAAAAGATGTGGCCTTTCAGGCTCGGTGAAGACAAAAAGACAATCGTTGTCCGCAAGAAAGTTTTTTCGGTTTGGTTCAAAGTTGTTGTTGCGTGCATTCCCGGCGCAATCGTAACCCTCCTTTTTGACAACTTCATCAGCGCACATCTTGAAACTCCGTTTGTAATCGCCGCCGCTCTCATTTTTTACGGCGTTGCGTTCATTCTTGTTGAAAAATGGAACAAAACAAGAAAGCCGACTGTTCGCCGACTCTCGGATATTGATTACAAGACGGCTCTTTTAATCGGCCTTTTTCAGGTTCTTTCAATCATTCCCGGAACATCACGTTCGGGAGCAACAATCATCGGTGCGCTCATCATCGGCGTTTCAAGAACCGCCGCGGCGGAATTCACGTTCTTCCTTGCCGTTCCGGTAATGTTCGGTCTGAGCTTTATAAAGCTCATCAAATTCGGTTTTGCCTTTACGGGCAGCGAACTTGCGATTTTGCTTGTCGGTTGCGTAACGGCCTTTGCGGTTTCGCTTTTCGTAATCAAGTTCCTCATGAGCTACATCAAAAAGCACGACTTCAAGGTTTTCGGCTGGTACCGAATTGCCCTCGGAATTATCGTTATAATATACTTTGCGTTTGCAAAATAAGCAACAAAACATACAATATTACAAAACCGCGATGGTCTTAAAAAGGCTGTCGCGGTTATTTTTATAAAGTTTTCAATTTTTGTTTTGGCTTTTTTGGTGTACTGCTTTGGGTGGGTTCTTTAACCGCACGGGTTTCTTTTGAATCTACATCCGACTGCTCCGCTTTCCCCTGGCGCCCTCCAGTGAGGGAGCTGTCGGCTCTGCCGACTGAGGGAGAGACTTCCTACGCTACGGTGTATTTTTTTAGTTTCTTCCTTTAACCGCACGGGTTTCTTTTGAATCTACATCCGACTGCTCCGCTTTCCTCTGGCGCCCTCCAGTGAGGGAGCCGGCGGCTCTGCCGACTGAGGTAGAGACTTCCTACGCTACGGTGTATTTTTTTTAGGTTCTTCCTTTAACCGCACGGGTTTCTTTCAAATTTACATCCGACCGCTCCGCCGGGGGTACTTTTGGCTGTCGTCCCAAAAGTACCCAAAAGCACTCTTTTCAGTACGCCGCATTTGGTGAACGAATTTTGATTTGCGGGGAAAAATCAAAATATCGTCCACCGATACGGCTTTAGCTAAGTTTCTCATATCTTTTTAGAATCATACAGAAAGAAAAATCCGCCTGCAGTACGAAACCGTCGGTGCCCATTGTT
>JAUNFH010000040.1 GCA_030525185.1 Clostridia bacterium
CGGCTTCTTCTTCGTTTCGGCGAATGGTATTATAATCTTCAAAAGCGTCCTCCGTATGCGGAACATATTCGGGAACGAGAAGTTCTTCTTCGTCCGATTCGGCGGAAGAAGGCTCGTTCACGCTTTCTTCTTTTGAATATGCTTCGGCACTGTCAGGCTCATACTTCTGCTCTTGCGAAACAGCGGGAACTTCTTCGTCAACGCTCATCATTGTTCCGCATTCGGGACAGAAGTTTGAACCCGGATCAAGTTCGTGGCCGCAAAAACTGCACTTCATATCTTTTCAACTCCCATATTTATAAATCCGAACGGTATGCAAAAGCGCATACTGCCGATTACATTTTATCATAACAACGCCGTTATTGCAAGAAAAAATTGATTGATTTTCGTCTTTCAGCGTCCGAGGGTCAAAGTCACAAAGAACGGAGACAAAACGAACGACGCAAAATCCGCCGCAAGACCCGCATAAAGCGTGTGGCGGGTATTCTTGATTCCGATGGCCGAATAGTAAACCGTGACTGCATAAAGGGTCGTGTCCGTCGAACCCATGAGAACCGAGGCAACCCGGCCGAGAAAGGAGTCCGGGCCGTCGCTTTTGAGAACGGATTCAAAAAGCGAAAGCGAACCTCCGCCGGAAATCGGACTGAGAAGTGCCATCGGCACGGTCTCTTCGGGAACACCGAGAAGCGACGCAAGCGGCGAAAACGCTTTTGCAATCATTTCCATTGCTCCGCTTTCTTTGAGCATTGTTACCGCAACGACAAGACCGGTAATCGTCGGAAGAAGGTCATAAACCGTAAGAAGTCCTTTTTTCGCCCCTTGCATGAAGCAGTCAAAAACCTTCACCTTTTTGAAAAGACCGAAGCCGACAATCAAAACAACCGTCAGCGGAAGAACCCAATATCCGATAATATCCGTCATTTTTTCCTTTTCCCCAATCTGTTTCCGAGTTTTGCAAAAAAGACCGCAACAAAAAGAGCGCAGGCGGAAGTTAAAATCGAAGCCGGCATAATCGCCATCGGACTTTGCGAACCGTACTGGCCGCGAAGTGTTGCAACCGTTGTCGGAATAATGTGCATTGCGGCGGTATTCATCACAACGAAAACAACCATTTCATCGCTCGCTCTGTTCGTGTCCTCATTGACGAGCTGAAGCCGTCTCATCGCTTCAAGGCCGAGCGGCGTTGCGGCGTTTCCGAGGCCGAGAATGTTCGCCGTGATGTTCATGGAAATCGCTTCAAGCGCATATTCGTTTTTTCTGAGTTTCGGAAAAATGAGCCGCATCACTGGCGAAAGCAGCTTTGAAAAAGCGGCAGTCACACCGGCCTTTTCGGCAATTTCCATTATTCCGCCCCAAAGGCAAAGCATTGAAACGAGCCTGAGAAGGAGCGAAACGGCGTCTTGTCCGCCCTGAATAACCGCCTTTGAAAGCGCGCTCATGTTTCCGGTCACGACGCTCGCAAAGAACGCAAAAAGAATCATCACCGGCCAAACATAATTCATCATAAAAAAATCACCGACCTTTTTTCAATTAATATGAAAAAGGGCCGGTAATTATGTTTCAGCAGTCAATATAATAAACATCGTTTCCGTAATGTTTGATGAACTTCAAAAGGTCGCTGAATTTTATCCAGACGAAGGAAGTGCAGTCATTCGGATGAAAGCCGACAAAACCGTCAACTTTTTTAAGTTCGCTGTCAAAAACAAGGTTGACGTCATGGCTTTCGTCGTTGATGATTCCGAAAGGAGAAACCGCTCCGGGCTTCAGTCCGAGGTGTTTCATCAGCCTTTCGTCAGATCCGAAGCTAAGCCTTGAACAACCGAGCTGGGAACGGATTGTGTTTTGAATGTCCGGATGCTTGTCTTTGAGCATCGAAACGACGTAATGCGTTTTTCCGTTTGCGTTGCGAAGAAAAAGATTTTTGCAAACTTCGCCGTCGGTAAAAATTCCGAGCGCGTCCATTTCTTCAATCGTGTGAACCTCTTCGTGGTCAATGACCTTATATTCGATTCCGAGTTCATCAAGTGCGGCATATACTTTTTCTTTTTCCGTCATCATGAAGCCCTCCTGTATGTTGTGATGTCTCCGTTTTCGGCGTTTTTAAGTGTAAGCGTGTCTCCGGCAACGGAGAATTCATATGAATCGATGACCGTTTTTCCGTAGATTGAAAAATTGACCGTTACCTTTCCGCCTGAAACGGAATATGTTCCGGAGTAAGTTCCGTTTATCGGCATATTGATTACGGGAACGGTAAAATTGACATAAGTCACGTCAACCGAACCGCCCTGCTTAAAATCAAAGCCGCTCATGTTTGCCCCGTCCGTCCATTTTCCGATCAGATCCGATGCTGTGCTCGAAGTATTATAACCCGCTCCGCCTCTGACAAGAAGAGTTGTTTCTCCGCTGTTTTCGGTGAGGCTCATCGTGTTTCCGGAAATTGAATATGTCAGTTCCTGGGTAACCTTCTTTTCGTTCATCATGAACTGGACGGTGAGCTTATTGTCGTTCGTCATATAGATTCCCTTATATGTTCCGTTGAGAACACCGGAAGAAACGCTGCTCATTTTTCCCTGATTGAAGCTGATGTCAACGGTTGAATCGCTGTTGAAGCCGTATTTGATGCTTGCGTCGCCGTTTTCCCACGCTCCGACAATTTCACCTCCGCTGATTGTCTGAGCCGGCGGAGTTGTTGTTGAGGCGGTTGTTCCCTCTTCCTTTTTCACAAATGCATAAGTTGAAACGTCGCCGTCCTTCGTGTTTTTAAGCGTGAGCTCATTGCCCGGAACAACGGTCGCTTCAAAGGTTTTGCTGATTGTTTTTGCATAGATCGAAAACTTGACCGTCACGGTGTTTCCGCTCACGGTGTAAGTTCCGTTCGCCGTTCCGTTGATCGGAAGGTCAATGACGGGAACGGTGAGATTAACGTATGTTACGGTCACGGTTCCGTCGGAAAAGAATTCATATCCGCTCATCTGCGCGCTGTCCATCCATTTTCCGACGAGCATTTCGCTGAGCGTCGGCGCGGCGGTTGTGCTTTCGGTCGGAAGAGAAGCCGCGGAAACGTCGGAACCGGAAACGGAAGCGGACGGATTAACCGTAACAGTGCCGGGATCCTTCTTTTTGTTGTGAGAAACGCTGACTCCGATAATCACGGAAAGGCAGACAACAAGGGTTGCGGAAATCACGGCAATGATGATCTTTGTGCTTTTTGTCATTTTCTTTTCCTCCGATCAAAAATTTGAAAAACGGACCGAAGCCGATTCCGACCCGGTCCGAAAAACGAATGTTTTGCTTTTTCTTCTTTGAATTATGCGGCTGCCGAAGAGTCACTTGCCGAAGAATCGGAAGCGGGAGCCGAGCTTGTTGTTGTTCCGTTGTCCGCAACGAAGGAGTAAACCTTGCCGCTGTCAACGGATGTAAAGGTAAGAACATCCTTTGAAATGTCGGTAATTACATATTCAAGCTTAACCGAAATGACAAAGTTGAAGTTGAGAGTAAGGTGATATTCCTTAGTCGCTTCGTCCTTGACGATTGTGTAAGTTCCTTCGCTGTCAACGCTGAAAGCGGAAAGTGCGGAAGAAATTGCCGCTGCGTTACCGCTGATTTTGCAAACGCCGCCTTCTTTGAATTCAAGGCCGACAACGCCGGTTGAATCTTTCCAGGAACCGAGAATCTTTTTGTCCGGAGTGAGAGCGCAAGCCGAGAAGCAGCAAACAACAACGGCAAGCACAAGCACAAGGGCAGTGATTTTTTTAGTCATGATAATAACCTCCGTTTAATGAACCGGGAAAACATCCACACCCCCGGTTTTTATGTAGCCGCCAAAAATCGGCGGCAGAGTTCGCCGCGCAATCTTTTTGCTTCGGCGCAAGTATTATACAACATAAAACCCGATTTGTAAAGAGAAAAAACAATTGTTTAACTTTTTCGGGGAAGCGCGCTTTCAAGAGCCGAAAGGTTGTGTTCCATGAGCGAAAGATAGGTTTCTCCGTTTTTGAAGTCATCGGCGGAAATAACGTGGCAGGAATAAAGCGTCATAACCTTTGCGCCGGTGCTCTCGGAAATTGATTTTGCAACCGAACCAGTGCTGAGATCAACCTTGAAAACAACCGGAATTTTTTCTTCCTTAACCTTTTGGGAAAGGAAGGCGATCGTTGAAGGGTTTGCGTCGCTTTGAGCCGAACAGCCGGGAAAAGCCGCAAAAAATTTCAGCGAATATTCATCGGCAAGATACTTAAACGGAAAACGGTCGCCGACAACAAAATGACAGCCGTCCGCTTTCTTTGAAAAAGCCTCAAACTCTTCGTCGAGCTTTGAGAGCTTTGAAAGATATTCTTCCGTCCGTTCTTCATAGGCTTTTCGGTTTTCTTCGTCATGGGCACAAAGCGCTTCTGAAATCGCTTTCACGATTTTTTCGGCGTTTTTCGACGAGGTCCAAACGTGTTCGTCATATTCTTCCTCTTCTCCGTTTTCTTCGGCCTCCATACCCTCAAGCGTTTCCTCTTTGAGGTTTTCGGTCACATCCATCATTCGGACAACGGAAATTTTTTCGGTGTCAATCGAAGAAAGCATTGACTTCACCCATTCGTCGCTTTCACCGCCGCCGTAAACAAAAACGTCGCATTGCTCAATTTTCATAATATCCGAAGCGGTCGGCTCAAAGGTATGGCTTTCTTCACCGGGCGCAAGAAGCATTGTTACCTCTGCGTCGTCACCGGCAATCTGCCTTGCAAAATCATACGGCGCAAACGTTGCCGCAACAACGCTCACCTTTTCTTTTTTATAAACGTTAACCGTACCCGTGAGCGGAACGGCGAAAAGAACCGCCGCCGAAACAACGGCAATCAAAACGGCAAGTACTTTTTTTCCGCCGACTTTTAAGCGTGACGAATTGAAAACGGCACGAAGAAGCGAAAAAACGGCAAGCGCAAAAATATTCACGCAAACAACGCTCGCTCCCGTCGGAGCTTCAAAACGGATTGAAACGAGAAGCCCCGAAAAGAAGCAAACAACCGAAACCGCCGCACTTGAAACAATGACGCTTTTATAACTTTTGCAAACACGCATTGACGTAATCGCCGGAAAAATGATAAGACTTGAAATGAGCAAAGCGCCCATCATCCTCATTCCGATTACTATCGTCACCGCCGTAAGCGCGGCAATGAGCATATTATACGCTCCGACCTTTGTTCCGGTTGCTTTTGAAAAGCTTTCGTCGAACGTCACTGCAAAAATTTCGTTGTAAAAAACGAGGTAAAGAACAAGAACCGCAATGCTCAGAACAACGCTCAACGCAACGTCGGCGTTACTCATTGTGAGTATGCTTCCGAACATATAATTATAAATGTCAACGTTCATTCCGGTTGTCAATGACGTCACCATTACGCCGACGGCGAGCGCACCGGTTGAAATGAGCGCAATCGCCGCGTCACCCTTGATTTTTCCGTTTTCGCTCATTCTTAAAAGAAGGAACGCCGCAATGACAACAATCGGAAGCGAAAAGTAAAGCGGAGCGATATTCGCCGCGCAGGCAATCGCAAGCGCACCGAATCCGACGTGGGAAAGTCCGTCGCCGATCATTGAAAAACGCTTCAAAACAAGGCTGACGCCGAGAAGCGCGGCGCAAAGCGAAATCAAAACTCCGGCAACAAGCGCCCGTTGCAAAAACGGCTGAGTAAGAATCAAATTAATCGCCTCAGGCATTTTTCTCACCTCCGGAAAAAGCTTTGTAAACGTCGCTTTCAAGATATTCCTTCACGGTTCCGAAGAACGCACCGTCTTTTTTCATGTGAAGAATATGTGTTGCATAATTCAGCGACGAATAAAGGTCATGAGAGACCATGATAATCGTGATTTTGAATTCACGGTTGATTTTTTCGATTATGCGGTAAAAATCGGCGGTGACAACCGGGTCGAGTCCGGTGACCGGTTCATCAAGCAAAAGGAGCTTTTTTGTTGCACAAAGCGCACGGGCAAGAAGAACCCTTTGCTGTTGGCCTCCGGAAAGTTCACGGTAGCATTTGTCTTTGAGCGAAAGAATGTCAAGCTTTTCCATGTTCTCCTGAGCGAGATTTTTAAGTTCCTTTGAAAAGAAAATTCCTTTTTTGGAAGCGAGACAGCCCGAAAGAACAACCTCAAAAACAGAGGCCGGAAAATCCTTTTGAGCCGCACTCTGCTGAGGGAGATAGCCGATTTCCCTTTTTTTGAGTCCGTCACCCATATGAAGATGGCCGCTTTCGGTTTCAATGAGACCGAGAAGTGACTTAACGAGAGTGCTTTTTCCGCTTCCGTTTTCGCCGACAATGCAAAGATAATCGCCGCGATTCACCTCAAAATTCAAATTTTTCGCAACAATATGGCTGTCATAACCGAGCGAAACGTTTTTGCAATCAATGAGAGCCATTTTCTTCCTCACCTTTCATACAGTCGGCGCAAAGACCGATGAGAACTGTTTTTTCGTTGTCAACCTTGAAGCCGTGGTTTTTCAAAAGATGTTCGTTCGCCTCTTTCATGCATTCACAGCCGAGGTGAACGAATTTTCCGCATTTTTTGCAACGGATGTGGATGTGTTCACAGCAATGCTGAGGGTTTTCAACGAACTGAAAAACAACGCTTTTTTTGCCTTCTCTCGGAAAGCGGCGGACGAGCCCTTCTTCGACAAGCGTTCCGACGTAGCGATAAACGGTTGTTGTTCCGACGGGCGTTCCCCTTTCGGAAAGTTTTTTCGAGATTTCGTCAATCGTAAGCCCGGTTTCGGAATTTTCGCGAAGGCAATCTATTATATCCGCGCGCTGACGCGTTTTATATGTTGTTTTTTCCATAACGAGCCTCCAATATGAAAATGAATTTCAATTTCATATTCATATTATATCCGCTTTTTGCGCTTTGTCAAGCCAAAAGATTAATGACAAATCGAAAAATATGTTATGTAATTTGTTTTGTTGCCTTCTGATTGAAAGCTTTTCGCAGAAAACAAAAACCGCACGGAGAAAACTCCGTGCGGCGGTTCGTCAGGCATTTTTGGCCTTTTTGTCTTTTGTTTTCTTTGTGACTTTGAGACGTGAAAAATCTTCCCTTTCCTTTTCCTCAAGGGCGTCCGTGATGTATTTCACAGTAACCTCAAGGCGGGGAATCATGATGTTTGAAAGCGCATTTGAACGTTTTTGGGTTTTCTTGACTGCGTCGGCAAGTCGGCAAACCGAATTTTCAATTTCCGCAAGTTCGGCAGTGAGAACCTTGACTCGGCTGAAAAGAACGCACGCTTCGTCAAAATCCGAATTCGTTTGATAAAAACCGAACGATGTTGCGTCGATATTCTTTTCCGTCGCTTCAACGGTCGGAATTTCAACGCCCATAACGCTGCGATAATCGATTTTAAGGTCATCGCTGATTTCGATTGCGTCGGCAAAACGCGAGCAATCGCCGAGAGTGAGGCTTGCCTTCCTCAATGCGGCATATGCTTTTTCATAAACTTCGCCGATGTTTTCCTGAACATTCTTCGCCTCATCAATGAGACTCATCATCTCTCGGACAAGAATGTTACGCTTTCTGTCCATCAAGTCGTATCCGAGCCGGGCAAGCTCAAGGGACTTTTTCGTGCTCATTAAATTTGCTTTCGTCGGAAAGACCTGCGGCATTTGTTTCTCACCTCAAATAAATAATTAAACGTGCAAAATTGACTTGACTCTCAAAAAAAAATTATGATCTCTTGAGATACTTTTTAAGCATTGCCTCGTCAACACGGTCAAGTTCGCTGTCCGGAAGCATTGAAAGAAGCTTCCAGCCGAGGTCAAGCGTCTGTTCAATCGTTCTGTTTTCGTTTTCGCCCTGATTGATGAAAACGCGTTCAAACTCTTTTCCGAAACTCATAAGAAGCTTGTCGTTCTGCGAAAGTTCGTCTTCGCCGATAACGGAAGCAAGCGCCTTTGCATCCTGCACTTTTGCGTAAGAAGCAAAAAGCTGGTTTGCAAGAGCCTGATGGTCTTCACGCGTGTATCCTGCGCCGATGCCGTCCTTCATAAGACGCGAAAGCGACGGAAGAACGTTGACGGGCGGATAAACACCCTTTGTGTCAAGACCTCTGTCAAGAACAATCTGACCTTCGGTGATGTAACCGGTAAGGTCGGGAATCGGGTGGGTGATATCGTCGTTCGGCATTGTCAGAATCGGGATCTGAGTGACCGAACCCGGCGAATCCTTAATGATTCCCGCGCGTTCATAAAGCGTTGCAAGGTCGGAATAAAGATAGCCCGGATAACCTTTACGTCCGGGAATCTCGCCCTTTGATGAGCTGAATTCACGAAGCGCTTCGCAGTACGACGTCATATCGGTAAGAATGACGAGGATATGCTTTCCGAGTTCATATGCGAGATATTCCGCGGCAGTGAGCGCACAGCGCGGAGTGATGATTCTTTCGATAATCGGGTCATTTGAAAGATTGAGGAACATTACAACCCTGTCCATTACGTTCGCTTTTTCAAACGAGGAACGGAAGTACTGCGCAACGTCGTTCTTAACGCCCATTGCGGCAAAAACAATCGCAAAATCGTCGTTATCCGCAATCGAAGCCTGGCGAACGATCTGAACGGCAAGTTCGTTGTGGCTCATACCGGAGCCACTGAAAATCGGGAGCTTTTGTCCTCTGATGAGGGTTGTCAGGCAGTCGATTGAGGAAATTCCGGTTCTGATATAGTTTTTCGGGTAAACACGGGAAACGGGGTTGATCGGTTTTCCGTTGATGTTGAGGCTCTTCTTCGGAAAAATTTCTCCGAGACCGTCGATGGGTCTTCCGAGGCCGTCAAAAACACGGCCGAGAATTTCCGGCGAAAGCTTCATTTCCATCGGTTTTCCGGTGAGGACGGTCGTTGTGTTGACCATTGAAATTCCTCTCGTACCTTCAAAAACCTGGACTGCGGCTTTGTCGCCTTCAATCGCAACGATTCTTCCGGTTCGTTTTGTTTTATCTTCAAGTTCAATTTCAACAAGCTCTTCGTTCATGGGCTTTTTGACGCCCTCAAGGATAACAAGCGAGCCGTTGATTTCGCTGAGACCTTTATGCTCAATAATCATTGTTATCCCTCCTTATTTATTAAGATACGAAGCAAGTGTGTTGTCAATTTCCGTAATGTAATCGTCAAGCATTTCTATCTTGTCGTTCGGAACATCATATTTCATTTTTACAAGTTTATCAAAAAGGCCTGTTGCGATAAGTTTCGACATCGGAACCTGAAGTGCAACGATTTGGCGGCACTTGTGATAAAGATGCAAAATTGCGTGCATCATTTTAAGCTGTTTTTCAAGCGAAACGAAAGTATCATCCTTGTGGAACGCATTCTGCTGAAGGAAGCCGACTCGGATTACACGCGCAATTTCAATCGTAAGCTTTTGGTCGTCCGGAAGAACGTCTGCACCGATGAGCTTTACGATTTCCATGAGCGAGCTTTCTTCATAAAGAATCGAGCAAAGCTCTTCGCGGTACTTAATGAAGTCATGGCCGACGTTGTCGTGATACCATTCTTCAAGCTCGGGAACATATTCGCTGTAACTGTCGTTCCAGTTGATTGCCGGGTAATGTCTTGCATAAGCAAGCGATTTGTCAAGAGCCCAGAAGCAACGTGTGAAACGCTTTGTGTTCTGAGTAACGGGTTCGGAAAAGTCGGAACCCTGCGGAGAAACCGCACCGATGATTGTTACCGAACCTTCGCCGCCGGAAAGAACCTTCATATAGCCGGCTCTTTCATAGAACTCCGAAAGTCTTGACGGAAGATAAGCCGGGAAGCCTTCGTCGGCGGGCATCTCTTCAAGTCGACCGGAAATTTCACGGAGCGCTTCCGCCCAACGTGAGGTTGAATCGGCCATGATTGCAGTGTGGTATCCCATGTCGCGGTAATACTCGGCAAGGGTGATGCCTGTGTAAATCGAAGCTTCACGGGCCGCAACGGGCATATTAGACGTGTTTGCGATGAGGACGGTTCTGTCCATAAGTGGACGTCCGCTCTTCGGGTCAACGAGTTCGGTGAATTCCGAAAGCGCCTGAGTCATTTCGTTTCCGCGCTCGCCGCAGCCGACATAAATAATGATATCTGCGTCGCACCATTTTGCAAGCTGGTGCTGAGTCATTGTTTTTCCTGTTCCGAAACCGCCGGGGATTGCCGCCGCACCGCCTTTTGCAACCGGGAAAAGGGTATCGATAACACGCTGTCCGGTGACAAGCGGACGTTCGGCCGGAAGTCTTTTTTGAACCGGTCTCGGAATTCTGATCGGCCATTTCTGGCAAAGAGTCAGCTCGTGCTTTTCTCCGCTTTCGTCCTCAAGAACGGCAATGACGTCATTCACGCGATAAAGTCCGTCCTTTTTGACCGAGACGATTTTTCCCGCAAGGAGCGGTGAAAGCATGATTTTATGTTTGATTACGGGCGTTTCCTGCGTTTCGGCATAAACCTGTCCGCCTGAAAGGCTGTCGCCCTCTTTGACCGTAATGTGAACGTCCCACTGCTTTTCCTCGTCAAGAACGGCGGTTGAAATTCCCTTTGAAATGAAACAGCCGCTTTCTTTTTCAAGAGCCGGAAGAGGACGTTCGATTCCGTCAAAAATATTGGTAAGAATTCCGGGGCCGAGCGTTACGCACATCTGCGAACCGGTTGAATAAACCTTTTCGCCGGGGCAAAGGCCGTCGGTTTCTTCATAAACCTGAATTGTTGTTTTTCCGCTTTCGATCCCGATAACCTCGCCTGCAAGGCGCGCGTCGCCGACATAAACCATTTCCATCATCGAAAGGTCGGTCTTGCCCTTGATTGTTACAACGGGACCGTTAATTCCGTATATAAGATTTTCTGTTGCCATTATTTCTCACCTCGAAGGCCTGTCATTCAATTGAAAGAGAAGACTGAGTCAAAAACAGCTCTCTTTGAGCGGCGATTCTGCTTTCAAGCGAATCAACGGCAAAAACCGTTTTTTCTCCGTTTGAAGCCGCCGCACCGCCGAGCTTGATTTTTTCGCTCTTTTCAAAAGCCTTAACTCCCTTTATGTCCGAAAGTTTTTCTTTGCAAAGCGGAAGGTCGCTCTCTCTGACATAAATGACTGCGCCGTCACCGATCTCTTCAACGAGAGAAACAATGCTTTTTCTAAGAAAAGCCTCGTAATCGGCCGTCTTTGTGAACTGTGAAAGTCTTTCCCTGACCTTTTCAAAAACGGCGGCAGTGATTTCCTCTCTCTTTTTTGCAAGGTTCTTTTTGCTTTCGGCGTTGAGCGATGAAATTCTGCTTCCCTTTTGGGTTGTGATTCTCTGCGCCTCATAATCAAGACGGCTTTGAAGTTCCGCCTTCGCCTTGCTTTCAAGATCTTTGAGCTGCTCTTTTCTGAACTTTTCGGTCTGCTTTTCAATTTTTTTGCATTGAGCAAGAGCGTTCTTGTTGATGATTTCCGAAAAACGCTCGATCTTGTCGTTTTGGTTAAGCATTATATTCCCTCGTTTCTCAGACCTGAATTCCGATTGCGTCGCGGACATATGCGGTAATCGAATCCGTTCCCGCGTTCGGATTTTTCATGTCGGGTATTTCGGTGATGAGAAGTCCGGCGCGCTTTTTTTCTTCGAGAATCGTTGCCGGATATGCAATCGACAGCGACCTTGTTACAAGAACAATTCCGACGGTTTCGTCCTCCCTCGCCTTTTGAAAAGCGGATTTCAGACTTTCTTCGGAAAGGGCAAGCGTGCCTTCGACGCCGGCGAGCCTAAAGCCCGTGAGCGTGTCTTCATCACTGCTCAAAAGAAACATTCTCATGATATTACCCTGCCTTTTTCTTTTTTGAGCCAAAGCCGCAAAAGCGGCATTTCAAATCATCAAACCTTGTTAAGAATAAGGATTGAAATAACAACGCCGTAAAGGGCGATTGATTCACCGAGGGCAACGAAGATAAGGCTCTTACCGAATGACTTCGGGTCTTCGCTCGTTGCGGCGATTGCGGCCGGTGCACCTGCTGCAACGGCAATACCGCCGCCGATACCGGCAAGACCTGTTACAAGACCTGCGGCAAGAAGGCCGAGGCCGTTAGCCTGGGTGTTCGTTTCGGTTGCTTCTGCGGTTGTTACAACGTCCGAAGTGCTCGGTGCCGCGGCGTCGGTTGCCGGTGCGCCGGTTTCGGCCGAAGCGCAAAATGCAAAAACGCTGACCATGACAATAAGAACAAGGAAAGTTGCAAGGTTAACTCTCATAGCTTTTTTTACCGACTTTCCTTCCATTCTCTTTTTGAAGGTGAAGAAAGCCGAAAGTGTGAGGCCTACTGCGGGAACGATGATTGCAAGTGCATAAAGAAAACCAGTCATTTTAATTTCCTCCGATGTTAAAAATTTTTATTTGGATTTATAAGCTTAAAATTGGTTTACTGTTTGATTTTTGCGGCTTCAAAGGGTCTTCCTTCACCCTCATAGAAGCGGCTGAACATTTCATAAAACTCAAGTCTGAGTCCCTGAATACCGGTAAGAAGGCCTTCAAGGGCAATGACAACGATGTTTCCGAGAACAACAACAATCATTCCTTTGACAGTTGACGTGTCGCCGGCAAGAGTGAATACAACCATCATCATACTTGCGTGAACAATTACGAACGCGCCGACACGAAGGAAGGAAACCGTGTTGCTGAAATAAGAAAGAATGTATTCGATGCATTCAAAAAGGTTTTGAAGAATGAAGTCGCCGACGCTGTCCGGCTTTTTGAACTTTCCTTCGTCAAGAACAGGTGCAAGAAGCTCTTTGCAGAAAAGGATCACAACTCCGACAAGGAGCATCACGGTGCTGATTTTCGTCGGGAAAATTCCTTTGCCCGCCATGAAGGAATAGGCAAGGTTTGCGCCGCCGATATAAACCACAAGACCGGCAAGACCGTTTTCGGAGAAGAGCGCCGTTCCGACTTTCTTCTTCTTGATGTTTGTGATTATGCTGATGAGGATCGCAACGATAACGAGCGTGACGCCGATTCCGATTGCAAAAAGGAGAACCGTGTTGATCGAATCCATAACCGAAAGCGGTTTCGACGCAAGTCCCATCGCGTGATACACCGGATCAAGAAGTTCTTCAAAACCGAAGACCGAACCGAAGATGAATCCGAAGAACATTGACGAAACGCCGCACGGAACAAGAATTTTTCCAAGTTCGATCTTTTTGAGCTTCCATGCAAGCAGGCCGCCGAGGGCAAGAACAAAGCCTTGGCCGACGTCGCCGAACATGATTCCGAAAAGGAGCGTATACGTTGCGGCGACAAACGCAGTAATGTCAATGTCTCCGTATGACGGAAGGCCGTACATTTTTACGAAGTATGTATACGGACGGGAGAAGAGGAAGTTCTTGAGACGGACCGGCGGAGAAGAATTCTTTTCCGGGTCTTCAATTTCCGTAACGAATTCCGGATATTTTTCAAGTCTCTTTTTGAACTTCTTTTCGGCAGAAGCCGGAATCCAACCGACGAAGAAACAACTCTTTTCGTGGTGTACCGCATATTTTCTCAGTTCAAAAACAGCGTTGAGTTCTTTGAGCTTGAGATAAAGCGATTTGATTTTTTCGCCCTCTGTTTCCCAAATGGACTTGATTTTTTCGTTGAGCTCTTCCTGCTGAACCTTGATGAGTTCAATGTTTTCGTTGAGGCTCTTGATTATGTCGTCCGTTGTTCCGACCGCCGAGGGAATGTGAAGCCGTTCAAAATGAAGCGAAGCGAAAATTCCGTCAATTTCGTCTTCCCTTTCTTTCGGTGCGAAATATGCGCCCCAATAGCCCGCATCGTTTGAAGAGCAGGGGCAGAAAAGGATGTACGGATTTTCCGAATAGCCTTTCGTAAGCTTCAGATAGCCGTCCTTCGGAAGGAAGCCGAACCTCGGACAGATGAACTTGCAGTCAAAAATTTCGTCAAGTCCGACGTTAAGCCCGGTGAAGTGAGAATATTTTTCAATTCCGTCAACGCAGGCGTCGTACTGTTCCGAAAGATTTTTAAGCTCTTCGCCGAGTGTGTTGAGCGTTTCCCCGACGGAGCTTATGTATTCCTTCGCACGATCGTCAACAACGGTTCCCTTGATTTTCTTTGCGTCGTCAAGACTGACTCCGAGCGAAGAGGCAAGCTCTTTGATGTTTGCGAAAAGCTGGGAATACGGGTTTTCTTCACTCAGCGGAGCATAGCCCATCGACTGAGAGATGAAGTTTCCGGCGTATTCCGGATGAAAGTTTCCGTCTGCGCAACAGGCGGTGATAAGTTTGTTGAGTTGTGAGGCGGGACCGTTTATCCTCACGAACTTCATTTTTTCAATTGCCAATGAATTCAACCCCCTTAGTCATCAATACCGATGAGGTTTTTTCTGATTTCCTGCGCCGGAACGCCGTATTTGCAGCCTTCGATTATTCTCACAAGATCGGTTGTCTCGTCCTGAGAAAGAAGAAGGAAGCACAGCATAACGGCCGGCGGATAAGAAGAAAATCTGATTTCTTTTTTACAGTAACTGTGAAGAAAAACTTCAAGTCCTTTTTCAAAATCCGAATCTTTTTTTGAAACGTCCTTATACGGCGTTTTTGAAAGAATTTCAAAAAACTCTTCTTCGGTTTTGCATTTTGAAAGTTTTTTTCTGACGCTTTCGGAAAGAAGGCTCACCGCATTTTCCGAAGCAACCGAGGAAGAAAGCCTTTCAATCGCCTGAGGATAATAGCGAAGCGCGCGCCAAAGACTGCTGAGCCTTCGGCAATCAAGACTTCTTGCGGCAACGTCCTTAATTGCCTCCTGCGCCTTTTTCGATCCGCATTTTTTCACGAGTTTTTCAAACGCATTTTCAAAATAATCGTAAAACGCAATTTCAAAACTCAGATAGCTTTTGTTCGGATCAAGAAGAAGACGGCGATAAAGCTTTCCGTATTCGGTTTTTTCAAGGCACGAAGCAATCTCTTCAAAAGAATTTGCCTTGCCCAAAGCGAAAAGGTCAATGCTCAGATGCTTGTCAACGAACGGGTGAACCTGAAGAAGGTATGACTCGGTCTTTTTTGAAAACATCAGAAGCGTGCAGCGCAAAATCTGCTCAACCTCGGTTTTGATTATGAAATATTTATAAAACTCATCGCCTATCGCAAGTTCATAACGGCAAAGCGCGCCGAACTTTGAAAAGCGAGATTTCTGAACAAGGTCTTCAAGCGTTTTCGGCGGAAAATCGCTGAGTTTGGAATCGAAAAGCTCTTTTGAGTATTCTGTGTTGCTTTTGAGATATGACGCAATCTCGTTTGAGTTTTTGCAAGAAAGAAGCGCGTCATACTGCTCCTTTGAAAGCCGCTTTCCGTAAAACGCCCTTGAAAGAGCAAGGACGGCGTTGGAAGCTTTTGACACAAAACTCACCTCCCGCATTAATTATTGAATTTTCAGCCGCCGATAATGTTTTGAACCGCTTCGCTGACCCAGCGTTCGCAGTTTTCTTTGTATACGGCGGAAAGCTCTTCTGCGGCGGCGTTTTCTTTTTCGGCAATCGCCTTTTCGGCGCTTTCAAGCTCCGCAAGGGAATCCTTTTTCATTTTTTCGGACTGCAAAAGGAATTCGCGGTCGTTTTCTTCCCGGAGTTTCTGCTTTTTTTCATCAAGTTCTTTGACAGCGGCAACACGAGAAGCGGCGGCGTTTTCAACGCTTTTTCTTGCGGTCTTGTCAACCTCGATAAGCTTTTTGATAAGATCGTCCATCACTTACGCCTCCTTTTATATGATTTATTATTATAGCACCAAAAAATTTTTAATCAAGCGTTTAATTTAAAATATCGGCTTCAAAATCGACAAATATTTTATCTTAAGGAAATAATATTCATTGCACCTTGCCTATAGATTTTGTCTTTTGCTTGAAAGATATCGAAAATTGTGATATTATCATTTTTGCCACAGTTAAGCGACACTCCGAAACAATCGGTAGAACAAATCAACAACAAAAAGGTGAAAACAATGCTTGAACATATAAAAGAAAAAGAACTTTGGCAAGTGCTCAAAGAAGAAAAACTGCCGATTCTTCTTTACGGAATGGGAAACGGGGCGGACATGATTATCGAAGAGCTTGAAAAAATCGGCGCTTCGTTCTCCGACACTTTTGCAAGCGACGGTTTCGTCAGAGGGCAGTTTTTCCACGGCAAAACCGTTCTCACTCTTTCTCAGGCGGAAGAAAAGTACGGCGAATTCGTTATCCTCATGACCTTTGCCGTTCACGACGAAAAAACGCTTTCGTTCGTCAAAGAGCTTTCAAAAAAGCATCGGCTTTTCTCCCCCACCGTTCCGATTGCCGGAAATGGACTTTTCAATCTTCAATATATTATTGAAAACGAGGCGCGCTTTGACAAGGCGTTTTCGCTCCTTGCGGATGAAAAATCAAGGAGAACTTTTCTTGACGTTTTGAACTTCAAAATAAGCGGAAAAACCGAATATCTTTTTGACTGCGAAAGCGACAAAAGCGAGGTCTATGAAAACATCCTTAAACTTTCGGGAAACGAAACGATTGCCGACCTCGGCGCATACGACGGAGACACAATCAGGGAATTTCTCTCCTTCACCGAAAACAAATATAAGCATATTTTTGCTTTTGAACCGGACGAAAAAAATTTCAAAAAACTCACGGCAAAAACCGAAGGTCTCAAAAATCTTTCTCTTTTCAACCTCGGCGCATGG
>JAUNFH010000190.1 GCA_030525185.1 Clostridia bacterium
ACATTCAAGTAAGCGTAAGTGGAAAAGTTCACGCTTAAAATCCGCACGAGGAAAAGAAGAAACTTTATTGTTTTGAATCCTTGCTTTAAAACAATGGGCACCGACGGTTTCGTACTGCAGGCGGATTTTTCTTTCTGTATGATTGTGAAAGGTTATGGGAAACTTAGCTAAAGCCGCATCGGTGGACGATAATCAGATTTTCCCCCGCAAATCTGATTTCGTCCACCAAATGCGGCGTACAAAAAGAGTGCTTTTGGGTACTTTTGGGACGACAACGAAAAGTACCCCCAGCGGAGCGGTCGGGTGTAGATTAAAAAAGATGAAACGTGCGGTTAAAGGAAGAACACCAAAAAGAATAGGCCGTAGCGTAGGAAGTCTCTCCCTCAGTCGGCAGAGCCGACAGCTCCCTCACTGGAGGGCGCCAGAAGAAAGCACAGCGGTCGGATGTAAATTTGAAAGAAACCCGTACGGTTAAAGAACTCACAAAATCGGTACCGCCAAAAGAGAAACAAAAAGAGAACCGCCTTCAAACTTTCGTCCGAAAACGGTTCCTTCGTTTTTATTATCTGAGCTTTTCAAAAAAGTCAGTCAAAACTTTTTTGCATTCGTTTTCCATATATCCGCCGAGAATTCCCGTCTTGTTCTCAAATTCGTCAAAAACGGCACCGCGACTTATTACCGCTCCGGCGGTTTCATCGTATGCTCCGAAAATGAGACTTCCGACCCTCGACATGACGATTGCTCCCGCACACATTGCACACGGCTCAAGCGTCACATAAAGCTCACAGCCTGAAAGCCGCCAATCTCCGAGAGCTTTTGATGCCCCGTGAAGAGCCTCGATTTCCGCATGGGCAAGGGGCGATTTTTCCGTTTCACGTCGGTTGCGCCCTTCTCCGATTATTTTTCCGTTTTTGACAACGACGGCTCCGACCGGAATTTCGCCTTCGGCGGCCGCCTCTTTCGCAAGAGAGAGCGCCCTTTCCATATATACACGTTTTTCCAATTTTATTTTTCCTTTGTCTTAAACAAGTTTAACGTACTGAGCCGTAAAATACAGCATAAGGATAATCGCAATAATCATCGTCGGAGTTGTGAGATAGCAAAGAACCTTTTCTCCGCCCGAAAGTTCCGTCCTCGTTTTGAAGGAAGGAATTGCGTTTGCTCTTCTCACAAAAGCAAAAAAGCAAACAAGACCGGCAATTATCAACGCATAAATCAAAAGCGACGAAACATTGTTGAGAAGATTTTGGTCAACCCTTCCGTTCAGATAAGAAACAACGAGAGAAATCAAATTGTTCAAGCCGTGGATAATGACCGCCGTCCAAAGCGTTCCGGTTTTAATGCTGAGATAGCCGAGCGCAAAACCGACAATCAATGCAAACGGCGCCTGAATAAGATTGCAATGCATCAATCCGAAAACGAGAGCGGCCATCGCAACGGCAAAACCGTCTCCGAATTTCCGAAGGTTCTGCATAATGTATCCTCTGAACGCAATTTCTTCAATGAATGCGGCGAAAAGAACAACTCTGACAAAAGAAACAACAACTCCGAAAACGCCCTCTGGTAGGCCGAGGTCCGGCGAAGAAAGTTCAACGCCGAATGCCGAAACAAAACTCGTGAGAATGTTCGTCGCAATGTTTGCAATCATGCAAAAGCCGAGCCCAGAAACGATTGCAAGCGGCATAAGTCCCTTCGCCTTCGGCTTCACGAACGGAAGGCTGTCTTTCAGTCCTGATTGCTTTTCAATGAGTTTTCCGAAAAGCATGAACGGCAAAAAGAGCGACAAAAGAAGAATGATTATGTCGGCTCCGGCCTGAAAAAGCGGGTCCGATGTATACCTGGTATAAAGACCGAAAAGGCTCATGAACGTGACCGCAACGTTTTGAATGAGAACGAGCGTAAGCACCGCACATGAAGCAAAGGTGCTTTGAAGTCTGATTTCGCGTTTTTCTCTTTTTTTGCGTTCAACGCGCATGGGGTCGGGAACGCCGTAATAATACGGTCCGTTCTGCGGCGGATAATATCCGTTTTGTTCATTCATGGAATCATATCCTTTTTTCTTATATTAAGCAGTAAAAATCACTTGCTGTATATCATTCCGACAAGACCGTTCACCGTTCGCGCCGGAAGAACTTTTGAAAGAAAAGCAAAAAGCTTGTAATTTGCGCCGGTTGTCGAAAGCGGCTTCGGGTGCTTTTTTTGAGAGAGTGCAAAAACCGCTTTTGCAATTTTTTTCGGACTCATTCCGTTCTGCTCGTCTTTTTCCATCTGTTCAATGCTTCTTTGAATTCTTGAACCGTAAAGCTCTTCTCCCCCGGTTTCCTTTTCCCTTTGGGCGGTGAAGGCTGTTTTAACGTCGCCGGGCATAAACGCGCAAACGCTTATGTTAAACGGGCGAAGCTCATTCGCAAGGGCAAGCGTGAGCGAATTGACCGCGCTTTTTGACGCAGAATAAAACGCCTGAAACGGAATTGAAAGCGGCGCCGCCATTGAGCTTATGTTGATGATTTTTCCTCCGCCGTTTTTTCTCATGTATTCGCAAACAGCTTTGCAGCAGACGAAACAACCGAAAAAGTTCACGTCGAACTGCTTTTTCGCCTGAGAAAGCGGCGTAAACTCCGTCGCTCCGGAAATTCCGAATCCGGCATTGTTGACAAGGACATCGATTCTTCCCTCTTTTTCAAAAATTTCTTTGAAAGCGGAAGAAACCTGTTCTTCGTCGGTAACGTCGCAGGTGACGCTCAAAACTCCGTCTTCGTCCTTTCCGTGTCTGCTGAGGGAATAGACGGTGTAATCGTTTTCGTTAAAAATTTTTGCGCATTCTTTTCCGATTCCGCTGCTTGCGCCCGTAACAACGGCAACTTTTTTGCTGTTCAAAATTCTCACTTCCGTTAATAATTTTTGATTCACAAAAGGAGGCTTGCGCCTCCCGTTTTTTCTTCGGTTATAAGCGGAAAAACGTTTATTCGCTTTTGCTTTTCCGCTCCGCGGTCCTGCTGTTTGCGTCAATTCCTTCGGTGCTTGAAGGAATGAACATGATTTTGAACGTCATGAGAATCAGTCTGAAATCTTCAAGAAGCGACTGATTCGCAATATACATCAAATCCATCTGGAGTTTGTCATAAGGCGGTGTGTTATATTTTCCGTAAACCTGAGCATATCCCGTGAGTCCGGCTTTAACCTGAAGTCTGAGTGCAAACTCCGGAGTATGTTTTTCATATTCCTTTGCAATTTCCGGACGCTCCGGTCTGGGACCGACAATTGACATTGAGCCGGAAAGAATGTTGAAAATCTGAGGAAGCTCGTCAAGACGAAGCATTCTGATAACACGGCCGACTCTTGTGATTCTGTCGTCGCCGTCTCCGGCAAGGCGGGCAACGCCGTCCTTTTCCGCGTCAACACGCATACTTCTGAATTTAATAATTTCAAAAACCTTTCCGTCGATGGTGAGCCTTTTTTGCTTATAAAACACCGGCCCGCCGTCGTCAAGCTTGATTGCAAGCGCAACAATGAGAAACAGCGGAGAAAGAACAATCGTTCCGACGAGCGAAAGAACAACGTCGAAAAAGCGCTTTGTGAAAAGATAAATCAGGTTTCCGTCGTTCCTTTTGCAGCGATAAATCGGAATATTCATCAACTGAATCGTCTTTCCGCCGCGGATAATCGTGTCGGAAATTTTCGGCTTGATATAAGCGACC
>JAUNFH010000191.1 GCA_030525185.1 Clostridia bacterium
ACCACACATATGATCAGGAAGAAATCGACAATGCCCTTTATTCCGCTTTTTACAATCGTGACGAGAAAAAAATTGAAACGAACTTTCTTCATTTCATTGAAAAACCGCACGTTTTTAATAAGCACTATATTAAATGCATCTGGGCCGCATTGAGATACGGAACAATTAACATCAAACCGCTTGCAACCGAAGAATCGCTCACAAGTCCCCTTTTTCCGTATGCGCTTGTCTGCGGAAAATACACGTTGCTTCTAAACGAAAAATGTGACCGTGCATACTTTGTTTGCGAACCTGCATTGAGCAGCGCAATCAGCGAAAATTTTCTTTCGCTCAAGAAAAAAAGTTCTCCTTTCATCATTGTCTGCGTCGACGAGGCAGAAATTATGACAAGAGAAACCTCGGATTGCTTCAATGTTGCTTCGGAAAAACCCGTTATTGTCTGTTCAATTCCCGGAGCATGCGTCAAAGAGCTTACCTATGACTGTTGGAACGAAGTTGTGCGGAAAGACCTTCCGAAAAAAGAAGCGGATTTTCTGAGTTATTCTTACCTTAATTATCACCATTTTCAGCTTGAAAACATTCAGCGACATTATATTCTTTCCGATTCGCTTCTTGAATTTGCAAAAAGCGGAGAGTATGCTTCAATTTCTCACAGATATATCAATTCATTTCCTTCGTCTCTTCGGAAAACCATAATTAAAAATTTGAAAGAAGCATACAAAGAGAAAAAGAACTTCATAATCAATTCAGACAAGATCTCCTTTCCGAACTTTGTCCAAATTGATTATTATCCTTCTTCAACACGCATTCACTTTGATTCTGTCTATCGAAAGTTCAACATTTATAACACATCTGCAATCATCAGCCACAACGACAGCGCAGGTTCAAAAAAGTTTTTTGAAGCTCTGCTTGCTTATCAGACCGGGGTCAAATCTCTCCTGACTGCCACGCAAACCGATTACACCTTTGAAAGCATGTTGCTTCTTTGCGGGAAATAACAATAAAAGACACATTCCGCTTTTCCGTGCAGAATGTGTCTTTTTTCAATTTTATTTTGGCTGAAAAATTATAAAGCAGATTTCGGCTTTACTTTCACTTTGGTTTTTACGCTCTTCTCTTCAATGAAAGTTCGGTTTTTCAAAAAATTTTTCGGAATTTTAAAACTTCCGCTGTCCGTCATTAGCTCTTTTCCGAGGAAGTTATAGGCCGAGAACTCAAAGCGATAGGTTTTTCCGACGGAAAGTCCGGAAAAGGAAGCGCTTTGATCTTTCGTTTTCACCGTTTTGACGAGCTTTTTCCCGTCATAAAGACTGACCGAATAACTTTTTGCGTTATTCACCTTTTTCCATGAGAGCTTCACGTCCGCATTGCTTTTCTTCGTCGCAACCTCATAATCAATATGAACGTCGGCAACAAAGGCGGGAACAATCGCAAAGGGAAGGTACTGCATACCGCTGTAATTACCCTTGAAAGTAACCTTCACCGTTGCCCTACCCGGCTCGGTATTGTTCAGATAAGAAAGCGTATAATCCGTTTTGTTTTTCAATAATTTTCCCTTGCTGTCTTTGACAACAACAGAAGGTTTCACCGCTTTTCCGGTGTAATCATAATTCTTCTTTTCAACCTTTATGCTGCCGATTTTTGAAATTGTCTTTTTCCCGAGCGTTTTTTTGCATTCGCTGCAACCGACGGTTACCGATCCGTCTTTGAACATCGTTGCCGGCGTGACCGAAAAAGTCTTTTTATGCTTGTGTTCCTGCTTCACCGAAACGGTTGTATTGACCTTGACCTGTGCCGCAAAGGCAAAAACCGGTGCGGCCGAAAAAATCATCACTGCGGCCAAAAGTCCCGCAAAAACTTCTTTGAATTTACTTTTCATTCTGATTCCTCCTTAATATATTATATAGCTCAATTTTGAAAAGTTTAATCAATAAGGAGGAAAAAATTTCTTTTCCGTACGAGACAATTTAAGTTTTCTTCTCTCAGAAAAGCCGGGCGACGCATACGAAATGTATGCGCCGCCCGGCTTTGTTTTGTTATTCGGAAAGGATTGCTCTGTCGTTTGCAAAAACGGTTCCGCTCGCTTTGTTGAAAAGAGTGAGCAAATCTTCAACAGTCAGATTCCTCTTTTCTTCACCGGAGACGTCAATGATTATCCGTCCTTCATGAAGCATAATAAGGCGGTTGCCGTAAGCGATGGCGTCGCGCATATTATGAGTAATCATAAGCGTTGTGAGATGATTGGTTTCAACAATTCGCTGAGTGATTTCAAGAACCTTTGCCGCCGTTTTGGGGTCAAGAGCGGCAGTGTGTTCGTCAAGAAGAAGAAGCTTCGGACAACTGAGGGAAGCCATGAGAAGCGTAACAGCCTGGCGCTGGCCGCCGGAAAGGAGGCCGACCTTTGCGGACATGCGTTCCTCCAGTCCGAGACCGAGTTCGGAAAGAAGCTTTTTGTATTCCTCACGTTCCTTTTTCGTAATTCCGGGACGGAGCGTTCGACGTTTTCCCCTTCTTGAAGCGAGGGCAAGGTTTTCTTCAATCTGCATATCCGCGGCGGTTCCCATTGAAGGATCCTGGAAAACCCTTCCGAGGTATTTCGCGCGCTTGTATTCGGGAAGAGCCGTGACGTCAATTCCGTCAAGAAGGACTCTTCCGGCATCCGGACGGTAAACACCGGAAATAATGTTCTGCATTGTGCTTTTTCCGGCACCGTTTCCGCCGATGACGGTAACAAAGTCTCCGTCGTTAAGAGTGAGGTTCAAATCGCAGAGGGCAACCTTTTCGTTGATTGTTCCGGGATAAAACACTTTTTTGATGTTTTTAAGTTCAAGCATTTTTCTTGCCCTCCTTCTGAATGCCGCGGTTTGCGGAAATCTTCCGTTTGACGTACGGTGTTCCGAGGAAAACGGCAACGACTATCGCCGAGAACATTTTGAGAAGATCCGGGTCAAGACCGAAGAAAATAATTACCTGATAAACAATATAGTAAATTATTGCGCCGATAATTACGCCGACAAGACGGACAGCAAAGTTTGAAGGCAATTTTGAAATTACCGCTTCACCGATAACAACGGCGGCAAGGCCGATAACAACCGCGCCCCTGCCCATGTTTATGTCGGTATAACCCTGATACTGGCACAAAAGCGCGCCCGAAAAGGCAACGATTCCGTTTGAAAGCGAAAGTCCCATGAGCTTTCTGACGTCGGTGTTTATACCCTGCGCGCGGCTCATTGCGGCGTTGATTCCCGTTGAACGGATGCTTGCTCCGAGTTCGGTTCCGAAGAAGAGATAAAGCAACACAACAAGAAGAACCGAGCAAACGGCAAGAATTCCGATTGCCGCGGGAATATTCATCTGTGAAATGAGAACGCCGAAGCTTCTTGCTGAAAGCGGGCGGTTCGCCTTTCCCATGATTTTGAGGTTAACCGACCAAAGGACGAGCTGAGTGAGAATACCGGAAAGAATTGCGGGTATTCCGAAAACGATGTGCAACGTACCCGTCAACGCACCGGCGATAAGACCGGCAACCGTTGCGGCAATCAAAGCGAGCCAAACGGGAGTGCCGTTGATCATGAGCATTGTGCAAACGGCGGCACCCGTGCAAATTGAGCCGTCAACCGTAAGATCGGCGATATCCAAAATTCTGAAAGTGATGTATACGCCGATTGCCATAATACCCCAGATTAACCCCTGGGC
>JAUNFH010000192.1 GCA_030525185.1 Clostridia bacterium
TTGTCAATCGCCGCGGCCGTTGCCTTCGGCATTTTGTAATAGCCCTTCATGATGTTATAGCCGCGCGCAACAAATTCGCCCGTTTCACCGTCAGGCATTTCTTCACCCGTTTCGGGGTCAACGATTTTGCATTCGATTTCCGGCAGGGCACGTCCAACGGTTGAAACGCGGACCTCAAGCGGATCGTCAGTGCTGCTCATTGTGCAGCCGGGCGAGGACTCCGTCTGACCGTAGACAATCGTAATCTCGCTCATATGCATTTTTTCAACAACGTCGCGCATAACTGAGATCGGGCACGGCGAACCGGCCATGATTCCCGTCCGCATATATGAAAAATCGGTTTTTGAAAAGTCCGGGTGCTCAAGCATTGCGATGAACATTGTGGGTACACCATGGAAGCAGGTGATTTTTTCGCTGTTTATGCAGGCAAGCGACGGCTTCGGAGTGAAATACGGCATCGGATAAAGCGACGCGCCGTGGGTCATTGAAGCGGTCATAGCGAGCACCATTCCGAAGCAATGGAACATCGGAACATGAATCATCATTCTGTCTGCGGTTGAAAGATCCATTCTGTCTCCGATGCACTTTCCGTTGTTGACAACGTTGTAATGCGTGAGCATTACCCCCTTCGGGAAACCGGTTGTTCCCGACGTATACTGCATGTTGCAAACGTCGTTCGGGTCAACCGTTGCGGCAATGCGCCTGACTTCGGAAAGCGGAACGTTTTCCGCTCTGTCCATCGCTTCTTCCCATGTAAGGCAACCCTTCTGCTTGAAGCCGACGGTGATTACGTTGCGAAGGAAAGGAAGGCGCTTTGAATGAAGCTGCTTTCCGGTTTCGGTCGTTTGAAGTTCGGGACAAAGTTCATTGATGATTGCCTGATAATTTGAGTCGCGGTAACCGTCAATCATGACGAGAGTATGCGTATCCGACTGGCGAAGAAGATACTCCGCTTCATGAATCTTATAAGCGGTATTCATCGTGACAAGAACAGCGCCGATTTTCGTCGTTGCCCAAAATGTGATGTACCACTGCGGAATATTCGTTGCCCACAAAGCAACGTGACTTCCCTTCTTGACTCCGAGTGAAAGAAGAGCCCGGCAACATTCGTCAACGTCATCTCTGAACTGCGAATAAGTTCTTGTGTAATCAAGGGTTGTGTATTTAAAAGCGTACTGATCCGGGAATTCCTCAACCATTTTGTCAAGAACCTGCGGAAAAGTTTTTTCAATCAGAAGATCCTTCTTCCAAACGAATTTTCCGGTGCCGGCCTTGTTTGAATAAAGAAAAGCCTTTTTCCTTGACGGAGTCTGGAAGCGTTCCATGAACGAAGCAAAGTGGGCAAAAACAACTTCCATATCGGTCATTTCAAGCATCCACTGCGGATTCCAATCAAGCGAGATGAATCCGTCATAATTGATGCAGGAAAGCGCATTCATGATTTCTTCAATCGGAAGGTCGCCCTCACCGATGAGGCAATAATGTCTTTCTCCGTTCTGAATGAAGCTGTCCTTCATGTGAACGTGTCTGACGTATGCTCCGAGGTTTTTGATTGTTTCCTCAGAGTCCTCGTGGTTGATGTAATAAGGAGCATATACGTCCCACAAAGCGGCAAGATGATCGTCGGCATACTCCATAAGGAGCGTGAGAAGCTTCTTTGTGTCCGAATACATTCCGGAAGTTTCGACAAGAAGGGTGATTCCCTTTCTTGCGGCAACGGGCAGAACGCCCGAAATTACGGCGCGAACATTTTCGTCGCTTTCCGCGCTGTCGCCTGCGGCAAAAAGGCGGAGATAAGAAATTTTAAGCGAGGAGGCAAGGAAAATATATTCTTCGATTTTTGCAATCGTTTCGTCAATATCGTCGCACGAAATGTCAACGCCTGTGTCCGAGCAAACGAGTGAAATTCCCTTGTCAAAAAGGTTTCTCATTGTTGAAGCCGAGTTATACTTATGGAACGGGCCGTTTTTTTCGGTGAACTCCGAACCGGCAAAATTGTTCAGTTCGATTCCTTCAAAGCCGAGTTCTTCCGCCGCAGAAACGAAGTCCTGCCATTCATAGCCTTTCCAGCCCCTTGTTGAAAAAGAAAGCCTCATTCTTCTTCCTCCTCATAAACAATCTTGTTGAGCGCGTTGACGTAAGCTCTGATGCTTGCGCCGACAACGTCGGTTGAAATTCCGTTTCCGGCATATACCTTTCCGTTTGAGCGAAGACGAACGAGCGCACTGCCCATTGCTTCCCTTCCCTCGGTAACCGCCTGAATCTGGAAGTCGTCGAGTTCATAGTGATGGCCGGTGATTTTTTCAATTGCAAGGAAAGCGGCGTCAACCGGTCCGTCTCCGTCGCAAAGGCCGCTGATGCTCTTTCCGTCCCTTGAAAGGGTGATGTGAGCGGTCGGAGTGATGATGTTTCCGATGTTGATAACGTAGCTTTCAAGGAAATATGTTGACGGAACCTGAAGAGCCGCGGTTGCAACGATTACGTCAAGTTCCTTTGCGGTAACGCTCTTCTTGTCGCTGATTCTTGAAAAAGCTTCGTAAACATTTGCGTTTTCCTCTTCCGAAAGGTCATAGCCGAGGCTCTGAACCGCGGCGGCAACCTGTTCGGGAGTGTCATACTCGCTGAGAACAAAGCTCTGATTCGATGACGAAACACCGGTTTCAAACGGAGTTGTCTTGCTCTTTTCGGCGTTGACAATTCTTGAAACCTGGCCGGCAATGCGTTCAAGCATTGTCGTTTTGATTGACGTTGAAAGCGAGAACTCCGCTCCCCTTGCGGAAAGGAAGTGAGAAAAAGCTTCAACCGAAACCGTGTTTTCGCCGCAAACGGCGGTTTTGATTTCGGTTGCTCCGGCGCAAGATGCCGAAACGGCGCACGCACAGCCGAACGAATACTCATCGCTGCACTGAGCCCCAAGTTCAACGTTCTTCAGTTCCGGAACGTTTTCATAAATATTTTTGATGAAAGCGGAGAATTCTTCGCTCGTCATAATTCCGGCGTCGTCACAAATTGTCACCGAAGTTGCACCGCAGGAAACGGCGTTTTTGATTGCTTCAAAAAGGAATTCCGGTTCGCTTCTTGTTGCGTCTCTCGCAACGAATTCAACGTCGGAACAATATTTTTTTGCTTCCGGAACAAGAACACCGATCATTGCAAGAACAAGCGGCGGTTTCTTTTTGCAGACAAATTCCATCTGAACGGTTGAGGTCGGAACGATGAGCTGAAGGCGGGGCTTTTTCGCCTTTGAAACGGCTTCCCATGCGTTCTTGACCCCGTTTTCGGAAAGCTCGCACGGAATGGCAACAACGCTGTTTTCAACCGAGGAACAAATCGATTTTGTAAGAAGAGTGTCGGTCTTTGCGTCCTCAATGGGAGCAAGCTCGATAACATCGACCGAAAGCTTGTCAAGGAGCTTTGCAATCTCAATTTTCTCTTTAAAGCTCAGCGAATGCGAACGGCTCTTTGCCGCCTGTCTGAGCGTTGAATCTGCAATTCTTAACTTTTTCATCATTAAAAACCTCCTGAAAAAAATAAAAGCCCTGAAACAGCCTTTGCTGTTTCAAGGACGAATAATCTTCGCGGTACCACCTTGATTGCCGCTTTAAAAAGCGACCTCTCTTCAAGACTCAATCAAGTCTTTAGCCATGATAACGGGGCATCCGTAACCGCTTACACAGTAAAAACGTTGGGCGGTT
>JAUNFH010000193.1 GCA_030525185.1 Clostridia bacterium
GCGGATTTTTCTTTCTGTATGATTGTGAAAAGTTATGAACAACTTAGCTAAAGCCACATCGGAAGCCGATATTTTCCTTTTTCCCCCGCAAAAGGAAAATTCGGTTTCCAAATGTGGCGTACTGAAAAGAGTGCTTTTGGGTACTTTTGGGACGACAGCCAAAAGTACCCCCGGCACAACGGTCGGATGTAGATTAAAAAAGAAACCCGTGCGGTTAAAGAACCCACTTAAAGCAGTACCGCCAAAGAGCAACACACAAAAACCGCCGCAGGACAACTGCGGCGGTTTTAAAACGGTCAGTTTGAAATTTTAAAGAACGTTTTTGAGTTCGTCAATGTGAGCGAGAGCTTTGAAAAAATCGGTCAAAATGAGAAAAACTCTTTTAATGAAGTCGTCGAATTTGTTTCTTGTTCCGACTTTGAGTTCAATTCCGCTCTCTTTGAAGTCGTCGGTTTTTGTGACTTCAAAAACAGTGCTGAGCGTTGCGTGGTCTGAAAGTTCGGTTCCGTCTTCGGCGCGAAGGAATTTATATTCGCTTTCGGTCGGAACGAGCGAAACTCCGCCGCCGTCACGATAAAGGAATTTTTCAACCGATTCCCAAACGCCCCAGTAATCTCCGCCGTATTTCTTCACGCATTCGGAAAAGTCCTTGTAATCTCCGTTGTTGTGGAGTTCAACCCATGAGTCTTTGAATCCGCAGCCTTCTTTGAGGTATTCGTAAAGGCCGTCGTCGTTTGCTCCGTAATGGAAAGCGATGTTAAAATCGCCGGTAACGATTACCGGACGGTCCGTTCCTCTCGAATTAATCATTTCGGAAAGCTGTCTGAAATTGTCGCGTCTTGCTTCCTTTGAGCCTTCGTCGCCGTAAGCGTCGGCATGAATGTCATAAAAATCAACCAAAACGCCGTCTCCGAGGTCAAGAACGCAGTAAAGAATACCCTTCGGGGTCATCTCGTCCGCACCGTGGTCAAGAACGCCGTACGTTTTGTCCCACGCCGTTCTCTGCTCGTTATAAAGCGGATATTTTGAATAAAAATTCATTCCGTCTCCGCCGGGAACGCCGCCGGTGTGGATCGTCTGATAAGAAAAAGACGAAAGTTCTTTTTTGAGCGAATCGTGGTAACCGAAGTCTTCCTGAACGGCAACAACGTCATAGCCGCCCGCATTAAGGATTTTTCCGATGTTCTTCTGGTTCTCTCTTACGTTTTTGTCTCCCTTTCCGACGAGAGCTTTGAAGTCCGGAAGGCCGGCAACGTTATAGCTCAAAAGCGAAAGCGTTTTCTTTTCTTCGGCAAAAGAAACAACCGAAAAAAGCGAACAAAGCATCAGCAATGCGAGAAAAAGAGCGCAAAATTTTTTGAGGTTTTTCATTTTTATTATCTCCCTTTCGTGTTTGTTTTTCGGCATGATCTGCCTCTTGGAAAAAGTATATCACAACGAATTCAAAAAATCAAACATATCCTTTCCTTTGAAAGACATGAAAAAGCCGCCGCTTTTTCTGCGGCGGCTTTGAATCAGCCAATGTAATTGAGCGGATTTTGTTTTTCTCCGTTGTAACGGATTTCAAAATGAAGGTGCGGACCGGTAACGTTACCGCTTGCGCCGGCGTTTGCAATGTGCTGTCCCTTGCTAACCGACTGGCCGGCAGAAACAAGAAGCGATGAGCAATGGCCGTAAAGCGAGGTGTAACCGTCGCCGTGGTCAATGACAACATAGTTTCCGTAACCGGTTGTTCCGTAGTTTGCAACGATAACCGTTCCGGCTCTTGTTGCGTAAATCGGCGTTCCGTAATAACCGCTGCCAGAAATGTCAACGCCGCCGTGGTAGCTCCAGCCGGAAATGCTTGCGTCTCTGTTTCCGTAACCGGAATTGACATATCCGCTCGCAGCCGGGAATGCCCACGTTGCGTTCGTTTGCGGTGCGTTTGAATTTGAATTTGAGTTTGAATTCGAGTCCGGAACGGAAGGCGTCGGGTTCGGGTTGACCGAAGCGTTCTGTTTGATGATCTTGTCAATTTCGGCGTCGGCAGCCTGCTTTTCGGCGTTCAGCTTTTTAATGTAGCTCTGATAAAGCGCACTGCTTTGATCAAGCTCGCTGATGAGCGACTGAACTTTCGACTTGTCCGAAGAAAGCTGAGAAATCGTTGTTTTGTATTCGGTCTGCTTCGTCTTAAGTTCGGTTCTCTTTTCAAGGCTTTTCTGCCTCGTTTCTTTGACTTCGGCGCGCGTTTTGCTCAATTCCGCTTTTGAAGCTTTGAGCTTTTCGATTTTTGCGGTGAAGTTGTCGATGATACGCTTTTCGTTTTCGGAAGTACGCTTCATCATTTCAAGATGGGTGAGAAAACTTGCAAGGTCATGAGCACCCATGAAAAGCTCAAGAACCGACTGTTTTCCGTTGACGTAAGAGTTTCTCATGAGGGTTGAAAGCTCGCCCTTCGCCTCGTCAACACCCGCTTGGTTTTCTTCAATTTTCTTTTTTGTTGCCGCAATTTTCAACGAAAGCTTTTGAAGCTGTTTGTTGTATGCGGCAATTTCTTTGTCAATGTCCTTGATTTGCGCTTCAATCGTGTTCGCTTTTTCCTGAACGGCGTCAATCTGAGTTTCAAGAGTAGTGAGATATGCCTCGTTCTTTTCTTTTTTGCTTTCAAGCTCGCTGATTTTATCTTTGTTTGAGCTGATTTCTCCGTTGAGGCGGTCAATCTTGTCCTCAAGCTCCTGTTTCGTTGCGGCGCGGACAACCGATGTCGGCTGTGCAAATGTTACGGACACGAACAAAAGCACAAAGCTCATTAAAAGAGCAACTGCTTTTTTCATAAAAATACGTCCCTTCTTTTTTATTGCGGTCAAAAGACCGCGGTTTTGCCGTCGTTTTTCGGCGGTTGTTTTTTAATTTTTTTCGTCTTAAAATGATTGTTTTCTTATGTGCCGAAGCCCATAATTATAAATATTTTATACCGTCAAGCTAAGCCTGACTTAAAACAAAAAGTCCGATATGTCTACTTTCCGACGCAGAAATTCGCAAAGACTTCGTCAACGACGGCGTCCGAAGCTTTTTCTCCGGTGAGTTCGAGAAGAAACCCAATTGCATCGTCAATGCAGACGTTGACTGCGTCAAGAGTAACGCCCGACCGAAGCGCATCCAAAGCTTCCCTCACACTCGACAGCGCAGAAGAAGCGTTCTTTCGCTGGCGTTCGGTTGAAAGGATTCCCTCGCTTGTGTCAAGCTCCTTTGTACAAAGAAGGCGTTCGGCCTTTTCTTCAAGAACCGAAAGTCCGTCTCCGCTCAAAGCACAAAGTTCGACGGTTTCGCCGAAGGCGGCTTCGATTTTCTTTTTTTCAAGCTCGCGCGAAAGGTCGCTTTTGTTGAGAACGGCAATCGCACGCTTTCCTTTGCAAAGTTCAATGATCTCTTCGTCTTCTTTTCCGAGCGGACGGGAAAGGTCAAAAACGGCAAAAACAAGTCCGGCCCGTTCAAGCTGTGTGCGTGCTTTGTCAACGCCGATTTTTTCAACCGCATCGGACGTTTTTCGGATTCCGGCGGTGTCCGCAAGACGAAGAACAAGCGCTCCGAGGTTGACCGTTTCTTCAACAACGTCCCTTGTTGTTCCCTCGATATCCGTTACGATTGAGCGGTTCCTTCCGGAAAGAAGATTCATCAA
>JAUNFH010000194.1 GCA_030525185.1 Clostridia bacterium
TTTGATTTTCTCCCGCAAATCAAAATTCGTTCACCAAATGCGGCGTACCGAAAAGCGAACTTTTGGGTACTTTTGTTTCAATCGACAAAAGTACCCCCAGCGGAGCAGTCGGATGTGGGTTCAAAAGAAACCCGTGCGGTTTAAGGAACAACAACAAAACAATAAGCCGTGGCGTAGGAGAATTCTCTCCCTCAGTCGGCAGAGCCGACAGCTCCCTCACAGGAAGGAGCCAAAGAGAAGTGTTGCAATAATTGTCTTGCTTCATGCATTTCGGATAACAATCAAAGTACCTCTGGCACAGCGGACGGGTATAAATTCAAAAGAAATCCGTGCGGTTTAAGGAACAACACCAAAAGAATAAGCCGTGGCGTAGGAAGTCTCTCCCTCACAGGAGTGAGCCAAAGAAAAGCGGAGCGGTCGGGTGTAAATTCAAAAGAAACCGCTCCGTAAAAAACAGCAAAAGACAAAAAAAGAACTGCCGGAAAAATCCGACAGTTCTTGATTTTTTAAATTGACTTACGCAAGTTCTGCGAAGTACTTGATGGTACGAACCATCTGGCTGGTGTAGCTGTTTTCGTTGTCATACCAAGAAACAACCTGAACCTCATAGAGGCCTTCGCCGAGGTCGATAACCATAGTCTGGGTTGCATCGAAGAGTGAACCGTACTTCATGCCGATAACGTCTGAAGAAACGATGGGATCTTCGTTGTAACCGAAGGATTCGCTTGCAGCAGCCTTCATTGCGGCGTTGATGCCTTCCTTAGTTACGTTTTCACCCTTAACAACAGCGGTAAGGATTGTTGTTGAACCGGTGGGAACGGGAACTCTCTGAGCCGAACCGATGAGCTTTCCGTTGAGTTCCGGAATAACAAGACCGATTGCCTTTGCAGCGCCGGTTGAGTTCGGAACGATGTTTGCTGCGCCTGCGCGAGCTCTTCTGAGGTCACCCTTTCTGTGCGGACCGTCAAGGATCATCTGGTCGCCGGTGTAAGCGTGAATTGTTGACATGATGCCGCTCTGGATTGCAGCGTAGTCGTTAAGAGCCTTAGCCATCGGAGCAAGGCAGTTGGTGGTGCAGGAAGCTGCCGAGATGATCTGGTCATCAGCGGTAAGAGTATCGTTGTTTACCGAGAAAACGATGGTCTTAAGATCGTTGCCTGCCGGAGCGGAAATGACAACTTTCTTTGCGCCTGCGTTGATGTGAGCCATGCTCTTTTCCTTTGAGCAATAGAAACCGGTGCATTCAAGAACAACGTCGATTCCGAGTTCGCCCCAAGGAAGGTTGTTTGCGTCTGCTTCCTTATAGATGGTGAGGGTCTTTCCGTCAACGGTGATGGTGTTCTTTTCGTCATCAGCCGAAACGGTGTGAAGGCCTTCGCCGATTCTTCCGCAGTAGCCGCCCTGAGCGGTATCGTACTTGAGAAGATGAGCAAGCATTGAGGGCTTTGTGAGGTCGTTGATTGCAACAACATCATAACCTTCTGCGCCGAACATCTGGCGGAATGCAAGACGGCCGATACGACCGAATCCGTTAATAGCAACTTTAACTGACATAGTGATTACCTCCGATAATCTTAATTACAAACTTTTGCACATATATATTACTCTAATTGGCGGATTTTTTCAACAGAAAAATCAAAAAATTCATTTCTTTTACAATTTTTGTCAAGCTGAACAAAATATTGTTTATCAAAGCTAAAAAGGGCATAATACTGACGAAAAAATCAGTAAGGGGAGATTGCCGTGAAAGAAACGCTGAAGGAAAAAGTTTCGAGACTTTTGCTTCTTGAGCCGACAAAAGAAAACGAAAACGAAATCCGCGCCCTTGTTTCGGAAATTTTTTTGCGCTCGTGCGAACTTTACGAAATTACGGAAACAAAAGACGAAGCCGGAAAAACGAAAAAGCTTCTTTCGCGTTGTCTCGGAAAGCTCCGCGCGGTGAACAACAAAACGGAAAAAGAGCTTCGGGAATGCGAATTCCTTTTTGTCGAGCTTGACCGTCTTTTGGAAAGCGTTTGCCTTTGTACCGATATCCTTCTTTCGGACAAAAACAAAAAGCTTTTCTTTGAGTCGGAGAAAATTGCGGTCTCGTGCTGTCCGCAATTAATTATTGACGCTTTTCTCAACCTTATTTCAAACGCCGTGAAATTTTCTTCCGGAGATATCCGTGCATCGCTTTCCTCCGGAAACCGCCAATGCGTAATCACCGTTTCCGACGCCGCAAAAAGCGAAGAGCTTTCTCTCATTCGGCCGAAAGACGGGCTTTTGAGCGTTCAAAACACGGCAAAGCTCCACGAAGGCCGGCTTTTGTTTTCCTCCGGAAAGAGTTCTTTTTCCGCCCGAATGGCACTTTCGCTTGAGCTTCCGAGAGGAAAAAGATATCACACCCAGCCGTTCACGGCCTTTCTTGAGAACCGAACGTCTCCGGTTTACGTCGGGCTTTGCGATTGCATGGAGTAGATTAAATTCGGATTTCCTTTTTTAATAACTTTGAAACCTAATTATAAAGCATACTTTTATAGTGCCGGAAAGTGAACTGCAAAAAAGGATTATCCGAGAAAACGGAACCGAAAAATACAAATGCAAAAACGTAATCTGAAAATCAAACAATCCGCCGCAATGGTTTTTCTGCGGCGGTTTTTTCCGTCTTTTATGAAATTTGCCAAGATTTTTTCGGAATTTTTTTAATATTTAAACCCTTTGCATATTTACTTATAACTGATTTGGTGATACAATGTTTTGTGTTGATTTATATCAATTATAATAGCCGAGTGCGCCTTTGGGCGGACTTCGCCTTTGGAGACTTCGGCTGTTTGGAAAAAGTTAATTTCCGATTTTAAGGAGGACAAAGCCAATGGCAAGAAAATCAAAGACCATGGACGGAAACAATGCTGCCGCATATGTCTCCTACGCTTTCACCGAGGTTGCCGGTATTTACCCCATCACCCCGTCAAGCCCCATGGCAGACTATGTTGACCAGTGGTCGGCACAGGGAATGAAAAACATCTTCGGAACAACCGTAAAGGTTGCCGAAATGCAGTCCGAAGCCGGCGCCGCAGGTACCGTTCACGGTTCACTCGCAGCAGGTGCTCTCACCACAACCTATACCGCTTCTCAGGGTCTTCTTCTTATGATCCCGAACATGTATAAGATTGCCGGTGAACTTCTTCCCTCTGTTTTCCACGTTTCGGCCCGCTGCGTTGCTTCCCACGCTCTTAACATTTTTGGCGACCATTCGGACGTTTACGCCTGCCGCCAGACCGGTTTTGCAATGCTTGCAGAAACAAACCCGCAGGAAGTTATGGACCTCGGCGCAGTTGCTCACCTTGCAGCAATCAAGGGCAGAGTTCCGTTCATCAACTTCTTCGACGGTTTCCGCACTTCCCACGAAATTCAGAAGATTAAGGTTTGGGATTACGAAGACCTCAAAGAAATGTGCGACATGGACGCCGTTGAAGCGTTCCGTAAGCGCGCTCTCAATCCCGAACGCCCCGTAATGCGCGGTTCTCACGAAAACGGAGACATTTTCTTCCAGCACAGAGAAGCCTGCAACAAGTATTACGACGCAGTTCCCGAAATCGTTGAAGATTACATGGGTAAGGTCAACGAAAAGCTCGGAACAAACTATCACCTCTTCAACTACTACGGTGCTCCCGA
>JAUNFH010000195.1:0-3259 GCA_030525185.1 Clostridia bacterium
CGGAATGCCGATTGTGATTAACTGTGCGGTAAAGCCTACCCCCTCGATTTATAAAACACAAAGAACAATTAATTTTGAAAAAAACGAAAACACCGAACTTCTCATCGAAGGCAGACACGACCCGGCGATTATTCACAAAGCCTCGGTTGTTGTTACGGCGGCAACGGCGATTGCACTTTTAGACCTGCTTTCCGGAAGATTCGGAACGGATTTGAACGGTATAAACTGATGAGATACGGATTACTCGGAAAAACACTTGCACACAGCTACTCAAAAACAATTCACGAAATGTTTGCGCCTTATGAGTACGAATTGATTCCGCTTTCGGAAGATGAGCTTGATGTGCTTTTGAAAGAAAAGAACTTTTCGGCGCTTAACGTCACAATTCCTTATAAGGAAACCGTGATGAAATATCTCGACTTCATTGATGAAGCGGCGAAGGAAATCGGCGCGGTGAACACAATCGTCAACAAAGACGGCGTGCTTTACGGCTATAACACCGACTTTTTCGGGCTTCGGGGTTTGATTGAAAAAAACGGCTTTGATTTCAAGGGTAAAAAGGTTCTTGTTCTCGGAAGCGGCGGAACGTCGAAAACCGCTGCCACCGTTTCAAAATCGCTTGGCGCGAGTGAAGTCATCGTTGTTTCGCGAAGCGGAAGTGTGAACTATCAAAACGTTCTTTCGCTTCACGGCGATGCTTCGTTCATTATCAACACAACGCCTTGCGGAATGTTCCCGAACAACGAAAACAAGGCGATGTCCCTTGACGGATTCGATAACCTTGAGGGTGTTGCGGACGTTATTTATAATCCGCTTCGCACAAACCTTTTGCTTGAGGCAAAGAAAAAAGGGATACCTTTTTGCGGCGGACTTTATATGCTTGTTTTTCAGGCGGTTAAGGCGAGCGAACTTTTCCTTTCAAAAACCTATCCCGAAAGTACCGGAGACGAGGTTTACAAAAAGCTCCTTTCGGAAAAAGAGAACGTTGTTCTCACCGGTATGCCCGGCAGCGGGAAGTCAACAATCGGTTCGCTTGTTTCTAAAAAGCTTTCGCGTCCTTTTGTCGATACCGATGAGCTTATTATAGAAAAAGCAAAAATGCCGATTTCGGAAATTTTTGAAAGCAAGGGCGAAAAGTATTTCCGCGACCTTGAAGCCGAGGTTATCGCCGAGGTTTCAAAAAAGACGGGACTTGTTGTTGCAACCGGCGGCGGAGCAATACTTCGTGAGGAAAACATCAAAAACCTTTCTCAAAACGGAAAAATCTTTTTCCTTGACCGTCCGCTTTCGCAGATTATTCCGACTTCCGACCGTCCGCTTTCAAGCGACGAAAGCGCACTCAAAAAACGCTTTGAGGAACGGTATGACATTTACCGAAACACCTGCGACGTAAAAATCGACGTTGACGGAATTGCCGAACACGCGGCGAAAAAAATTACAGACACATTCAAATTTTAAATACCTTTGAAAGGAAAAACAGTCATGAAAATTCTTGTTCTCAACGGACCGAATATCAATATGCTCGGCATAAGAGAGCCGAACCTTTACGGAACGGAAACTTACGAAACCCTGGTCGCAAAAATCAAAAATTATTGCGACGAAAAGAAAATTGACTGTGAGTTCTTTCAGTCCAATCATGAAGGCAGCTTGGTTGACAAAATTCAGGAAGCCTACGGCAGGATTGACGCAATCGTGATGAATCCCGCCGCCTATACCCACACAAGCGTTGCGATTCTTGACGCGCTTAAAGCGGTTTCGATTCCCTGCGTTGAAGTTCACATTTCCGACGTTTCTTCGCGTGAAGATTTCAGGCATGTATCGTATGTCCGTGCGGCGTGTTTCAAAACAATCAGCGGACTCGGAACGGACGGATACCTTCGTGCCGTTGACGCAATTATTGACCTTTTGGGTGAGAAAAAATGAAAGCAGTAATCGAAAAAAGCAAAGCTTCGGGCGCCGTCACCGCGCCGCCTTCAAAAAGCGTTCTTCACCGAATGCTCATCTGCGCCGCCCTTTCTTCGGGCGAAAGCATAATTCAAAACGTTGATTACAATCAGGACGTTCTTGCAACGCTTGATTGCCTTGAAGCACTCGGCGCAAAGGTTGAAAGAGGGGAAAGCACCGTAAAAATCGGCGGACTCAATCCCTTTGAGATCAATGAAAACGCCGTTTTACCCTGCCGCGAAAGCGGAAGCACACTTCGCTTTCTTATCCCGCTTTCAATGCTTTCGGGAAAAAGCGTAACATTCAAGGGCAGTGAAAAGCTCCTTTCCCGTCCGCTTTCGGTCTATGAAAAAATTGCGGAAGAAAACGGCTTCAACTTCATAAAAGAAAAAGACACGCTGACCGTTTGCGGAAAGCTCAAAGCCGGGGAATACTTTGTTCCCGGAAACGTCAGCAGTCAGTTTATCACGGGTCTTTTGTTCGCCCTCCCTTTTTGTCCGGGTGAATCAAGAATAAATATCACATCGGATCTTCAAAGCAAAAGCTATGTTGACATCACGCTCAGCGTGATGAAGAAGTTCGGCGTCTCGGCAACATGGCAAAACGCCGGAACACTTTATTTAAGCTCAAAAGAAACTTTCAAATCTTTTGATTGCACCGCCGAGGGCGACTGCTCCGCCGCCGCTTTTCTCGACGCGTTCAATCTTTTTGGCGGCTCTGTTTCCGTTTTGGGTCTTGACCCGAACACGCTTCAGGGAGACAGAGTTTACGGAGAGTTTTTTGAAAAGCTGAATGAAGGTTCGCCGGAACTCGATATTGCCGACTGTCCCGACCTTGCTCCGATTCTGATGACCGTTGCCGCCGCAAAAAACGGCGTAACGCTCAAAAACACCGCAAGGCTCAAAATGAAAGAGAGCGACCGCGGCGAAACGATGAAGGAGGAACTTTCCGCCTTCGGGGCAAAAATTGACGTTTTTGAAAACGGAATTGTTGTTCACAAAGCTCCGCTTCATGCACCCGACCGTGTCCTTTGCGGTCACAACGACCACAGGGTCGTAATGTCGCTCGCCGTTCTTTCAAGCGTTTTTTCGGGTGAAATCGAAGGCGCAGAGGCGGTTTCAAAAAGCTTTCCGAAATTTTTTGAAGTAATCAAAAATTTAGGAATAAGAGTTGAATTATTATGATGATAGATAAAAAAACAAGGTTTTTGGTTGTGGGTCTCGGTCTTATGGGCGGAAGCTACGCAAGAGGACTTACTCAAAAAGGATATCACGTTGACGCAATTGTTAACGACGAAAAGTCAAAGGACTTTGCG
>JAUNFH010000195.1:3269-3642 GCA_030525185.1 Clostridia bacterium
AAATCGTTCAAAAATGCTCCGATTTTGTTGACTTTGACCTCATTGAAAACGCAGACGTACTCATTTTTGCGCTTTATCCGCACACGTTCATCGATTGGATCAAAGAAAACGGCTCACACATCAAAGAGGGTGCAATCATCACCGACGTAACCGGTGTAAAGGGTTGCATTGTTGAAAAGGTTCAGTCGCTTCTTCCGAAGGGCGTTGAGTTCATTTCGGCTCACCCGATGGCCGGACGTGAAGTTTACGGAGTTGAAAACAGCGACGAAAGAATGTTTTTCGGAGCGAACTATATTGTTGTTCCGACGGAAAAGAACACCGAAAACGGCATTGAATGCTGCAAGCGTATTGCGGAAATTCTCGGTTTCGGAAG
>JAUNFH010000196.1 GCA_030525185.1 Clostridia bacterium
CTTCGGCCTCTTTCGTTTTTTCGTCAACGAGAGCTTTCGCCTTTTTTTCACCGTCGGCAATCATTGCGTCATAAGCGTTTTTTGCGCTTTCAACGGTCTGGTCGGCAACGGTCTGCGCTTTCACGAGAGCGGTTGCGATTGCGTTCTTTCCGGCGTTATATTCTTCGATAATATCACGAAGCGAGGCAAACTTCTTTTTAAGTTCTGCGTTTTCGTTGTAAAGCTCGTTATAACTTGCATAAATCCGCTGCATGAACGCGTCAACTTCATTCGACTTATACATTCCCCTTCCGGCGGGAGAAAAGCTTTGCATTTTGATTTGATTCGGAACCATCATTTTTTAATCTCTCCTTAAGATTGATATTCTCTTAAGCGGTCGGAAGAACAAGTCGTTCCGACTTTGATTTTTATCTTCGTCGGCTGCGCCTTTTTCAATTAAAAGAAAGAGGGCTTGTCAACCTGGCCGAAAAAGTCGCCTGAAAGCTCAGCGGCTTCCGGAACGATGAGATAAATCTTTTCGGCAATGACTTCAATCTTTGACTTGCAAACATATTTTACGCCGTCAAGGAAGTCAAGAACGCGGCGAACGCTTTCGGTCGGGAGCTTTGTCATATCCGCAAGGGTAACAACTCCCCTTTCGATCATGCAGTCCGCAACGTTTCTTGCGTCGTCCATATCCTCAAGGACGAACAAAGTGACCTTGAGCTTTTTTTGCTGAGGCTTTGAATCCATCTTGTAAAGATTTGCGGTAGCCTTAGGAGTGCTCTTAAAGCCGTAAGATGAAGTATTTTCGGAAGAAGAGAACTTCCGGCTTTCCGAGCTGTATTCGGGCGGATTATATGCGCTCGGTGCGCTTGACGGTGCCTTTGACTTAAAGGAAGGAGCGGGCTTTTTCGTTTCCTTCACGGGTTCTTCTTCCTCATAGTAATCGTCGTCATCGTCAAAATCGTCGTCACCGTAGTTTTCATCGTCGTCAAAATCGTCCTCATCTGAGAAGTTGACGGCTTTTTTGAATCCGTCCTTCAAATTATCCAAAAATTTCATTTTATGTTTCGTCCTTTCTTTTATATCGAAAATTATTAATACAGACGCGGGCCGAAAATTGACGAACCGATGCGGACAAGGTTCGCCCCGCAGAGAATCGCTTTTTCATAATCGCCGGACATTCCCATTGAAAGAATCTCCATTCTTATATTATCTATATTTTGAGCCTTAATGTCAACAAACAAATTGTGCATTTTTTCAAAATATTTACACAATTTTTCGTCATCTTCACAAATCGGGGGAATTGCCATGAGTCCTTTCACCCGAATTCGGCTCATTGAAGCGATTTCTTCAAGAAGAGAAGGCACAGAATCAAAGTCAATTCCGGTTTTGCTTTCCTCTTCGCCGACGTTGACTTCAATAAGGCAATCGGCCGTGATTTCAAGCTTTTCGGCCTGCTTTTCGATTTCCTTTGCAAGTTTAAGGCTGTCAACGGACTGAATCATGTCAACACGACCGAGAATTTGTTTGACCTTATTCGTTTGGAGATGGCCGATGAGGTGAGCGCTGCAGTTTTCAAGTTTAAGATATTCCTCTTTTGAAAGGAACTCCTGAACTTTGTTTTCACCGATGAGGTCAATGCCCCGGTCAATCGCATGATTGATGAAAATCGGCTCAACGGTTTTTGTGACCGCCATGAGCTTTACGTCTTCGCGTTTTCTTCCGCTTCTTTCTGCGGCTTCTTTGATTTTTTCGTTGATATATTCAAGGTTATGCTCAATATTCTGAAACCTTTCTTCAACCGATAACTTTTCCGTCACTTAAATTACGCCCCTTTGTAATTACTCTGTCGAACGCCTTAATTTCGGCGCTTGACGTTTTTTCGTAGTCTACGCTGCCGTCATCGTTATAATAAGTCACGGCAGAAGCGATAACATAATTATCGCCGTAATGAATAATGTTGACCGGCTTGAAAGCAACGCGCTTTCCGTTGAGGGTATAAACACCCTCGGTTCCGTTTTCGTCTGCGGTGAGCGCATCGTTGCTGATTCTCAGTCCGGTATATGTTTTTACGGTTATCTGCGCTTTTTCCTTGCGAAGCGAAGAAATCGCCTTGTTCATCGAAGTGCACTTGAGAACAACGGCAATCACGTCGCCGGCTCGGCTCGAAACGCTTTCAACCGACATATCAAGATCGTTGATCCCCTTGTCCGGGAAGCTGACCTTAACGTAATACCCCGTCTTAATCACCGACGCCTGAGCGAGGGGAATGTTGCAGACAAGATACCATGTGTGCTGCCCGATAATTTTTCCGAAAGAGCCGTCGTGGCTTTGCGCCTTGCTGTTAAGGAGCTTTTCAACGCCCGCGGAATCAATGTTTCCTTTTGCAATTTCGTCATAGCTTGCCGTACCTTCATAGCCGTCAACTGAGCTGACGAAATAGCCGGCGTACTCGGTCGTTACGGCCTTTTTCCCGCCGACGGATTTGAGAAGGCTCTTCTTTTCTTTGCGATATTGTGAAATAAGCGGAGAAAAGTCAAGCTTTGTTCCCGTTGCAATCTGTCTTGTTGTGATTTTATAGCTGATGTTTCTGACAGCCTCGTCAAGATTCGTGTAATCGCCGGATTCGATGATTTTCATATAATCGTTGACGGAGGAGGAAATTTCGCCGTTGAGAGTCATAACGTTGATATGATTGAAATTTCCCTGATCCTGAAGCTGGGTCAGATGCTCGATTTTTTCGTTGAGAAGAAGCGCTTCGTTGTATGCCTTCGCTTCGCTTTCGCTCGAAAAAGAAAGGGCAATCGTCTCCCCTTTCGCAACGCTCGCACTGTCCGAAACAATCGGAACATAAACTCTGGAATCGTTCTTTTTGAGGATTGAAATATTTTCTTTTTTTTCGGTTCTGTTTTCGTCTCTGACAACAAACGAGTCAACCGAAACAACCTGCTTGTCCGAGGTTTCAAAAATATACTCTGTCTGCACGGAGCCGGTGTAGCTGAAATATATTCCCTGAACAACATAAGCAAGCACAATCGCCGCCGCAACGGCAAGAATAATTACTGTTGTTTTAAAGTTCTTTGACCTTTTCATCAAGTTCACCTTTAAAGTTTTCGATTATTTCAAGACTTTTTTGAAGCAGCGTTTCTTCGCTTTCTTCGTCAATATTAAGCCAATTGATTTTTTCGTTTCGTCTGAACCACGAGAGCTGGCGCTTTGCGTACCTTCGGGTTTCGCGCTTGAGGTTTTCCGTCGCTTCTTCAAGCGATATTTCGCCGTCAAGGAAGGGTTTCAGTTCCTTATAGCCGATTGCCTGCTTTGCGGTTTGGGAATGTTCGTTTTCAAAAAACGCTTTCGTCTCCTCAAGAAGACCTTTTTGAAGCATAACGTCAACACGTCGGTTGATTCGGTCATAAAGAAACTGTCTGTTCTTTGCGGTAAGCCCGATTAAGCAAAAAGAAAATTCGCTTTCTTCAAGGTGAGAAAGTTCTCTTTGCTCGCTCATGGTTTTTCCGGTTGTTTTAAAAAGTTCAAGAGCGCGGACAATACGCTTTTTGTCATTCTTATGAATTTTCAAAGCGCTCTTTTCGTCAACCGAGAAAAGCTCGTTCCAAAGGCTTTCAA
>JAUNFH010000197.1 GCA_030525185.1 Clostridia bacterium
ATACGGAAAGAAAAAAAGCAACTTAAAAATAATATCATATTTTTAAGTTCATCCGTAAAAAACCGCTTTTTGAAAACTAATATCCGGCTTTGTTGCGAAGCGACTGAGAAAATCACGAATCTTCTTAATAAATTTGAATTTGAATAAAATCAACTTGCTCTTTCGGGTATACACACTTTTTTATCAGTCTATACAAAAAAGGCTTGCTATTTTTGTATAAATCGTGTATAGTATTAGCTGATTTTGAAGATACAAGGTGTAACTGATGAAAGAACAACAAAGAAAAATTCTGACCGAAACCGGTTTCGGTTTCACGGCGGCGGGAAAAATCTTTTTCTGTGCCCTTGCGGCCTGTTCCTGCCTTTCGATGAATGTGTATTTTGCTCTCGTAACGACTGTTGTCTGCGCGGCGGCTTCGGTTTCTCTCGATAAAAAAATACTTGCGCCGAGCGCTTTCCTTATGGTGGCGCTGATTTTTGTTGCCGAAACCGCGGGAAAAGGCGGTCTGCCGCTTGCGGTTTTTGCCGGCGCGGCACTGTATCTTTTGATTTCCCTTTCACCTAAAGCACTCGATTTTTCGCCCTCGATAAAAGCCGGTGCCGGATTTGGCCTTGCTTTTTCCGTAACCGCGCTTTTGACGACGTATTATTTCGGAATCGGCGCAACGGGGGCATATACGTTTGAAATTCTCAAAAATTACCGCTATCTCGGTTTTCACCCGAATTGGCGCGGTGTTTTTTACGGAACGATAACTCTTTTTGCGATGATCACTTATCCGAGAAAGTTCAAAAAGCTTTCAAAGTATCTCCCGGCCGAAGTTTTTTCGGTTGCGATTCCGCTTTTGCTCAACCTCTTTCTCAACCCGAACGGAGAAACAACGCCGATTATTGAAGTCGGTGCGCTTTCGGATATGAAAGCTCTTTCGGGATTCAAAGCGTTTTTCCCGATTGCGGATTTTTCGGCGGTTTCCGAAGGGGAAAATATTCTTTTCGTTTTGAAGGGAGCGTTTGCCCTCGCTGTTATTTTCGCTCTTTTCAAACCGCTTCAAAAAAAGAATTCGATTGTTTCCGCTTCACAGGGAGGAGTTTCTTCGCTTCTCGGCGGACTTCCGGCGACCGAAAGCGAAATTACGGCTTATACGCCTGTTTCTGCGGTTACCGCTCTTGCGGTAGCAACGGCTTTTGCCGTTTTCTGTCCGTCACTTGTTTCAAGAATTCCGCTTCATTCGCTTGCGGTTGTTTTCATTGTTTCGGCGTGGAAGGCCGTGCCGTTTAAACTTGTCTCCTCCGCTTTCAAAAGCCGTGACATTATCGAAATCACCGCATTCTTTGTCTGTGCGCTCGGCTTTGTGTTTACGGATGTTTTCACCGCATCGATTATCTGCGTGATTTATGCCGTATTCGGGAGGATTAAAAAATGAACGAAAAAAAGACTTCAAACGGAAAACAAAGGACGAAAAAAATCGCAACGGTCATTATGGTTTTCATAATGACTTCGGTTTTCCTTCTTGATATTTATACACTTGTTCTTTGTAATAAGTACGAAAAGGAATACACTTTTTCCGATGAGACATTCGACCTCAAAAACGGCGATGATCGGATTCATTTTCTCAACACGGCCAATTCCGACTGTATTCTCATTGAAAGCAACGGGCATTTTGCTCTCGTCGATTCCGGCGAGGGAAATCATAACCCGAGAAAGAAAACCGAATATCACGGTTTTCGCGACGATGTGATAAACTATCTTAAAAAGGTTGCAACCAAAGAGGACGGAAAAGTTCATCTTGATTTTATTCTCGGAACCCACTGCCACTATGACCATTACGGAAACTTTGAAGATATCATCAAAGATAACAATATTATAATTGATAAGGCATATTTCAAGGTCTTTGACCAAAGCGTCGGAACCGACCTTGAAAGCGAGGGCTGGGGCAATACCAAGACTTACAACGCAATCATGGCCGCACTGAAGGAAAGGAAAATCGAAACGATTCAGAATCTTCCGAACGAAGAGTTCATGTTCGGAGATTTCAAAGTTCTTTTCATCAATACCGTAACGCCCGAAGAACTCAAGGGCAACGGCGAAAATGCTTCAAGCGTCGGAGTGAAGCTGACGAAAGGGGAGCGCACCGCTTTCCTCGCCGCAGACTTTACGGCAAATTCCGGCCTTGAACAGTACTACGGCGATTCGATCGGTCACGTTGACCTTTTGAAAATCGGCCACCACGGCTATTTCGGTTCTTCCTCACGAAGTTTTCTCAAAAAGCTGACGCCGAAAATCGCAATAGTTACGAACTACCTCGGAAAGATTTATCCGAACGTAAAATGGAATCTCACCGTAACGGCAAAGGTTCCGATTTATTCCTGCGTGAACCGAAACGGAATAATCGCAACGTTCACCGACAACAATGAAATTGTTCTGACGGAACACGCAATGTGAAAAATATTCAAAAAACCCTTGACAAAAAAAGAAGAAGGTAGTATTATATTTAGGCAACAAAGCAGAGCATTGTTTCGTTCTCACCTTCCGAATTTTGTTTTTGAAGGTCAATAAACTTCTTTTTAAGTCTTATTGCGCGTGAACGGAAAAACTCTGTTCACGCTTTTGTTTATTAAGTAACCTTCGGTTAACCGATATTTTTTCTTTCGATTAATCGGCGCTTACCACAGAATTTTTTGGAGGTGTATGAACATCGCTATCAAAGAAATGCAGATCAATGAGGAAATCCGCGACAGAGAACTTCGCGTCGTAGCCGCAGACGGTGAGCTTATCGGCATCATGTCTGCCTCGGAAGCATTGAAAATCGCTGAGGAAAAAAATCTTGATCTCGTCAAAATTGCTCCCCAGGCAAAGCCGCCGGTGTGCAAAATCATGGATTACGGAAAATATCGCTTTGAACAGACCAAGCGCGAAAAAGAAGCAAGAAAAAATCAGCGTGTGATCGAAATTAAAGAAATCAGACTTTCTCTCAATATCGATACCCATGACTTTGAAACAAAGGTCAACCACGCAAAGCGCTTCCTTGAAAGCGGAAACAAGGTCAAGGTTTCAATCCGCTTCCGCGGCCGTGAAATGGCTCACCCAGAAAACGGACTTGTAACAATGAGTAATTTTGCCGATGCCTGCTCAGAGTTCAGCTCGATTGAAAAACCGGCAAAGCTCGAAGGACGTTCAATGCAGATGTTCCTTGCACCGAAAACAAAAAAGTAATTACAGGAGGAAGAATCATGCCTAAGATTAAAACTCACAGCGGAGCAAAAAAGCGTTTTAAGCTCTCTAAGAACGGAAAGCCGATGCGCGGTCACGCTTACAAATCACACATTCTTACCAAGAAGAGCACAAAGCGCAAGAGAAATCTTCGCAAGACAGAAGTTGCCGACGTTACAAATCAGAAGCAGATCAAACGTCTCGTTCCTTACAAATAAGATATACTTTTTAACAACTTCTGATTTCAGAGAATTAAAACATTATAACGGAGGTACTTTATCATGGCACGTATTAAAGGCGCAATGATGACTCGTAAGAGAAGAAATAAAGTTTTGAAACTTGCTAAGGGCTATTACGGCTCAAAGCACAGCCTCTTCAAGACGGCTAAGCAGGCTGTTA
>JAUNFH010000198.1 GCA_030525185.1 Clostridia bacterium
GCTTTTCAATCTCAAAGTCGCAAACGGCACAATTGACGAGTATGAGCTCAAAACATTCAAAGGTTTTCTTAATCTTGTTTTCAACGACAACAACCCCAACGATGAATCAAAGCTTTGGTTCGTTACTCCTCCGATGAGAAAATTCAACACGGCAGAGAACAAGGTTGAACTCTTCCTTTACGTTGCCGCATACCTTGCACTCGTCGGAAAGCACGGTTCAAATCCGAACGTTGCCGCAAACATGAAAGCAAACATTGCCGCAAATACAGCTCGTGACGAAACGGAAAAAGAAAGATGCCTGACGATTGTTGACGGCCTTCTCGGCGGTCAGCTTCGTGAAATGGGCGCTGCTCTTGCGATCGTTACCGTTGAAGATATTTCCGGAATCAAGGATAATATTTGGCAGCGCTTCACAAAGATGATTAAAGGCATGATTCAGCGTTTTGTTGATTTCTTTGATAAGATTTATCAGAATTTAAAAAATCTCGGCAAATAATGAATAACCGACCCTTCGGTGTTAAAGAATATAATGAGCCTAAACAGCTGTTTCCGGCTGCTTAGGCTTTATTCTTTCAAAAGGTGGTCATTTAAAATGGGTTGCTCAGATGCAAACAAATCAATCGGATGCACAGTTGAAAAATGTGCTCATCATTGCCATTCGGAAAATTACTGCACACTTAACTGCGTTTCAATCGGTACACATGAGTCCGATCCGAAAGTTTGCCAGTGTGTTGACTGCGAATCTTTTGTTCCGAAGTCAAACTGATTGATTCACCGAAAAGCCGCCGAGCAAAAAGCTTTGCGGCTTTTTTCTTGACAATGAAAAGAAAATCAAATAGAATAATCTGCGAAAGGCGGTGGATGGCTTGAAGGTTGCCGGAATTATTTGCGAATATAACCCGTTTCATAACGGCCATAAATATCAGATTGAAAAGACCCGTGAAAACGGGGCGACGCATATTGTCTGTGCCATGAGCGGAAATTTTGTTCAGCGCGGAGATTGTGCAATTGCCGATAAACAAAGTCGCGCAAAGGCCGCTGTTTCATGCGGTGCCGATCTTGTTGTCGAAATACCGACTCCGTGGGCTTGTTCAAGCGCCGAAAATTTTGCAAGGGGTGCGGTGAGCCTTCTTTCGTCAATTCCGATCGATTTTCTTTCTTTCGGTTGCGAAACAGCCGATAAAATTCTTCTCGAAGAGGCCGCAAAAGCGGTTGATTCTCCGATAATCGGCGAAAAAGTGAGAAGTCTCGTTGCACACGGAAATACATATCCCACGGCGCTTCAGAAAGCAATTGAGGAAACGTTCGGAAGGGAAATCTCTTCGGTTCTTGAAAGACCTAACAATACTCTTGCCGTCGAATACATCAGACAAAAGGGAAAGCTCGATGCATCCTTTGACATTCTTCCGATTGAAAGGAATAAAGCGGATCACGAGGAAATAGACTTCAAAAATGATTTTTTTGCAAGCGCGGGCGCATTGCGAAACGTTGAATCAATTGAAGAAATCAAAAACTATGTTCCTTCGGAAATGTATGATGAATTGGTTCTGAAAGAGCGCGAAAAGCTGTATCCGTGCAAAATCGAAAATGCGGACAGGGCTGTTATTGCCGCATTGAGAAACATGACTCTTGACGAAATGAAATTGTATATACCCGACGAAAACGGTCTTGCCGAGCGTGTCTTTTCAAAGTCACGCAACTCAAGCACAACCGAAGAATTGATTAATGCCGTGAAGGTCAAAAGCATTACTCAAGCCGCCGTAAGGCGTGCCGTGATGCTGTGTTTTCTCGGTGTTCCGAAAATACTTGCAAAAGAAAATCTGCCGTATTTAAAAATTTTGGCGGCGAACAAAAAAGGTTTTGAAATTTTGAAAGAAAAAGAGCCGTTGCTTCCGGTTGTTACAAAAAAATCCGAAGCCGACAGACTTTCGGAAAAAGGAAAAAAGCTTTATGAACTTGAATGCCGGTGCACGGATAATTTCTCTCTCTTTTCAAAAAAAATACCGGGCTGTTCGCGCGAGCAAACGAGCCCGATAATAATTTTATAATTCAGATGATTTCACCGATGCAGCAGTCGCCCTCTGTGTCGGTGATTTTTACGTCTCTGAACGTACCGAAAAGAGAATGTTCGCCGCAAACCTTGACCGGAGTGTAATTTGAGGTGTGTCCCAAAATCATTCCGTCCTTTTCCTTGCTTTCAAAAAGAACATTCACGGTTCGTCCGACCTGAGAGGCAAGAAAAGCGGATCGGATTTTTTCACATTCGCTTATCATAATTGCCGAACGCTCTTCTTTGACCGCCTTCGGAAGGTGACCGTCCATTTTTTCCGCTTTTGTTCCGGTGCGGACGGAATAGGGAAAAACATGAACTTTTTCAAAACCGATTTCTTTGACAAAATTCAGGCTCTCGTTAAAATCTTCGTCGCTTTCACCGCAGAAGCCGACCATGACGTCGGTCGTAAGCGTGCAGTCGTTAAAATGCTTTCTCAGCGACGAACAAAGTTCTTTGTATTCCTCCGCCGTGTAATGGCGGTTCATGCGCTTTAATGTTTTGTTGCAACCGCTTTGAAGCGAAATGTGAAATTGAGGACAGAGTTTTTTGCATTTTGAAAGTTTTTCAACAACTTCGTCTGTGAGATGGTCGGGTTCAAGCGAACCGAGACGAACACGTTCGATTCCGTCAATCGAGCAGGCGAGTTCAACGGCATCGCTGAATTCTTTGCCGATGTCTTGGCCGTATGATGAAAGATTAATACCGACGAGGACAACTTCTTTATATCCGGAAGAAGCAAGTTTGAGAAGTTCTTCTTTCAATTCTTCAAGCGGCTTTGACCGTACTCTTCCCCTTGAGACGGGAATAATGCAGTATGAACAAAATCTGTTGCAACCGTCCTGAATTTTAACGTATGCCCTTGTTCGTTCTTCAAAAGATGAAATCGAACAAGATGAAAACGGGTCTCCGGTTTCGTGCTTTGAAGTGAGCACACGCCTTTTCTTGTCGCGGAAAAATTCTTCGAGTATCTCCGGCAAATCACTGTTGTTTTTGTTTCCGATGACTATGTCAGCCTGAAGAAGCGCCTTTGCATCCTCCGGATATGCCTGCGGCATACATCCGGTCAGGACAACAACGGAATCGGGATTGTTTCTTTTGAAACGGCGGACGGCCTGCCTTGTTTTTCTGTCGGATTCCGCAGTAACGGTGCAGGAGTTGATGATATATACGTTGGCATTTTCATCTTTACCGACGGTTTCAAATCCGAATTTATTTAAAAGTTCGCTCAGTGATTGGCTTTCATATTGGTTAACCTTGCAACCGAGCGTATAAAAAGCAACTTTCATTTTAAACCTCGCAAAAAATTAAGAATATATTCCACTGTTAATTATAATGCAATGCTTACGTTATTTCAATAATTTTGTTTTAAATTTATCACATACTTCATATATAATTGTGAGGTGATGATGAATGAAAAGAATAATTTCTCTCTTGCTAAGCATTATAACAATAAGCTCGTTTGCAATTTTTAACGCAGTCGCCGAAAACGAAAGCGAAACCTTGGATATCAAAGCAAAAAGCTATGTATTGATGGACGC
>JAUNFH010000199.1 GCA_030525185.1 Clostridia bacterium
CGTGAATTTGACCTTCAGGCCGAACTGCTTCAGCCGTTCTTTGCCGATTCTGATTTCATGCGCAAGGAAGTCTTCGCCCATAACGCCGCTTGAAAGGCTGACTATTGAAACCGTTTTGATCATCGAAATACGCATCCCTTCTGTGCTTTTCGCCGATTATATCATTTTCGGTGAAGCGGTGCAAGATGAAACAAAGATTATTTTTGTCCACTCCACCTCGTGTTTTTAAACATGAACAAGAAAAATAAAGAAGCAGCCGCTGTTTTCTCCTTCTTGGAGCTTTAATGCCCGGAAGGATAAAACGATGGCTGCTTTACTCTTTGAAATTCAAATCGGTCAATAAGAGCAGAAAAAAACCGCCCAAAAGGCGGAAAAAACAGAAAAAATTCAAAGAAAGGCAAAAAAATTCACGCAAAGCGCTTGACTTTACGGTTCTGCCTGTGATATTATACCATAACATATAATGTGAAAATGTGCCCTTGTGCCTTCTCACTTCTTACAAGAGCATAATAGCATTTATAAATCAAAAAGTCAATAGATTTTTTTAACTTCTGTGCGACGCACAGCGCATGCCGCGTAAGGCAAATAAAAACGTGGAGTGATAAGCGAATGGTCAATGTTACCGATGTGCAACTCGGCACCAATGTTCGCAAGAGCTTTGGTAAAATTCAAGAGGTCATGAAAATGCCGAACCTCATTCAGGTTCAGAAGGATTCCTACCGCTGGTTCCTTGAAACCGGCCTCAAGGAAGTTCTTCGTGACGTTGAAGAGATTACGGATTTCAGCGGAAACCTCAGTCTCAGCTTTGTTGATTACAAAATGGAAGAGGATAAGCATAAGTACTCCGTCAGGGAATGCAAGGAGCGCGACGCAACCTATTCCGCACCCTTGCGCGTTGTTGCAAGGCTTTACAACAAGGAGACCGGCGAAGTTAAAGAAAACGAGGTCTATATGGGCGACTTCCCGCTCATGACAGACAGCGGAACCTTCGTCATCAACGGCGCAGAGCGCGTCATTGTTTCTCAGCTCGTCCGTTCACCCGGTGTCTATTACGGCATGACCCACAACGTCACCGGCAAAAAGCTCTTTACAACGACCGTCATTCCCAACCGCGGCGCATGGCTCGAATATGAGACGGATCCGAACGATCTTTTCTATGTCCGCATTGATAAAAACAGAAAAATCCCGATCACCACGTTTATCCGTGCCCTCGGCCTCAACTCCAACAGCGATATCCGCGATTTCTTCGGCCTTGACGAAAGAATCGAAGCCTCCTTTGAAAAGGACACAACGAGGAACACCGAGGAAGCACTCATCGAAGTTTACAAAAAGCTTCGTCCCGGCGAACCGCCGACACTCTCCAGTGCACAGAGCCACCTTGAAGGCCTTTTCTTTGACGACCGCCGTTATGACCTTTCAAGAGTAGGACGCTATAAATACAATAAGAAGCTTGCTCTCTTTGACCGTATCCGCGGCTTTAAGCTTGCCGCTCCGATCGTCAACGAGCTCACAGGCGAGATCATCGCCGAAGAAGGCGAGCTCATGACAAAACAGCGCGCCATGGAAGTTACCCAGGCCGGCGCAAAGGTTGCCTATGTTTCCGTTGAAGGACGTGAAGAACCGGTCAAGGTCATCTCCAACCAGATGGTTGACATTCTTCCCTTCTTCCCCGAATTCACAAAGGAAGAGCTTTGCGAAGTCGGAATCAACGAGAATGTTCGCTATACCGTTTTAATGGACATCCTTCCCGAAACCGAAGGAATGAGCAAAGAAGAAAAGCTCGCCTTCCTTGCAAGCAAGGGCGACGAACTCATTCCCAAGCACATCATTATTGACGACATTTTTGCTTCGATCAACTACCTCAACTGCCTTGCCTGCGGCGTAGGCAGTGCAGACGATATCGACCACCTCGGCAACAGACGTATCCGTTCGGTCGGCGAGCTTTTGCAGAACCAGTTCCGCGTTGGCTTCTCAAGAATGGAAAGAGTTGTCAGAGAGAGAATGACCCTTCAGGCTCAGGAGCCCGAAAAGGTCACTCCGCAGGCTCTTATCAACACCCGTCCCGTTATTGCGGCGGTCAGAGAGTTCTTCGGTTCCTCTCCGCTTTCCCAGTTCATGGATCAGAACAACCCCCTTGCCGAACTTACCCATAAGCGCCGTCTTTCGGCTCTCGGCCCCGGCGGACTTTCAAGAGACCGCGCAGGCTTCGAGGTTCGTGACGTTCACTATTCCCACTACGGAAGAATGTGCCCGATCGAGACTCCCGAAGGTCCCAACATCGGCCTTATCTCATATCTTGCAACTTTCGCAAGAATCAACGAATACGGCTTCATCGAAGCTCCGTTCCGCCCGGTTGACAAAGAGACTGGAAAGGTTCTTGACACATATGAATACATGACTGCGGACGTTGAGGACGAATACACCGTTGCTCAGGCTAACGAACCGCTCGACGAAGAAGGCCACTTCATCAGAAGAAAGGTCAACGCCCGTCACCGCGACGAGTTCCTTGAAATTGAACCGTCAAGAGTCGATTACATGGACGTTTCGCCGAAGATGGTTGTTTCCGTTGCAACCGCGCTCATTCCGTTCCTTGAAAACGACGACGCAAACCGCGCCCTCATGGGTTCAAACATGCAGCGTCAGGCTGTTCCTCTTCTTACCTGCGACTCGCCGATGGTCGGAACCGGCATGGAATACAAAGCCGCAACCGACTCGGGCGTTTGCGTTCTTGCAAAAAAAGCCGGAAAGGTAATTTATGTCAGCGCCGACAGAGTTGACGTTCTCGGCGAGGACAATGTTGTTGAAAGCTATAATCTTATAAAATTCATGCGTTCAAACCAGGGCACCTGCATCAATCAGCGTCCGGTCGTTTCGGTCGGGGACGTGATTGAAGAAGGCCAGGTTGTTGCCGACGGTCCCGCAACCGACCACGGCGAACTCAGCCTCGGCAAAAACGCTCTCATCGGCTTCATGACATGGGAGGGTTATAACTACGAGGACGCCGTTCTCATCAACGAAAAGCTTGTCCGCGACGATGTTTATACATCAATTCACATTGAAAAATATGAGCTTGAAGCAAGAGACACCAAGCTCGGACCCGAAGAAATCACCAACGACATTCCGAACGTCGGCGACGCTCTCAAGGACCTTGACGAGCGCGGAATCATCCGTGTCGGCGCAGAGGTACATTCCGGAGATATCCTTGTCGGTAAGGTCACTCCGAAGGGCGAGACCGAGCTGACCGCAGAAGAAAGACTTCTTCGCGCGATCTTCGGCGAAAAGGCACGCGAGGTCAGGGACACCTCCCTTCGTGTTCCCCACGGCGAATACGGAATTGTAGTCAAAGTTGAAGAGTTCACCCGCGAAAACAGCGATGAGCTCAATCCCGGCGTAAACAAGGTCGTCCGCTGCTACATCGCTCAGAAGCGTAAGCTTCAGGTCGGCGACAAGATGGCGGGCCGCCACGGTAACAAGGGCGTTGTTTCCCGCATTCTGCCGCAGGAGGATATGCCCTTCCTTGAGGACGGCACACCGCTTGACATCGTGCTTAACCCCCTCGGCGTTC
>JAUNFH010000041.1:0-8813 GCA_030525185.1 Clostridia bacterium
GTTGTTCCATTGCGAGCATTTCAGACGCAGTCAAGGCGGAAATACAGCGTAAAAGTCCTTGTCAATTCGGCTTTTCATTGCTTTGTTTTGTTTCAATCGACAAAAGTACCCCCAGCGGAGCGGTCGGATGTAAAATCAAAAGAAACCCGCGCGGTTAAATGAACAACAACAAAACAATAAGCCACAGCGTAGGAATTCTCTCCCTCAGTCGGCGGAGCCGACAGCTCCCTCACAGGAGTGAGCCAAAGAAAAGTTCTGCAATAATTGTCTTGTTTCGTGAATTTCAGATGACAGCCAAAAGTACCTCTCCGGCGGAGCGGTCGGATGTAGATTAAAATATGAAACGTGCGGTTAAAGCAACAACATCAAAAAAATAAGCCGCGGCGAAGCTAAATTGTTCGCCACGGCTTGATTAAGTTTTTAATTTACGGCCTTGAGCCGATCAAATTCATGCGCCTTTTTTTGCGCTTTCTTTTTCGTCTGCGTTTGCGCTTTCGCCCTTAGACTTTGAAACAAGGAGGTTTGTGAAAATTCCGAGGAGAAGAGCGCAGGCGATTGAAGTGAGGGTAACCTTTCCGAAGCTTACGGTGAGACCGCCGATTCCGCAGATGAGGATTACGGCAACAACGAAGAGGTTCTTGTTTTCGCCGAGGTCAACTTCCTGAATCATCTTAAGACCGCTGACTGCAATGAAACCGTAAAGGGTGATGCAAACGCCGCCCATTACGCAGTTCGGAATACTTGCAAGGAAGGTTACGAACGGTCCGAAGAAGGAAATTACGATTGCCATGATTGCGGTTGTGATGATTGTTACAACCGAAGCGTTTCCGGTGATTGCAACGCAGCCGACGGATTCGCCGTAAGTTGTGTTCGGGCAACCGCCGAAGATTGCGCCGGCCATTGAGCCTACGCCGTCACCGAGGAGAGTTCTGTGAAGACCGGGATCTTCAAGAAGGTCCTTGTCAATGATTGTTGAAAGGTTCTTGTGGTCTGCGATATGCTCGGCAAAAACAACGAAGGCAACCGGAACATATGCAACGGCAACGGTTGCAATGTACTGACCGTTGATTGCGGAAAAGCCCTTTGCGGCCTGAAGGAAGGTGAAGTCCGGAATTGAGAACCACTGCATGTTGTGGAAAACGGTGAAGTCGATAACCTGAAGCGCCGGGTTGTTTGTTGCGGTACCGATTACGGTGAAGATTGTTGCGGTTGCATAACCGGCGCAGATTCCGATGATGAACGGAATGAGCTTTGCCATCTTCTTTCCGTATACCGAGCAGAGAACAACGGTGAAGAGGGTAACAAGGCCGCAGATGAGAGCAACATAAGGGCTTGCGGTTGAAACGGAGGAAACTTCGTCAACAATTGCTCCGTCCTTAACAACCTGGGTTGTGACTTCGGTCATTACCTTTCCGAGGGTGAGGTCGGAAACAGCGTTTCCGGCGAGGGAAAGACCGATGATTGAAACGGTCGGTCCGATAACGACTGCCGGCATAAGTTTGTTGATCCACTTAACGCCCGCAATTTTGATTACGATTGCGATTACGACATAAACGAGACCGGCAAAAGCGGCGCCGAGAATAAGTCCCGCATATCCCGCCTGAGCGGAAGCCGCACCGCCGAAAGCGGCAAACATTGAACCGATGAAAGCGAAGGATGAACCGAGGAAAACCGGACTTCTGAACTTTGTGAAAAGAAGATAAACGATTGTTCCGATGCCTGCGCCGAAGAGGGCTGCGGACTGGCTCATGCCGTTTCCGATGATTGAGGGTACTGCGATTGTTGCGGCAAGAATCGCAAGAAGCTGCTGGAGACCGAAAAGGATCAGCTGTCCGAATTTCGGTTTGTCCTGAACGTTGTAAGTTAGTTTCATTTTTTTCAAACCTCCTGAAAATTTTGAATACCTTATAAAAATGCGTCGAAACGCAAAATTACCGAATCAAGAATTTTTGATGATTTTTACGCACTGAGTTGTTTCATAGGGTAAAATGCAAACCTTGACGACCTCGATTTTTGAAGTCGGAACGTTTTTTCCGACGTAGTCCGCGCGAATCGGAAGCTCCCTGTGGCCACGGTCAACAAGAACGGCAAGCTGAATTTTTGCCGGACGGCCGAAGGAAAGAATTGCGTCGATTGCGGCTCTCGCCGTTCTTCCGGTGTAGATTACGTCGTCAACAAGGACAACGGTCATTGACCCGACGTCAAATCCGACGCTGCTCGAATTGAGTTTCGGCTGGTCCCCGACCTGAGAAAGGTCGTCGCGATAAAGGGTGATGTCAAGGCTCCCCGTTTTCACCGTTGCGCCGAGTTTTTCAAGGTTTTTTGCGATAATGTTTCCGAGCTGTTCGCCGCGGCGCTTGATTCCGACGATGCAAAGATTTTCCGTCGATTCGTTTTTTTCGATAATCTGATGAGCGATTCTCATCAGCGCCCTGTCCATTGCAACTGCATCCATGACAACGGGTTCCGTTTTTCTCACTCCTTTTTCCGCCGATTCAGGAAAAAAGAGCAAAAAAATATCTTGCCCGAAACTCGGCAAGACTGACATAACTTCAGCGCACAGAAATTCTGCGCGGGATCTATATGAACATCTTGTCGGCTTCACTGAACCGCCCTTAAAGATTGATTTTCTATAATATATCACTATGAACCGCAAAAGTAAAGAGGAAATTTTTAAAAAAGCTTTTTTTGTTGAAAACGGTCAAAAAGAAGAAAATTATTGCTCACGAATATGGCAAAAAATTACCGCCGAAAGTTCTCTTCGGCGGTAAACTTTTTCTTATTTTGAAGTGATTTTTTCAAAGAGATATTTTATGAAATTGATAAATCTCTTAATAAAATCTTTCAACATTTGAAGCGGATTGTTGCTCGGACGGTTTTCGTCCGCGGAAGGTGCGTTGTCTTCATTGATTCCGGTGAATGTGTCGGAAGTTTTTGAATAAAGAAGCCACTGCGGTATATCTTCAAATGTATTTCCGTCGGCATAAACCTCACTGCGCATGAGACGAAGAAGATAAGGATTGAACGAATCCGGATACATTTCATGAGACATATTTCTGACAAACCACGTGTGTTCCGGAAGGACGCCGGTCGACGCGTCAATCATCTTGTCGGGAGAAACAAATTTTTTGTCTGCCGTTGCGAGATAATCTTCTCCGAGAGTTTTTCCGATTTCGGAGCAAGTTGCGCCCTCATAAGTCTGCTTATAAAGCGAAACGGTGCTGTCACCGAGGAGCGATCTGTTTTCGATAACGGGATACATCTGATAGTTATACTTTGTAATCAGATATACATGAACACCGTCGGCGGCCATTTTTTCAACAATGCTCCTTGCGTTGACTTTATGATTATAGTTATAATTGTCAATCTTTTCAATCAGCTTGTCATACTTTCCGTCCGCATTGTCGCCGAGAATAAAGTTCTTGCATTTTTCGTAATAATCGGGACTGATAAGGCTGTACCAACCGGGGCACTTTCCGAAAATGTCTCGTATAAGGCGCGGCATAAGATTCGGCGCAACCTTGTTATAAACCTTTTGAATGAAATCGGTGAGATTACCGAGCATACCGGCATACTCCGAAGCGTCAACAACAGACAAAAGCAAGTCAAGAATCGGAGACATTCCGAGAAATTCATAAGCGAATCTGTTCAGAGAAGTTGAGTCAACAAAAATTTCACCGCTGAAGCAGGCATCCGCAACTTCTGTTCCGCAGGCAATCGAGTTATAAATAACCGCACTTTCAATGTCATCCCAACCGTAAAGGCTGAAATATGCGTTTTCAATTACGCCGCCCTCGCAGCGTCCGAGAATATCGACCTTTTTATGACCGGTAATTTCCTTTACGGCTTCGACAAGTTTGCGAAGGTTCACCGCATTGACGAGGGGATCAAGGCGCATATCATACTGGAATTCATACATAAAAATGTTGTCCTTCTCGGCGATATGACGTTCTTTTCCGCCTTCATAAGCTCTTTTGAGAATGCTTTCAATGCTCCACTCGGGATTGATTCCGCTTTTGTTTCCGATTTCGCCGTCATCGTTCAGCGCATACTGATCGTAAATCGGCATAATCTCTTCATAAAGAACATCACAATAATTATCCCAATTGTCGGTAATCATTGCACCGGCAAAAGCTTTTGAAATATTGACCGTTGTTTCGATTACTGCGTCCTTTCCTCCGGAAACCTCTTTTTCGGCCTTTCCCGCTTCAAGGTTTTCGGTGTCTTTATATATAACCGTTCTTCCCTTAATATAGATTACGGGAGTATTTCCGCAGGCACAGCCGTCAACGGCAGAAACCGAAATCATCGGAATCATGACCGTTAAAATCAACAGGACAGACAGTAATAATGCAATTGTTTTCTTCAATTCTTTTCAACCTTTCATTGTTAAATTTATGCGCGTTCTCCTTTTGAAAAATTATTTTTCCATGCGCACATTACAAAATCAGTATAACATACTTCAGTTCACATTTCAATAATATTTTCAACATTTGTGAAACATTTTCTGCGCATAAAAAACGACAAAAAATCCCCGAAAAACAACCGTTTTTCGGGGAAAGAAGATTAATTAATCATTTAATTAATATTCAGCAACGAAGATCTTGCGAAGAATAGCAACGACCTGCTCGATGTACTTTTCGATTGTTGAAATGATAGCCTGCATTGTTTTTACACCTCCGTTTCATAAAAATTATTGCAAAAAAATTAATTCAAATTAAAGAAGGTCAATACCGAAAATCTTGTTGAGGAAAGCAAAAAGCTGGTCAACATAACCCTTAATCTTTGCGATGAGAGCGTCCATTCTTTACACCTCCGTAAAAATTCATTTCATAATTTTTGAGTTTCTTTTTAAATTAAAGAAGGTCAATACCGAAGATCTTGTTGAGGAAAGCGAAAAGCTGATCAACATAACCCTTAATCTTTGCGATGAGAGCGTCCATTCTTTACACCTCCGTAAAAGTTCATTAACAATTTGTTTCTTGTTTATTAACAGAATACGGGTGCTACCTTAAATTTACTTTAAATTTTTCTCAATAATTGGCAATTTGTGAATTTTTTGTTAATCGGTTTGCGATTTTTGTTTACTTTCAAATTTTGCGTTGTTGTAACTCAGGGTTATATGACAAACGGAAAAAACCGCCGAAAGAACAATCAGAGGTATATTGAGGGTGAGTATTCCGCTTTCAAGAAAAAGAAGCGACGGCGTTACGGAAAGCAAAAGCGCCTTTTTCACCGAGCTCTCCTTCCAAAAAATCACCCAACCGAGACAGTAAACAAAAAGCAAAACAAAGCCCGCAACGACATATGCCGTTTTTGCACCCTCAAACCAAAAGCCGAGTGTAAGCTTCGGAACGGAAAAAACCATGAGTATAAAACAGCCGAACCGTCCGATTTGCTCAAAAAGCTCAACCGTTTTGTTTTTCCAACCGTTTTCAAAGCCTTCCTTGTGTGTCACGGCAAAGACGATGTTCGGCACGAGCAGGATAATCACAAAAACAAGGCCGATAAAATTAAACCATTCCATTTCCTTTCACCTTTTCAAAAACCAGTTTTCCCTTTGCGTTCTTTCCGGTGACCTCAATCGAATATGTCCCGCTTTCGGTGCAGACAAGGCTAAAGCTTTCGTTTTGAACGAGCGTTCCGCGATAAAGCGTTTTGCCGCCTTTCGGCGCAACAAAAAGCGAAACTTCGCCCTCGGGTATCTCTGCCTTGACAAAAAGCTCTTCGCCCTTTTTGAGGTTCAGCGTTTCCTTTTCCGTTCCGTTGAGAACCGCAAACGAAAGAAGATACCGGTCTTTCGTTTTGATTTTGTTTCCGACGAAGTCCGCTTTGCAGGAAGCGAAAAGAAACACCGCGCAAAAAACAAGACACAGCGAAATAAGTCTTTTTTCTTTCATTTGAAATTCTCCGCCTTAAAGCGCCATAACGAGCGTTCCCGCCGCAATAAGAACGCAGCCGACGAGCGACTTCGGCGTGAATTTTTCGTGCAGGAAAACGAACGCAAGAATCAGCGTCAGAACAACGCTCATTTTGTCAATCGGAACAACCTTTGACACTTCGCCGATTTGAAGCGCTTTGTAATAGCAAAGCCACGAAGCGCCGGTTGCAAGACCGGAAAGAATCAGAAAAATCCAGCTTTTTTTGCTGATTTCTGTAATTCCGCTTTGAGCGTTCGTAACAAAAACCATCAGCCACGACATTGCAAGAACAACAACCGTCCTGAGCGCCGTTGCAAGATTTGAATTCACGTTTTCGATTCCGACCTTTGCAAGAATCGACGTCAGCGCCGCAAAGACCGAAGAAAGAACCGCATAAAGCCACCACATAAACAATCCCTCTTTTTAAAGATTTTTAAAAATTTCCGTGCCTTTCGTTTTGAGCCGGCGAATAAGAACAAACGTAACAACCGTAAGCGCCGCAGAGGCGATTGCAATATAAACATAACCTTCGATTTTCTCGGCAAGAACCAAGTAACCGACTGCTCCGACGAGCGCAACCGAAAAGCCGGCAAAAAGCGCAATAAGAACGCTGAAACTTTGTTTGACCGCGGCGGTTTCGTTCGTCCAATTCAGGTTCGGCATTTTCAGGTTGATAACAAGTCCGAGTGCCGCACCGAAAACGGAGAATATGAACGGAAGCGCAACCATTCCCGCAATCACTCCGACCGACGGACGAAGCACAACGCAAAGGCATACCGAAAGAAACAGCGCCGGAATTGCCGTCAAAAGAACATGAAGTTTAAGCTTTGAAGAAAAAATCTGCCAAACCGAAATCGGAAGCGACTGCGAAAGCCAAAGGTTTTTGCCCTCAAGCGAAACGGAAGGCGCAGTGAGGTCGTTCATTGAAGCAACCGCACAAACCGAAAAAACGGCAAGAACGGAAACCGTTTCATTTTCAAGCGGAAGCGACTCGGTCAGCATTGAAAGAAGCGATTCGCCTTTGATTAAAACGACTATACCCGCAACCGGCATGAAAAGCGTTCCGAGCGCACAGTTGAGCATATAAGTCGGGCTTGAAAGAAAGCGCGAAAATTCTTTTGAAAGGAGCGCTTTGTTTGGACTTTTGGTTTTAACGCTCTTTTCACGGTACTCTTTTCTTTCGCTCTTTCCGCTCGAAGTTGCGATTTTAAGAAAGCTTTTTTCCATTATTACATATGTAAGCGCAAGAATCAAAACCGAAAAAGCAAGCGCCGCAAGAACGGGCAAAAGTTCGCCCTCTCCGCACTTTCCGAAAACATACAGCGGATATGCGGCGCCTTTGACTTTTTCGCCGATTGTCTGAACGTTTTCGATCACCGCTCCCAAAAGATTGAATGCGTTGGCATATACATAATAATAGATTCCGAGAAAGGCGAGCGAAAAAATGACGGTGACAATGCTTTTGTTTTTGAGCTTGTCGCTGATTTTTGCAACGGCAAGGCCGAGTATGCACGAAAGAACAAAAACAACAACCGTTCCCGAAAGAACAAGTACCAACGAACCCAAAAACGCCGAAGCCGAAAAACCGACCGTCATGAGATAAACAATCACCGCAGGAACGGTAATAATCACGCTGTACATTGCTCCCATGAGGTATACGCCCAAAAGACGGACAACAAGAATTTGACGAACCGGAATCGGGAGCGAAAGAAGAAGGTCGTTGTCCTTTGCTTTATAAAGGCTTGCATAGGTATTGAACACGCTTCCGAAAACACCCATCATTACGCCGACAAGGCTTTGAAGCGCAAAGTAAAGCCAGCCGTAACCGCTCTTCACAAGCGGTTCGCAGAGTATTTTTGAAAAATAAAAGAACATTCCGCCGAGCACGCCGACCATTATTACGACGAAAAAAACGATGAAAGCAATCGAACTGCCTTTTGAACGGGATTTGCCCTTTTTGCTGTCGTAAAAAAAGCTTTGGTTCAGCTGGTAAAGCTGTTTTTTGAGAAGAGCTTTAAACATTATTCACCCTCCAATTCAAGGAAAACTTCCTCAAGGCTGTCGTCGCCCTTGACTTCTTCCATAGTTCCCGAGCGAATGAGCTTTCCGCCCTTGATGATTGCAACTTTGTCGCAAAGTTTTTCCGCAACTTCAAGAACGTGGGTCGAAAAGAAAATTGCGTTGCCTCTGTCGCAAAATTTGCGCATCATGCCTTTGAGAATGTGCGCCGCTTTCGGGTCGAGACCGACAAACGGTTCATCCATGATGATAAGCTTCGGTTCATGGAGCCACGCCGAAATGATTGCAAGTTTCTGTTTCATTCCGTGGGAGTATGCGCTCACGGGTTCGGCAAGGTCCTTCGTCAGTTCAAAAAGATCGGCGTATTTTCTGATGCGTTCTTCCCTTTCCTTTGCGCCGACGCCGAAAATATCCGCAATGAAGTTGAGATACTTGATTCCCGTCATGAACTCGTAGATGTCCGGATTGTCGGGAATATACGCAAGCATTTTTTTGCAGGCGATGGGATCTTCCTTAACGGAAACGCCGCCGATTTTGATTTCGCCCTCATCGAAGCCGAGGATTCCGGAAACGGCTTTGAGCGTTGTTGTTTTACCCGCGCCGTTGTGACCGATGAAACCGTAGATTTCGCCCGGTGCAATGTGAAGCGAAAGGGAATCGACCGCCTTTTTTTCGCCGTATGTTTTTGTTAAATTTTTAATTTCAAGCATTGTTTCATTACTCCTTTTCGGGTGCGCGAAGCGCCATATCAAGAATTATTGTTACCCTTTTATAAACTTGACTTTCTTATCTTTCATTGAAATTTTACTCACTTCAAACCCGAAGGGAAGAAGCTCCTTTTTGAAAGTCAAAAAACCGTGGTCAATCGGAAAG
>JAUNFH010000041.1:8823-16044 GCA_030525185.1 Clostridia bacterium
AACTTCTTCGATTTTTTCAAAGGAAAGAGTCAGTTCGTCTTTGTTTTCCGTTTTGACGAATTCCCAAAGATTTTGGTATTTACTCATCTTCTTCTCCGTTCAAAAAGTTTTCAACGTGGGTGTTGAAAACTTTTGCTCTTTTGTTTGCGATAAAATGGTCGCCGTCCATGATTACAAGCTTTGCGTTCGGGATCTTTTCCGCAATCAGCCTTGTGTGGCTTTCCTTAATCATGTCGTTCGTTCCTGCGATTACAAGAACGGGCATTTTCAAAAGTTTCAGTTCGTTCGGCTCAATATATGGGTCGTTCACCATGAGGGAAAGCATTTCGGCATTTTTCTTTGCCTCTTTTGAAAACTTTGAAAACGGTTTTGCAATTCTGTATCCGATTTCAATCGGAAGCTGAACGGAAGTTTTTACCCCTTTCGGAAAAAGGTTTGCGCCGTTCAAAACGAGCTTTCTCACCATTTGCGGATACTTGAGCGCAAACAAAAGCGCAATGTTTCCGCCGTCGGAAAAGCCTAAAATGTCCGCCTTTTCAATTCCGTGTTCAAGGAAGAAGGAATGAAGATCGTCCGCAAAACGACGGATTGAAAATTCACCGCCGCCCCTTCCGGTTTTTCCGTGTCCTCTTGTGTCCGGCGCAATCACACGAAACTTTTTTGAAAAATATTCAAGCTGGCTTTTGAAATATGTGTGGTCTTCGCCGTTTCCGTGGAGAAGAACAAGCGGAAAGCCGTTTCCCTTTTCTTCATAAAAAAGTGAAATATCCATCTTTCTCTCCTTTAAATTTTTTCGCGATACCATTTTTCAAGAATTTTTTCGTCGCCTTCAGCCATGAAAGGGTGTTCGCTGTTTTCGGAAACGGTGAGCTCACAGCCGAACGAGCGACAAAAGTTTTCAATCACTTCTCTCGATTGAAGATTATCCTTTCCGCCGTAAAGAATATGCGTCGGAATTTTCCATTCTTTGACCGGGTGGGTGAGTATATAATTGTAATAGTCCCACCGAAGCGTATCGACCGGAGTTTCAATCTCTTTTTCCGTTTCAAGCCGCTCTTTGGAAACATCAAACCACAGCATCATCTGTTTCACAAGACAGCGCATATCGGCAATCGGAGAAAGGAACAGCGCCTTTTGAAACGGCATTTCGCCGAAAGTTTCAAGCGAAAAGTACGCCCCGATACTGCACGCAAAAAGCGAAAGGTTTTTCCACCTTTTAAAAGCATAATCGGCAATCTCCGAAAGGTCTTTTTTTCCGCTCCAAACGTCAAGACGTTCGCCGTCGGTTCGTTCGCCGTGTTCGGGAAGGTCAAAGCTCAGCGTTTGAAAACCCTTTTCTTCTGCGATTTTTGCAAATTGTTCGGCGTATTCCTTGCGGCTTTGCTTTCCGTGAACAAAGATGTATGCGCTTTCGCTTTCTTCGCCCCAAACAATTGCGGGGATTGAGGCGATATTCGGTTTTTCCGTTTTAATTATACGTTCTGACATTGTTTTTTTCCTCAACGGTCATTCCGACAATTTTTCCTTCGCGGCAGCATACGCTTTTGAAGCCCGTGCGCTTCAAACCGAGGAGCGAATCCGCTTCGTCTGCGGCGGAGGTAAAGCTGTTTTTCATGTGGTGAAAAATTATGTAGTCCGCCTCTTTTATTTTTCCGTTTTGCTCTTTGCAAAACTCCTTCATCGGGGCGGCGAGGGTGAACACCCAAATCGGCGAACAAATTGTCACATGATCATACTTTGAAAAGTCAAGTTCGGTTTTTTCAATCGGCATTGCCCATTTGTGCATTCCGAACCTTCCGCACCACCAAAATCCGAGCGTGCCTTCGGTGCGTTCCGTTGCTTTGACTTCAAAAATCTCCGCTCCGGTTTTTTCCGCTTCGTTGAATGCCGCCTTTTTGACGTATCCCATTCTTGAAAAGAAAACAACGAGCCTTTTCGGATTTTTTCCGATGTTTTTGTAATCCGCTTCGTTCACTTTGAAGCTTTCCTGCTTTTGAAAAACGCAGGTGGCATAACCCGTTGCGGCCTGAAGAAAGCCGATGATGAAAAACGCCGTTGACATAAAGTTCATCGGGAACATATAAAACTGAATACAAATCCAAAGCATCAGCGTTATGCCGAAAATTCCGCCGAGGTATGCGCCGCTTTTTTTCTTCATGAAAAGCAGTACCGCCGCGGTCAGGTTTGTGATTCCGTTGACGATCAAAAGCGCAATTCCGGGGAAAGTGTAGTTTTTATAAAGCACGTCGGCGAGCGGAAGCTTTTGAAAAAACGGAAGCATTGCGTCCATTCCCATTGCCTTTCCCGTCGGGTCAACGAGCATTCCGACCGAGCCGGCAACCGCCCCGATTCCGACAAAAAGCGTCCAGAAAATCAAAATTTTCCGCGCTGTGTTATATCTCGATTTCATAATTTAAGACTCCTTTTTTAAAATCACGTTAAACAATATATAAACTAAAACAAGTACCGCAACCGAACCGCAAAGAACCGCATACATTGCACCGAGGCTCACGCTCTTTTCAAAAAAATAAAGATTGCAGTCCATTGCGTCGCGGATTGCTTTCACCGCCTCTTTCGGAAAGCCGATCTTTTCCATTTCGGAAAATGAGCCCTGCATTGCATGGTTGCGGATAAGACTTGTCGCGTATGTTCCGGGGAGGAAGGAAAGTACCTTTTGAAGTCCCGGAGAAAAACTGCTTATAGGCATATATGCGCCGCAAACAAAGCCGTAGCCGGCGCTTACGATTGTTCCGACGGCGGAGCTTTGCCCGTTGGTTGAAAGGAAAAAGTTTATGCACGAAGAAAGCGCAACGCCGAAAAGAGTCAGCAAAAAAACATCAAGAACCAAAAGCGCAACGTCCGAACCGGAAAGGTACCAACCCTTTTTAAGAATATACAAAAGGCAGACGCCGAGCGCGGTGAAGGTGATGATAAGCGTTGAAAATGCGCTTGAAAAAAAGTAAGAAACCGCAAGGGCGGAGCGCTTGACCGGTGAAACGCAAAAATCGCGCCGTGCGCCGTTCACTTTGTCCTGAACCATCAGCAAATTTGAACAAAACGCAACCGTGACACAGCTCACCGCAAGAAGCGAGGAAACAAGCTGAGCGGCAACCGCGCCGTTGAGCAGCTTTTCGTCAATTTTCAAAAACTCCGGAATCGCCGAAGAGAAGCTGTCTTTATATACGTTCGCAAGGAAGGTTGCGTAAAGCACAAGCAAAATCAGCGGCGTGATGAGCGACGTGAAAAACATTCCCTTGTCTTTGAAAAAGAGTTTTGTGTTTCGTTTTATCAGTGCAAAAACCGCATTCATTTTTCTTCGCCTCCCGTGAGTTTTTTGCCCGTTACGGAAAGGAAAACGTCGTCCATTTTTCCTTTTGTAATCTCGTAATCGGTGAAAAGCGACGGATATTTCCGAATGAGTTCCGTTGCCTTTTTCGTGTTTTCAACTTCAACGCGAAAACTTTCTCCGACCTTTTCATAAGGCAGTGAAAGCGTTTTAATCTGCTCTTCCGAAAGCGAATAGAACGTTATAAAGTCGCCGGTATAGGCGTTTTTGAGTTCAAGCGGCGTTCCCTCGGCGGAAATTTTTCCGCCGTCAAGAATCACAACGTAGTCCGCGTCGGCGGCTTCTTCCATGTAATGAGTCGTGAGAAAAACGGTCATGTTGTTCTTTTCGCGCAACTCTTTCACAACGTTCCAAAGAAGTTTTCTTGTTTGGGGGTCAAGACCCGTTGTCGGTTCGTCGAGTATAAGAATTTCCGGTTCATGCAAAAGCGCACGTGCCACGTCGATTCGCCTTCTTTGTCCTCCGGAAAGCTTTCCGACCGGACGGGAGAGGATATTTTCAAAATCAAGCATTTTTGAAAGAACCGAAAGCCTTTCCGAAAACTGCTTTTTGCTTATGTTGTAAAGCGCGGCGCGGCTTTCAAGGTTATCTTTGACGGAAAGGGCTTTGTCAAGAACGCTGTTTTGAAAAACAACGCCGAGCTTTTTCGCAACCTCACCGCTTTGTTCTCCGACTTCTTTTCCGCAAACAAAAACGCTTCCGCCGTCCTTTTTAAGACTGCCGCATAAAATTGAAATCGTTGTGCTTTTTCCGGCGCCGTTCACTCCGAGGAAGGCAAAAAGTTCACCCTTTTTCACGTTGAAGGAAAGGTTTTGAACGGCCTTTACGTCGCCGAACGACTTTGAAAGATTTTTTATTTCAATAATGTTTTCCATATTTTTCTCCCAACATTGATAACATACGTTACGCAACTTCTGTTACTATACACTCACACGAGTGATTTGTCAACGTTTTTTTTCGGAACCGTAATCGGTTCGTTGAGCCGACCTTCGTCCTCAAGCGCGGCCATCGCCGCATACTGAACGCCCATGATTCTTGAAAGCTCCTCTTCGGAAAATTTACACATCCCCACGGCGCAAAGCGACGAGATTCCGTATGTGAAAATCCAAAGCTGTTCAAAAAAGTTTCGCGTGTCCTTTTCGTCAAGTCCGAACCTTTTGTGAATCAGCTCAAGGCACATATCCGCCGCAACTCCGAGAAGGTTCACAACGTCGTCAAAGCACGTTGCCGTTTTGTTTTCGCTCATAAAAAGGAGCTGAAAAAGTTTCGGTTCTTCGCAGGCAAAACGAATCATCTGCATCCCGATTTTTTTGAGATACGGCTTATATCCGTTCGCTTCTCCGATGTATTCTTCAAAGCGTTTCATCGCGGCGGCCTTCACCTCGTACGAAAGCTCTTCCATATTTTTGAAAACGGTGAAAATCGGACGCGGAGAACTTCCGAGCCGTTCGCCGACCTCACGGGCGGTGAGCGCTTCAATTCCTTTTTCGCTCACAATTTCGAGCGCGGCCGTAACAACTTCTTCTTTTGAAAACTTTGGTTTTGGCGGCATAAACTTTCCTCCGGAGTAATTTTCTTTTTAACGCTTTTTGCGTTTTGAATCGTTTGTTTTAAAACGTCTGTTTTAAATATACACCTGTTTTTTGCGTTTGTCAATTTCTTATTGCAAATATCTTCATTACAAAAAAGTCATATCTCTTTTTCATCCGTATTCAACGCAATTTTTCGGCGCAATGAATTATTAAGCGAGTGTTCAAAGCGGTTTTCCGCCGCTATTGAAATTCCGCCGCAATCGTGCTATCATAAAAGAAAAAACTGAACTTCCGAATTTTGAGGTATTATGAAACTTTTTTATGATTTTCACCTTCACTCATGTCTTTCGCCCTGCGGCGACAATGAAATGACGCCGTACAATCTCGTCAACATGGCGAAGATTCTCGGCTTTGACATCATTGCCCTCACCGACCACAACAGCACAAAAAACTGCCGGGCCGCAGTTTCCGCCGGAAGGAAAGCGAACCTCACCGTTGTTCCCGGAACCGAACTTTGCACAAGCGAGGAAATTCACGTCGTTTGCCTTTTTCCTTCGGTTGAAGCGGCGGAAAAATTCGGAGAACAGCTCTTCGGCCTGATTCCGAAAATCAAAAACAAACCGAAAATTTTCGGTGACCAATTCATCATGAACGACGAAGACGAAATTCTCGGTTCGGAAGAACTTCTTCTCACAACGGCAAGTTCCGTGAGCATTGACGCCGTTCCCGAGCTCGTCAGAAAATTCGGCGGAGTCTGCTTTCCGGCGCATATTGACAGAAGCTCTTACAGCGTCATCTCCGCCCTCGGAACATTCGGCGAAGAGCTGGACGTCAAAGCGTTTGAGCTGACGCCCGACGCAGACATAAACGAATATCTTCAAAAATACCCGGCAACAAGGGGAAAACTGTGCCTTCGCAATTCGGACGCACATTACCTTGAAAATATGCGCCTTCCGGAAAACACAATTGACCTTCCGGAAAACAGCGCGCCCGCCCTCATCGAATACCTGAAAAATTTCAACGCATCGGAGTGACACACATGCAAAGACAAGAAAAAGCAAAAGAACTTTTCAAAACGGGGCTCAACTGTTCCCAATCGGTCGTTGCCGCCTTTGCGGACGAACTCGGCCTTTCAAAAACCCAGGCGGCAAAACTTTCCTGCGGACTCGGCGGCGGAGTCGGAAGGCAAAGGGAGGTCTGCGGTGCCGTTTGCGGCGCGGCAATCGTCCTCGGTTTCTTTTTCGGCGGAGAGGACGGAAAAAACAAAATGTCCGCCTATTCGGCCGTTCAGCAGTTCTCCGAAGAATTCAAAAAGCAAAACCGTTCAATAATCTGCCGTGAACTTCTCGGCCTTTCGGGCGAAGAAAAAATCGTTCCTTCTCCGGAGGCGAGAACCGAAGCTTATTACAAAAAGCGTCCCTGCGCCGAACTCATCGGTGACGCGGCTTTGATTACGGAAAAAATTCTTTTTGAAAACGGTTTTTTGGGTGAAAAAAATGCGTAACTTTCAAAAAGAGCTTGAAAAAATCATTGAAGAAAATGAAAAAAACGGCGTTGTTCCGTCGCTTCTTCTTCATTCGTGTTGCGCTCCGTGCAGCAGTTACTGCCTTGAGTATCTTTCAAACCACTTCAAAATTACCGTCCTTTATTACAATCCGAATCTTTATCCTTCCGAGGAATACGAAAGAAGAGTCGGCGAACAGCGAAAGCTCGTTTCGGCCCTTCCGGCGAAATATCCGATTTCTCTTGTTGAAATGAAGGGAGAGCCGCAAGAATTTTTCAACGCGGTGAAAGGCCTTGAAAACACCGGAGAGGGCGGGGAGCGGTGCTTTGCCTGCTTCAGACTTCGGCTTGAAAAAGCCGCCCGGTACGCAAAGGAAAAAAACTTTGATTACTTCACAACAACCCTCACGATAAGTCCGCTCAAAAACGCTCAAAAGCTCAATGAAATCGGCGAAGCGGCCGGAGAAAATTTCGGCGTTTTCCACCTTCCGTCAGACTTCAAAAAGAAAAACGGCTATAAGCGTTCGGTTGAGCTTTCAAAACTTTACGAGCTTTACAGGCAGGATTACTGCGGCTGCGTTTTTTCAAAAAAAGAGCGTGAAAAAGCGGAAAAAGAAAGGAAAGAAAAAACATGAACTATCAGGACATCAACGCCGAAACAATCGACTCATGGATAAAAGACGGTTGGGAATGGGGAAAGCCGATTTCCCACGAAACCTTTGAAAAGGCAAAAAAAGGAGAATGGAACGTTCTTCTCACCCCGACGAAATTCGTTCCGCACGACTGGTTCGGAGAACTCAAAGGAAAAAAGGTTCTCGGCCTTGCAAGCGGAGGCGGACA
>JAUNFH010000200.1 GCA_030525185.1 Clostridia bacterium
GGCGATTACAGCGGAACAAAAAAGCTCAGCTTTTCAATCGCTTTGAAGCTCAACGTCGACAGCACAAAGGACACCGTGACCGTTTCATGGACAAAGGTTCCGGGTGCGAAGACATATAAGGCTGCGCTTTACAACGGCAAGAAGCTCGTCAAAAGCGTAAGCACTTCAAAAACGAGCGCGAAGTTCACTTCGCTCACCCCGAGCACAAGCTACACTGTAAAGCTCACCGCACTGAACGGCAAAAAGACAGTCACCTCGGCAACGGCCAAAGTGAAAACCGCGGCGAAGAGCAGCGGCAAATACAAAACAAACAAGTTCAACGATATCGTTTCAAAAGGAACATATCTCATGACCTTCACGACGAACGATAAGGACCTTGGAGATACCCCGATAACCGTTGCGGCGAAAAACGGCAACGCCTATGTCAAAACCAAATTTGAGGGCATGGACTGCAAAATGATCATCCTCGCTCCGAAAAAGGGCAAAAAAAATCCCACCGTTTATCTGGTTCTCGACAGATTTAAGGTTTACACAAAAATGCCCTCGAATGCACTCCAGGGAATTGACATGGACAGCTTTGTAAGCTTCAGCGAACCTGTTGGAAAAATCAGTGCCACCAAAGTGAAGCAGGGAAAAAAGACTCTCACGCGCGAAAGCTTTAAAACGAAAGACGGAACAAAAACAGACCTATATTTTGACGGAGACACCCCCGTCAAGCGCATTGAAACCGGAAAAGACGGCACAAAAACCGTTATAAACATTTCAAAGTTTTCAACAAAAGTTTCGGACTCACTCTTCAAGATTCCGAGCGGTTACCGTTATATTTCCCTCTCCTTCCTCTCCTCTTTTTAATTTTCAGTACACGCGGCGTTATCACCTGCCTTTTTAAACTCGACCGACCCTGCCCCGCTCCTTGGCGGCAGGGTCTTCGTTTTCCATGCGGCGTCTTTTTTACAAAAAGGGCTTGACAAGTGCCCTTGTTTGTGATAGTATACTTTGGCAAAAACAAATGCGCCAATAGCTCAGCCGGATAGAGTGTTTGGCTACGAACCAAAAGGTCGGGGGTTCGAGTCCCTCTTGGCGCGCCATAGAAGCTTCGATGTCTTATCGGAGCTTTTATTTTTATCCGAACTCCTTTCCCAAGAGGGACTCGAACAAGGAGGGAGGAACGAAGTGACGGAAGAAAACAGTCCGGTGGACTGTTTTTGCCGACGTGGCAACGAGCAACGCGAGGCGATAGGTGCGGCAGCACCGGGACAAAGTCCCTCTTGGCGCGCCATAGAAGCTTCGATGTCTTATCGGAGCTTTTATTTTTATCCGAACTCCTTTCCCAAGAGGGACTCGAACAAGGAGGGAGGAACGAAGTGGGGGTGCTTTATGAAACGCAGACAACACGAAAAATACGTTGCACTCAACCCAAATAATCTCCTTTGCCTTCTCATCTTTCTGCTCATTCTTGCCTTTTCGGCCTACACCGTTCATGAGCGTGACTTTAGCTTTTTGATAATTTGGGGTCTGCTTCTCCTTGTGCCGATTGCAGCGTTTTTCCTTTCACCGCTTTACTATGTATTTGACGAAACCGCGGTAACGATAGTTTACCATTTCAAGCAGCGCGAGGTCATCCGCTGGAGCGATATCCGCGAAATACTGTCACATGGCAGCTGGTTCTACAGAAACGGCCTCCCCACTTATACGCTTTATTATCCGGTAAGGGAAAAGCAACCGTTTTTCTTTCGCGGGGAAGTTTCAAAGTCGGTTCGGACAACAAAGCTTATCAAAAAATATTACAACAAAAAGATTGACTGAACCCCGCCGTTTTCGGGAAGAGCCTGAAAATAATTTTTCCCGTGTTTTCTTCCACGGTGAAAAGCGAACGGGTTGAGAACTTTTTCTATGGCTGCCAGCAGCCATAAAAGCACGGACTTTGGAAAAGCGATTGCCATTTACCTGTCGGTGTAGTATAATCCTCTTGAAGTAATTATAAGGAGATTTAGTATGTCAAAGTTTCAGGAAAAACTTGCAGCAGAAGGATATTGCGACAGTCGCTGTGCCGGCTTCTGCGCAACGGCGACTTCTTTGCCGAACGGCGAATACGGCGCTGTCCTCTTGTGCGTAAAAGGACACACACTTAATATCTACGATACCGACATTAAAAGCAATGTCGGCGCCTTGTTATATCAGATCGACTTAAAAAAATTTTCCGGCTTAAAAATCAAAGCCGGTTTTCTCAGTCAGTATCTTAAATTTAACTACCTCAACTTTGGGTATTCATTCACAAACTTTGTCGGAGTAAAACCCGCGCTGAAAGTCATTGCAGAAGAAGCCGCAAAGCGCTGACGGTCAAAGCTTAAAAACAGCTGCGCTCAGATTCAATTTGACAAAAGCTCTATAAACGCGAAATGACCCTTGACTGCGCCTTTCTTTACAGGCTTTTTTGCAGTCAAGGGTCATTTCTGTGAATTCTTAGTATCTAACATCTTGGATACCTTCGCTTTCTGCGGATTTTCGATGTCGTTTCCTTCTCGTCTTACGCAGGATGCATTTTTTTGTTTTTCTTTTTCCCGTAAGCGGGACAGCTGATGATCCGCCTAATAGAATTTCGGTTGCGACATCTCGGGGCAATCTTTCGGTTTTGTTCTTTCTTGATTTTTGTTTTTTTCAATCTATGCTGACTTTTCGTCCGGCATCGAAAACTATTTCATCATTATCTCTTATATTTTCTGTTTCTTTTTTCGGCGTTCGGATTGAGTGTCAACTATTTGTTTCTCGTTTGAAAAGCGTTTTTTGAGCGTTCAGTTCATGCCGTTTGAAACAGAGTGGATTTTCAAAATATACGGTGGTTTGTTTTCGTATGCGGGTTGCGAAAAATCTTTGATTTTGTTTTTAGTTTTAGTTTTTCTTACGGTATCATGCTTTTTCAAAAATCAAAGAACAACCGAATTTTCACCTGTACACCGGTATCATTCCTTTCTTTTCGGAAATGCTTCTTTCCGATATTTCCCGAAAACTTTTTTCGGGCTTTGCGATTACCTGTACATCGGTATCACCCTTTCTGTCTATAATATAGCAGACCCTCTCCCCTTTTTCAATACGCATTTTCAACGAAGTAAAAGTCTTTTGTTTGTGCAATAAATAGAAAATCTTTCAACAATCAAGTATTTTTATATATAATATTGACAATTGATTTTGAAAGTGATACCCTTAGAGTGTTGGGGTCTCGAAAAGCGGCGTTCGCCGCGCTTTCGGGGCGCTTTTCTTTTGAACTCAAAAAGGGGCTGTCGCATTTAGATGCAGAAAGCGTTTTCCGGGCTGAAGATAGTCCGGCTCAATATGGTTTTTTAAGGCAAATTTCCGCCGATACTGCGTTAAAAAGTTTCGCAATGCGTCAGCATTACTCAGCTTTTCGCCTTGTCTCGACAAAAATTTGCTCTTTAAAAACTGCTTCGCACCTGAGAGGCTTGTTTTTTCGTGCAGTGTGGTGCTTCTTTGTTGAAACCATACTGACGTATAGTGAGACAAAAAGTGCCGCAATGTGCGAAAAAACAAGCCC
>JAUNFH010000042.1 GCA_030525185.1 Clostridia bacterium
GGTTAAAGAAAGAACACCAAAAGAATAAGACACAGCGTAGGAAATCTCTCCCTCAGTCGGCAGAGCCGACAGCTCCCTCACAGGAGTGCGCCAAGGAATCGTGCGGTTAAAGGAAGAACACCAAAAAATAAGCCACAGTGTAAGAAAATCTCTCCCTCACAGGAGAGAGCCAAAGAAAGCTTTGCTTAAACGAAACAATTTCATATAAAATCAAGCCGTGCCGACCCTAAGAATCCGGCCCTTTTATCAATTTTAACAAATTTTATTTTGACATATTTAAAACTTTAGTGTATAATGGCTACACAAGTGTCGTTTGACGAAAAAACATTATGAATCAAAACGGTGATAAGAATGAATGAAAAAAAACTCAGAAAAAAACTGAATGAGCTTTACGGCGGAAAAATTCAGTTTACCGATAAAAATCGGATGAGGGTAATGACCGGTGAATGGAACACATGGGACGGAATCGTCAATGCCTGCCAGATGGCCGTGACCGGAAAAAAAGACGTTCATGTTGTCAATAATATCCGCTTCACCGGCGGAAAAATTCCGGAAATGCGTTTGCCCTCACTTTCGGACAATGCCCTTGAAGGAAAAAAGCCCGATGTTCTCATCATCGGCGGCGGAATTTCCGGCGTTTCGATTGCAAGAGAGCTTTCAAAATGGAACCTCGAAATTCTTCTTGTCGAAAAGGAGAGCGACCTTGCTCTCGGCGCTTCCGGAAGGAACGACGGCGAAGTTCATCCCGGCGTTGACCTTTCAAAGGGAAGTCTCAAACAGCATTACGTTCTCCTCGGAAACGAAATGTACGGCGATATCTGCCGTGAACTCGGCGTTCCGTTTTCCCGTTGCGGCCAATATGTCGGCTTCACTCAAAAGGAGCTGAAACCTTTCGTTGAAGCGTATGCCGCAAAGCGCAGAATGATTGACGGAGTGAAGGACACAAAGGTCATTTCAAGAGAAGAACTTTTTGCTGCAGAGCCGAACCTCAACAAGGATTTTCAATTTGCGCTTTATAACCCCTCGGCAGGTTGCGTTTGCCCGTATTCGCTGACGATTGCGTACGCCGAAAACGCAGTCAAAAACGGCGTAAAGCTCAGCCTTAACACGGCGGTTCTTTCAATGGAAACGAAGAACGGAAAAATCCTTTCCGTAAAAACCAACAGGGGAACCGTATACCCGAAAACCGTAATCAATGCGGCCGGTGTTTTTGCCGATGACATTGCGGAAATGGCCGGAGACAGATTTTATTCGATTCACCCGAGAAGGGGAACGAACAGTATTCTTGACACAAAGGCCGGTGCGTTCGTTCACTCGGTTGTCACAATCAAAACGCTTCAAAAAAGCGCAGGCCACACAAAGGGCGGAGGAATTCTTCACACGGTCCACCATAACCTTCTTGTCGGCCCCGATGCGGTTGAAACTTTTGAAAAGGAAAACTACGCAACGAACCCGGAAAGCATCACCAACGTTTTCAAAAAACAGCAGGGCGCAACCGACAAGCTCAGAAGGTCGGACATCATCACATATTTCACGGGAGTTCGCGCGCCGTCATTTGAAGAAGATTTCATCATTGAACGCGGACGTGAAACGCAGAACCTCATTCATTGCGCCGGAATTCAGTCGCCGGGACTCACAACCGCTCCGGCCGTTGCAAAGGACATTGAAAAAATGACGCTTCAGGCGCTTCGCTGCGTCGGAGTTGACCCGAAGCGAAACGATAATTACAATCCGCACAGAGATCCGATTCCTCACCTTCGCGATATGGCGCCGAAGGAAAGGGCGGCGCTCATCAAAAAGAACCCCGATTACGGCGAAATCGTTTGCCGCTGCGAGGAAATCAGCAAGGGCGAAATTCTTGACGCCCTTCGCTCACCGATTTGCGTTCCGACCGTTGACGGCGTAAAAAAGCGTGTCCGCGCCGGAATGGGACGTTGCCAGGGCGGTTTCTGTTCGCCCGTTGTCATGAAAATCATTGCCGAATTTTTGGGCGTTACGCTTTCCGAAGTACGAAAAAGCAACAGCGAATCGGTAATCGTTTTCGGCGAAACAAAGGAGGGCAAGTGAGATGAAAACTCTTTATGACGTTGTAATCATCGGCGCAGGCCCTGCGGGTCTCGCCGCCGCCGTCAGATGCGACGAAAAAGGAAAAAGCGTTCTTCTTGTTGAACGCGAAGCAAGGCTCGGCGGAATTTTGAAGCAGTGCATCCACGACGGCTTCGGCCTCATCCGTTTTTCGGAAAAACTTTCCGGCCCCGAATATGCCGAAAGATATATCGATATGCTCAAAGAAACGAAGTGTGACGTGACAACGCTCACTTTCGTTACCGACATTGAAAAAAAGGACGACCTTTTCACGCTTACTCTTGTGAGCCGTGAAGGCGTTTTCACCGTTCAGTCGAAAACGCTGATTCTTGCAACCGGTTGCCGCGAAAGAACCGCAAAGCAGGTCAACATTCACGGAACAAGACCGGCAGGCGTTTTCACCGCAGGAACGGCGCAGAACCTCACGAATCTTCTCGGTCAGCTTCCGACGAAGAAATGTGTGATTCTCGGTTCGGGCGACATCGGACTTATCATGGCTCGCCGCCTTACTCTTGAGGGCGCAAAGGTTCTCGGCGTATACGAAGCGAAAAGCACTCCGTCGGGACTTACGAGAAACATTCATCAGTGTCTTCACGATTACGATATTCCGCTTTACCTTTCCCATACCGTTACGAGAGTTTTCGGTGAGGACAGACTGACAGGAGTTGAAATTTCAAAGGTTGACGAAAAAATGCGTCCGATTGAAGGCACAGAAAGCTATGTCGAATGCGACGGACTGATTCTTTCCGTCGGCCTCATTCCGGAAAACGAGCTTGCCGAACGTCTCGGAGTAAAAATTGACCCAAAGACGAAAGGTCCGCTCTGCGACCAGAACCTTATGACGAGTGTTCCCGGAATTTTCAGCTGCGGCAATGCGCTTCACGTCAACGACCTTGTTGACTATGTTTCCGAAAGCGCCGTAACCGCCGCAGACGGAGCGTGCGGCTTTGAAAAGGAAAGCAAAGATTTTGCCGAAGTTGCGCCGGACGAAAACATCGCATACATCGTTCCGCAAAAAATCGACCTTTCAAAAAACATTAACGAAGTCTGCTTCTATTTCAGAAGCCGCGACGTTCTTGACAAATGCACGCTCACGTTTTCTGCTAACGGAAAAACAATCAAAGAAAAGAAGTTTCCGTTCCTTCGTCCGCCGGAGATGGAAAGACTTGTTCTTGACCTTTCGGAAGCCGGACTCAAAAAGAACGAAAAAATCACGGTTACATTGGAGGGCGAGAAAAAATGAAAAAATTAGTTTGCATCGTTTGCCCGAACAGCTGTGAACTTTCGATTGAAGAGACCTCTGACGGAATCAACGTCAGCGGTAACAAATGCAAAAGGGGAATCAAGTTTGCAACCGACGAAATGACGGCGCCGAAAAGAACAATCTCTTCCGTTGTCAAAACGGCGTTCAAAGAGGCTCCCGTTCTTCCCGTCAGAGTTTCGGACGAGATTCCGAAAGAAAGAATTTTCGACGTGATGAACGAGATAAATCACGTTACGGTCAAAAAGAAACTCAAAAGGGGAGACGTCGTAATCAAAAACGTTCTTTCGCTCGGCGTTGACGTCATTGCGACGAGCGACGTTCTTCAAAGCGTTTCGGAAGAAGAAAAGGAAGAAAAGCCGAAAAAGACTTCGGCAAAGAAAAAAGCCCCGGCGGCAAAGGCAAAGAAGAAAACAAAATAAAAGGAAGACTATAAAGAATCTTTATAAAGGAGAAAAAGGAGAAATCAAAAATGCCTAACAAGCTTGTTCTGACTTTTGACGTCGGAACCCAAAGCACAAGGGCGATGCTCGTTGACAAAAAAGGCCGACTTGAAGACGTTTGTCAATACAGCTATGAAACGCAGTATTTTTCAAAACAAAACGGCTGGGCCGAGCAGCACCCCGATTTTTACTTTGAAGCAATCTGCCGTGTCTCAAAAGAAATTTGCAAAAGGAACGAAGAAAAACTTCGGGACGTGATTGCGGTAACTCTCACCGTCATCCGTGACAGCGTTCTTTGCCTCGACGAAAACAACCGCGCGCTTCGGGACATCATTCTTTGGCTCGACGAAAGACAGGCGAAAAACGACGAACCTTTCGGTCTTTTGAAAAAAGGAATTTTTAAGCTTGTAAAAATGGAGGAAACCGTAAAGAACCAAGCGAGAAATTCCGTCTGCAACTGGATTATGGAAAACGAGCCGGAAATTTGGAAAAAGACAAAAAAATTCGTCATGCTTCCGACTTATCTCAATTATAAACTCACGGGACATCTTTGCGACAGCGCGGCGAACATGGTCGGCCACGTTCCGTTTGATTACAAAAACCGACGTTGGATGACGAAGAACGACCTCACCCGTTGCGTTTGCAATGTTCCGCCGGAAAAGCTTTGCGAGCTTGTTCCCTCCGGAACAACAATCGGAACAATCAAAAAGGAAGTGAGCGAACTCACCGGAATTCCTGAAGGTTTGCCGCTGATTGCAACCGGTTCGGACAAGGGCTGCGAAACGCTCGGACTTTCCGTCCTCAGGGATAATCAGGCCGCCGTTTCATTCGGAACAACGGCAACGGTTCAGATGATGGTTAAGGATTATTTTGAACCGCAAAAGTTCCTTCCGTCTTATCCGGCCGTTCCGAACGATATGTATAACCCGGAGTTTCAGGTTTACAGAGGATTTTGGATGGTTTCCTGGTTCGTTAAAGAATTCGCCGAAGAGGAGAAAAAGGAAGCGGCCGAAAAAGGCTGGTCGGTTGAACGCGTTTTGGACTCTCACCTTTCCGACGTTCCGCCCGGATGCGACGGACTTGTTCTTCAGCCGTACTGGACGCCGGGAATTGCAAATCCGCTTGCAAAAGGCGCAATGATCGGCTTTTCCGACGTTCACACAAGGCGCCATTTTTACCGCGCAATAATCGAAGGAATTGACCTTGCGCTTTTGGACGGAATCAAAATGATGGAAAAGCGTTCCGGAAAAAAAGTTACCGAAATTTTTGTCGGAGGCGGAGGTTCAAAAAGCCCGGCCGTTTGTCAAATTCTTTCAAACGTCACGGGTCTTCCCGTCAAGTGTATTCAAACCCATGAGGCTTGCGGACTCGGCTCTTCGATGGTTGCCTTCGTTGCAAAGGGAGAGTTCAAAAATTACGAAGAAGCGACCGAAAACATGGTTCAGGTGAAAAAGACTTTTGAACCGGACATGAACGAGCACAAGCTTTATAGCAGAATTTATAAGAACGTGTATTCAAGAATGTATCCGAAACTTGAACCCGTTTATAAAAAACTTCGCAAAGTATACAGACAAATTTCAAAATAAAATTCAGAAAAACATAAGGAGACGATAATATGAGCACAAAACCGTATAAAGGATTTGAACCGAAATGGATCAAGGAAGCCGCACCGAAGGACAGCTACCGTTCGATTTTCCGTTGGGGCGATCCGAATTTTGTAAAGTATCCGAAAGAGAGCCTTTACAAAATGATGAAAGACAAGTTCATCATGACCGACGATGATTTCAGAGATTATCCCGTTGACATCGGCTGGGAAACCGTTCAGCTCACTCAGAAGAGCAACATGGACGAAAAGCACCTCAAATTCTTCCGTGAGGTTGTCGGCGATGCATATGTTTCAACCGCAGATTACAACCGTCTTGCCGTTGCATACGGAAAAACCGCTTATGACCTTCTTCGCCTTCGCGAAAGAAAAATCGATTCGCTTCCCGACGTTGTAATTTATCCCGACACAACCGAGCAGGTTGAAAAAATTGTTGCTTACTGCACCGAAAACGACATTCCGCTTTACGTTTACGGCGGCGGTTCAACGGTAACGAGGGGCGTTGAACCGATCAAAGGCGGCGTTTCGCTCGACATGAGAATGAGATTCAACAAAGTTATTTCTTTCAACGAAGTTGACCAAACAATCACCGTTCAGGCCGGCATGTCCGGTCCGAAACTTGAAGAAACGCTCAACAACGCAGTCGAAAACTTCGGCGCAAAAAGAGCTTATACCTGCGGCCATTTCCCGCAGTCGTTTGAATATTCAAGCGTCGGCGGCTGGACCGTAACAAGAGGTGCAGGCCAAAACAGCACATACTACGGCTGCATCACCGATATCGTTCTTTCACAGAAATACGCAACCCCCATCGGAAACTTCAAAACCAGTCATTACTCCCGTGAAGCAACCGGTCCGAACCTCAATCAGATCATGATGGGCTCCGAAGGTACTTTCGGCGTACTCACCGAAGTTACGCTTCGCATTTTCAGATATATGCCAGAAAACAGAAAGCGCTTTTCATACATCTTCAAGGATTGGAAAACCGCAATGGACGCGGGAAGAGAAATGATGCAGTGCGAATGCGGCTTCTCCTCCGTTTTCCGCCTTTCCGACCCGGAAGAAACGAACCTCATGCTTCGCCTTTACAACGTTGACGAAACTCCGCTTTGGAAACTCCTTGACGTAACCGGTTTCAAAGACATGGAGCGTTGCCTTTTCCTCGGTTTCACCGACGGCGAAAAGGGCTATTCGGCAAACGTTGCAAAGAACATCAGAAGAATCGCAAAGAAATACGGCGCAATGAGCCTTACTTCCTTCGTTTGCAAGAGCTGGGAAAAGGGACGTTTCAACGACCCTTATCTCCGTGACACGCTCATGGACTTCGGCGTAACGACCGATACTCTTGAATGCACCGTCAACTGGTCAAACATGGCTCAGGTTCATGCCGACGTTCGCAAGGTCTGCAAGGCTCTTCCGAATACAATCGTTACCACTCATATGTCACACTGCTATCCGCAGGGCGCAAACCTTTATTTCATCTTCCTGACGAAGATGTCGTCCTCCGAAGAATTCAAGGCTTACCACACGAGCATTCTTGACGCAATTCAAAAGTCCGGCGCGGCAATCAGCCATCACCACGGAATCGGAAAAATGTTCGCTCCGTGGCTTGAAGGCAGCCTCGGAAGAACCGAATACGGCGTGTTCAAAGCTCTCAAGAATTACTTTGACCCGAAGTATAACATGAATCCGGGCGGAACAATCGGCCTTGACCTCAAGGAAGAGGACAAGCGTTTTATGCGTGACGATATCAAATAAAACCACTTTAAAAAGTTGCCGCAGTTTTTTGCGGCAGCTTTTTTCTGTCAGAAAAGGCGAAAAAATGCGACTTAATATATGAAAGGAGGAAAACCGAAGATGAATGACACAGAAATTACAGCACTGTTATTTTCAAACAACCCAAAAGGACTTGAAAAGCTTTCAAAAAAATACGGACGGCTGATTTTTACGATTGCCGGCAATGTTCTTTCAAACCGAGAGGATGCGGAAGAATGCGTGAACGATACATACCTTGCGGTCAAAAACCGAATACCGCCGCAAAAACCCGCTTCGCTTTGCGCCTTTGTTTGCCGAATTGCACGAAACATTTCGCTTTCAAAAAGGCGAAAAATGACGGCGGCAAAGCGTTCGGCAAAAACTGTTCCGCTCACCGAACTTGAAGGCGTTCTTTGCGGCGAACCGATTGAAAACGCAGTTTCCGCAAAACAGCTCGGAACGCTCCTTGACGAATTTCTTTCAAAAACCGATGAGGAAAGTGCGGCAATTTTTGTTCGCAGATATTGGTTTTCCTCTTCGGTGAAAGACATTTCAAGGGACTTTGGAATGAGTGAGGACACCGTTTATCAAAAGCTTTCAAGAACACGAAAAAAGCTTAAAGCTTATCTTGAAGAAAGAGGTGTTAACGTATGAGCGAAGAATACTTTGAAAAAGTCCTTGACGAAATTTCGGACGATAAAATTCAAAAAGCCGTATCCTATTCAAAGAAAAAACGCATTTTTCCCTTTAAACTTGCCGCCGCAGTTGCCGCAAGCTTGGTTATTGTTGCCGCAGGAACGTTTGCCGTTTTGAAAACGAACCTTTTCGGAAAAAACGACACAACAAATCCGCCTGCTGTTTGCGAAATTTCACGTCCGTTATATACCGAATACGGCGAAAGCGAATGGAAAAAAATCCCCGAATACGAAAGATATGACAGCGTTACGCTTAAAAACGAAAATACGTACTCATCAATGTACAGGGAAAAAGAGGACATCAAAAAAGGTGACCTTGTTTTTCTTGATAACGCCGAAGCCGAAGGTTACAACGGCAACACTGCAAAAACTCAAACGGTTGAGGTTTACTCGGTCAAAAACTTTTCGCCCGACCTTGTTGTTGTGGTAAAGTTCAAAGAAAGCGGCAAATACTTTTTGTACCTGAACGAATTTTACAAACCGGAAACGCTCGGAACTTTTCTTTCCGATTCCGACTTTGAAAATTCGGCAAAATGCAAAAACGCTTCGTTTGTTTATGAGAAAAACTATACCTATAAGTTTTCATCGAAAGACGAAAATAGAATAACGGACGATGTTTTTTCTGCGTTCCTTGACCTTTTAAAAAACAACAAAGAAAAAAATCCGGAACTTTTAATTGAAAGCTCGGCCGAAAAAACGGTTAACATTTTCTTTCATATAGGCGGCTGCGATGATTTTTGGATAACGGTTTATTCCGACGGTTACATTGAATTTAAAAGCGACTATTCAACAGAAAGGCTCATCTTTAAGTTCACCGAAAACGACATAAAACCGCTTTTTGAAATTATTGAAAAGAACTCGATAAGAACCGAAAATCCGGAAGAAACAACAAGTGAGCCGTCATATGATTCCGATTCGGACTCTGCCGTTATGACAACCGCCGGGTACTCCGAGAACAAACAGCCGACCGCACCGCCGGAAAACCTTGTCGGCTGAAATAAAAGCATATTTATACAGGCATCTTTAAAGGTGCCTGTTATTTTTTTGCGGCAGCTTTTTTCTCAATTCGCCGCCTTGAAATTTTCCCTTTCAAATGCTATAATCAGCGGTGTAATATTTTAAGAGGTGTTCAAAATGAGCGAAAAAAAAGGAATGATAAAAAAGTGGTTTTTGCCTTACTTCAAAAAGCACCGCAAAACCCTTTGCCTTGACCTTCTCTGTGCGCTTTTCACAACGGGTTGCGAACTCGTTTTGCCGATGATTGTCAGAGAAATCACAAAAATCGCAACGAACGATATTTCAAAACTCACCGTAACGGTAATTTTGCAGATGGCCCTGCTTTTTGCCGTGCTTAAAATCATTGATATGCTTGCCGGTTATTACATGAGCTATGTCGGTCACTGTATGGGTGTTTCGATTGAAAAGGATATGCGTGAGGACATGTTCGCCCATCTTCTTCGCGTTCCGTTCAGCTATTACGACACGACAAAAATCGGCCAGCTCATGTCAAGAATCACAACCGATATGTTTGAGGTTGCGGAATTTTCTCACCACTGCCCGGAAGAATTTTTCATCGCAGGGGTAAAAATCACCGCCTCGTTCATAATCCTTGCTTCAATCAATCTTCCGCTTGCGGCTTGCGCTTTTGTTGTTCTTCCGTTCATGTTCCTCGGAACAAGATACTTCAGAAAGAAAATGCGTGAAGCGTTCAGAAAAAGGCGCGAAATTGCCGGCGAAGTCAACGCCCAAACCGAAAACTCATTGCTCGGAATCCGCGTTGTCAAATCCTTTTCAGGTGAGGAAGCCGAAAGCGAAAAATTCAGAAAAGAAAGCACGTCTCTTTCCCTCGTTCAAAAGGATTCCTATCGCTATATGGCCCGTCTCAACGCCGCAGTCAGATTTTTCGACGGACTGATGTATATCGTCCTCATCGTTATGGGCGGACTTTTCATCATGAAAGGAAAAATCACAACCGCCGATTACACCGCTTATCTTCTTTATGTTGCAATGCTCATTGCCGCAGTCAAGCGTATTGTTGAATTCACGGAGCAGTTTGAAAAGGGCGTCACCGGAATCGAACGCTTTGCTTCGGTTATGGAAGTTGAAAGCGAAGGCTACGGAAAAACCGAAAAAGCGCAAACCGAAAAAGAGCTTTCCTCGGTTACCGGCGAAATTGAATTCAAAAACGTCACTTTCAGCTATGACAAAGAAAAAGGCGACGTTCTTGAACACATCAATCTTTCGGTCAAAAAGGGAGAAAATATTGCAATCGTCGGACCGTCCGGAAGCGGAAAAACAACAATGTGCAGTCTTCTTCCCCGTTTCTATGACGTTAAGGAAGGCGAAATTCTTCTTGACGGAAGGGACATCAGAGATTACAGCCTTCAAACGCTTAGAAGCGCAATCGGCGTTGTTGAACAGGAAGTCTATCTTTTCTCCGGTTCGGTTATGGACAACATTCTTTACGGCAACCCGAACGCAACGAAAGAGCAGGTTATCGCCGCCGCAAAAAGCGCAGGCGCACATGAATTTATAAGCAAACTTCCGAACGGATACGACACCTTTGTCGGCGAAAGAGGAACAATGCTTTCAAGCGGACAAAAACAGCGAATCTGCATCGCTCGTGTATTCGTCAAAAATCCGCCGATTCTTGTTCTTGACGAAGCGACCAGCGCGCTCGACAACGAAAGCGAACAGCTCGTCAAAAAGTCGCTTTCCGTCCTTGCAAAGGGAAGAACAACCTTCACAATCGCTCACCGCCTTTCAACGGTTGAAAACGCTTCAAGAATTTTCGTTCTCACCGAAAAAGGAATTGAAGAAGAGGGAACTCACAAGGAGCTTCTTGAAAAAGGCGGAATTTACGCAAAACTTTATAACAGCCAGTTTTGACTGAAAGGAAAATAAAAATGCTGCTTAAAATTATTTTGATGGTTTTGTGTGTTGTTCTTTCGGCATACTTTTCGGCAACGGAAACGGCGTTTTCCTCGCTGAACAAAACGCGGCTCAAAGCGCTTTCCGATAAGGGAGACAAAAAAGCCGCGGCCGCACTCAAAACCGCAGAAAATTACGACAAGCTTCTTTCAACGATTCTCATCGGGAACAACATTGTGAATATCGCCCTCGCTTCAATGGGAGCGGTTCTTTTTGTCGATCTTCTCGGAAACAGCGGCGCAACCGTTTCAACAATCGTGATCACCGTTGTTGTTCTCATCTTCGGCGAAATTACCCCAAAAAGCATTGCGAAGGATTTTCCCGAGCAGTTTGCAATTTTTTCAACGCCGATTATAAAAGCGTTCATAACCGTTCTCACTCCGCTGAACTTCGCCTTTTCCGGTTGGAAAAAGCTCATTTCAAAACTTTTCAAAACCGACAAAAAAAGCAAAATGTCTCAGGAGGAACTTCTCCTTCTTCTCGGCGAAGGGGAGCAGGAGGGTGCGCTTGACAAAGACGACATGGAATACATCAAAAACGTTTTCAAACTTGACACACTCACGGCCGAAAGCGTAATGACCCCGCGAAAGAACATTGTCTGCGTTTCGCTCGACGACAGCGACAAAGAGATTATGAACATAATCAAAAATGAGGGCTACTCAAGAATGCCAGTCATTGAGGAAAGCATTGACAAGATTGTCGGAATTCTTCACGCGAGAGATTATCTCATCGCAAGAAAGAATCCGGGCTTTAACCTCAAAATGATTCTTCACAAGCCGGCCTTCGTTCCGGAAACCGTTGACCTTGACACTCTTTTCAAAAATATGCAGCGCAAGCATACGCACATGGTAATCACCGTCAACGAATACGGCGAAACGTCGGGAATTGTTACGATGGAGGACATTCTCGAAGAACTCGTCGGCGAAATTTGGGACGAAAGAGACGAAGAAATTCATGAATTTCAGTCCCTTTCGGACGGAAAGTTCAAAGTTCTGACGAGCGTTTCCGTTGAAGATTTCAGAGAGTTCTTTCACCTCAAAGACGAAATTGAAACCGAAAGCGCAACCGTCAACGGCTGGCTCATTGAGCAAAGCGGAAAAATTCCGAAAAAAGGCGACGAGTTTTCTTATAAAGGACTTCACATCACGGTCACTGCGGCGGATAATTTCAAAACGAATGAAATTCTTGTCCGGGCGGAAACGAAAAAAGAAAAAGAATAAAACAAAAACTGCGGCGAAACCGAATCGTTTCACCGCAATTTTTTATGGGAAAAAATATCTTACTTTTCTTTTCTTCTTTCGACAGCTCTTTGAACGGCCTTGACGAGTTCAACAATCGGAACAATGAGGAACGCAAGGAAAAGCGAAATTGCATAAGCTTTTGCGTCAAGCTTTGCAAAACCGAAAAGGTTTGAAAGAAAATCAATTTCAACAACGGCGGTTGTGAGAAGGAGCGACGCCGCCATTGCAAGATAAAGCGCTTTGTTGTGATGCTTTTTGAAGAGCATTGCAACGGAAGATTTCCGCTGTGAACGCATGTTGAACGAATGGAAAATTTCGCACATCGACATTGTGAAAAACGCCATTGTCATGCCCTCGCTGCTGTCCGCAATATTTCTGAAAACGAGGTGACCCGTTTCAAGAAATTCGCCGATATAAAACGAAGCAACCGTGAGAAGCGTTACCAAAACGCCTTGGTAAAAGCAGTCGAAACCGAGACCGCCGGAAAAAATTCCTTCGTTTTTCGGGCGGGGTTTTCTTTTCATGATTCCGCTTTCCTCTTTTTCAAGTCCGAGTGCAAGAGCGGGGAAGCAGTCCGTAACAAGATTTATGAAAAGAAGGTGCGGCGCTTTGAGAATCGTAAAATTCATCACTGAAGAAAAGAAGATTGAAAGAACCTCCGAAAGGTTTGAACCGAGAAGGAATTGAATCGCTTTTCTGATGTTGTCATAAATTCTTCTGCCTTCGCCGACTGCGGAAACGATCGTTGCAAAGTTGTCGTCGGCAAGAACCATGTCAGCAACGTTTTTCGTGACGTCCGTTCCCGTGATTCCCATTCCGATTCCGATGTCTGCGCTTTTGATTGAGGGCGCGTCGTTAACGCCGTCTCCCGTCATCGCCGTGACAAAACCGAGTGAACGCCAAGCGTTGACGATTCTTGTTTTGTGTTCCGGCTGAACACGGGCATAGACGCGGATTTTTTGAACAACCTCTTTGAATTCTTCGTCGCTCAGTTTGTCAATATCCGCTCCGCTCATTGCTTCCGTGTCATCGGAAAGAATTTTGAGCTCGCGGGCAATCGCCTTTGCGGTGTTGATGTGGTCGCCGGTAATCATTACGGGCGTTATTCCGGCTTCGCGACATTCTTCGATTGCGGCTTTGACTTCCGGGCGGACCGGGTCAATCATTCCGACGAGGCCGATGAAAATCATTTCGTTTTCAAGTTTTTCCGGCGAGTAATCCGTCGGTTCTTTTTCATAGGTTTTGTAACCTGCGGCGAAAACACGAAGCGCACGGTTACCCATTTCGGTGTTCGCCCTGAGAATTTCAGCTTTTTTCTCTTCGGTTAAGGGAAGAACCTCTTTTCCGACTCGGACAAAGGCGCATTTTTTGAGAATTTCGTCCGGCGCGCCTTTTGTGTACTGGACGAAACCGTTTTCGTCCTTATGAACGGTTGACATCATTTTTCTTCCAGAATCAAACGGAATTTCGCCGACCCTCGGGTTTGACGCAAGGAGCTTTTCTTTTTGAATACCGAGTTTGTTTGCGTAATTAATGAGGGCAACTTCGTCCGGCTCACCGGTGCTTTTTCCGTCCTCATCAACTTCGGCGTTTGTGCAAAGAGCCATTGCGGAGGCGAGGAATTTTCCGTCCTCACCGTAGCGGTCAACGACGGTCATAACGTTTTGGGTGAGAGTTCCGGTTTTGTCCGAGCAGATTATCTGAGTGCAGCCGAGCGTTTCAACGGCCGTCATTTTTCTGATGATTGCGTTTTTCTTTGACATATTGGTTACGCCGATTGCAAGAACAATCGTCATTACGGCAACAAGTCCTTCCGGAATTGCGGCAACGGCGAGCGCAATTGCCGTGATGAATGAGTTCAGCGCAACATCAATGAACTCCGGCTTCGGAGAAGCAAGGAAGAATTTTGCAATAATGTCATAAGCAAAAATAAAGGCGCAAACGGCGAGAACAAGCTTTGTCAAAACCTTTGAAAGTTCGGAAAGTTTGATTTCAAGCGGAGTTTTTCCCTCGCGGGTCAGAGAAATTGCCGAGGCGATTTTTCCCATTTCGGTGTTCATCCCGGTTGAAACAACAACGGCTTTTCCCCGTCCGTATGCCACGGTTGAACCCATGTATGCCATATTTTTTCGGTCGCCGAGAGGAATTTCTTTTTCGGTGTTTTGCATGAGGGCGTCAACGATTTTTGAAACCGGAACCGATTCTCCTGTGAGAGCGGCTTCTTCGATTTTCATGCTCATGCATTCGATGATTCGGCAGTCCGCCGGAACGGCGTCGCCTGCGTCAAGAAGGATAATGTCGCCGGGAACAAGATCTTCGCTTTTGACGGTTTCGGTTTTTCCGCCGCGCAAAACCTTTGTTGTTGCGGCGGACATTTCCTGAAGCGCTTCAATCGCTTTTTCCGCCTTGCTTTCCTGAACAACGCCGAGAACCGCATTGACGATTACGACGAAAAGAATAATCAGCGAATCGGTCGGAAGAACCGCTTTTCCCGCTTCAACGATATCCGTTATTGCCGAAACGGCGGCGGCAACAAGAAGAATGATAATCATCGGGTCCTTCATTTGAGAAAAGAAGCGTTTTAAGGCGGAATCTTTTTTTGCTTCGGCGAGCTTGTTTTTTCCGTTTTCAAGGAGCCGTTTTTCGGCTTCTTTTTGCGTCAGCCCGTCTTTTGTTGTTTTGAGGTCAAGCAAAACCTCGTCGGTCGGTTTGAGACAGCAGTTCATTTTTGTTTCTTCCTTTCGTAAAAAGTATACGCAAAAAAGACCCTTAGCAAAACACGGCTCAAACCGGAAAAGTCCGGAAAAAAACAGTGTTTTGTTAAAGGTCTTGTTACCGCAAAAGCAGCCTGCAAACCAGTTTTGAACAAAGGAAAACTTTTTCAAAACGTGATGATGATTTGCAGCAAAAACGAACTACTCCCCTTTAAACGGGTAATCTTGCTGAATTAATGTTATCACAGCCGAAAGAAAAAGTCAAGAGAGCAGAGAGCAAATTTTTTTGCGATAAAAATATCCGCCGCCGAAATTAAAAGGCTTCGGCGGCGTTAAGAATTTTGATTTTATTTCGGAAGAACGAAGCCGACCTTTTTCATGACTTTATTAAGCGTTCTGTCGGCAATTCTTGAAGCTTTTTCCGCGCCCTTTGCTGCAACGTCAAGAAGATAACCCTTGTCTTTCATGTAATCGTCAAAGCGTTCGCGAACGGGACGAAGCTCTTCGACAACGGCGTCAGCAACAGCGGCTTTGAAGTCTCCGTAGCCTTTTCCTTCAAAGTCCTTTGCGATTTGGTCATAATCGAGACCGGTGCAGCAGGAATAGATCGACATGAGGTTGTTGATTCCGTCCTTGCCTTCGCCATAATAAACGCTGCCTTCGCAGTCGGTGATTGCGCTTTTGATTTTTTTTGCAACGACTTCCGGTGCGTCAAAAACGGAAACGTATGACTTCGGGTTCGGGTCGGACTTGCTCATCTTTTTCGTCGGATCCTGAAGCGACATGATTTTTGCGCCCTGCTTTCCGATGTAAGCGTCGGGAATTGTAAAGGTCGGCGAATAAACCGTGTTGAAGCGGTTTGCAATATCACGGGCAATTTCAAGGTGCTGCTTTTGGTCAACGCCGACGGGAACAAGGTCTGCCTGAT
>JAUNFH010000043.1 GCA_030525185.1 Clostridia bacterium
GCCGCAATCATGAGCTTTCTGCTTGCGCTGGCCTCGTTCTTCGGCGTTTCCGACGGAGTTTCGGGCGAAGTCAAAAACTTTCTTTCGGCCGAAGATCCCGTCAGTGTTATCGTTGAACTTCAAGAAAAAAGCCTTCTTGACGGAATTTCGGATTCAAATGAAAGAAAGGAGCTTCTTGAAACATATCTCGGAAGCGAAAAATACGAAAAAATTCTTTCGGTTCAGAAAAGTGTGAAAAAGCTGATTGAAAAAAGCGTTTCTTCGGCGGATTTCAAAAATTCGTTTTCTTATTCGTTCATCATGAACGGATTTTCGCTTTTTGTTCCGTATAAGTACATTTCGCTCATCGAAAAAATTCCGGGCGTCAAAAGCGTAACCGTTGCCGGTCGGTATGAGAGGCCGGACGACGAGGAAGAAACCGAGGAAAAGTTTGATGAAAAATTCAAGTATAACCTTTTCACCGGAGTTGAAGAAGCGCAGAAAAACGGCTACACCGGAAAGGGCGTTGTCATTGCGATTCTTGACACGGGCTTTCAGTGCGACCACGAGGTTTTTTCCTCTCCGGTTCAAAACGCAACCCTTTCAAAAAAGGACATCAATAAAATCACAACCTTCAAAATTCTCAACACAATCGTTCCGCGTTGGGGTGTGAATTATTATTCTCAGAAGATTCCGTATAAATGGGACTATGCCGAGATTGACAAAACCGTTGAAAACAAAAATTCCGACCACGGAACCCATGTTGCCGGAATTGCAGCAGGAAAAAGCGGGGTAATGACGGGTGTTGCGCCTGACGCACAGCTTCTTTTGATGAAAATTTTCGGCGATGAAAAGAATTCCCTCGCAAAAGATGAAGTGAATCTTGCCGCCCTTGACGACGCGGTGAAGCTCGGAGCGGACGTTGTGAACATGAGTCTCGGCTCACCCTGCGGACAGGATCACGACAATGTTTTCAGCCGTGACGTTTATCTGAGACTTCAAAAAAGCGGAATAGCTCTTTCTTGTTCGGCCGGAAACGAAGCGAGCATGGGAGAAAGCGACGCGGTTCCCGGTGCGGAAAGAATGAATGCAGACCTTTTTGATTACGGAACCGTCGGTTCTCCGGCAAGCTACGGCTGGCCGATGGCGGTTGCTTCGTCAAAAGTCAATTCCCGTGAGTCGGCGTCAAAGGAGGCAATAAGCGTCAAAAACGTCGGTACGGCGGACGTTTCGTCGTTTTCCTCATGGGGTGTTACTGCGGATTTGCGGCTGAAGCCTGAAATTACCGCTCCGGGAAGCGACGTTTATTCAAGCATCCCCGGAAACAGCTACGGCTATATGAGCGGAACTTCAATGGCTGCTCCGTATTTTTCCGGTTGCTATGCGCTTGCAAAGCAGTATGTTGGCGAAAAATTTCCGAACGTTCAAAAGAAAAACAGCGCCGAATTCATCAACAGTCTTCTCATGAGTACGGCCATTCCTTTCGGTGGCTACGGAAAAAGCGCATATTATTCGCCGAGACGAATCGGAGCAGGACTTGTTTCGGTTGAAAACGCAATGAAAACACCGGTATATCTCACGCAAAGCGACGGCATTTCAAGGCCGAAAATCGAACTCGGTGAGGACACGGACGGAATTCTTGAGTTTTCGTTCAAAGCCCACAATCTTTCGTCAGAAGAAAAAACATACAATCTTCGCACTGCCGTTTTGACCGACAGTTTCGTCAAAGGCACCGACGGAAAATATATCAATACCCTCACTTCAAAGGACATCACGGAAAAATACTGCACGACCGAGTATTCCGACGGGGCTCAAAACGGAACCGTTACCGTTCCCGCAGGAGAAAGCAAAACGATTAAAGTGAAAATCACCGTTTCGGGCGAACTTCTTTCGTTGTATCGGGAAGCTTTCAAAAACGGATTTTTCATTGACGGTTTTGTTTTCCTTGAAAGCGAAAACGAAAATCAACCGTCGCTTTCGATTCCCTTCGTTTCTTTCAACGGCGATTGGTCAAACCCGATGCTTTTTGACAACACGCTTTATGACGACGAACCGTCCTACCTCGGAAAAGAATGGGGACTTATGGTCACCGACGGAAAAAGCTATTATCCGCTCGGAGCGAACATTTTTGAAAATGGCAACGAATACGGCGTTGACAAAAAATACTGTGCATATTCCGAAAATGCCCTTCAAAGCAAGCTCAAAAATCCCTATGTCACGGCAAGCGTCGGACTTATCCGTAACGGAAAGCGGATGGATTACAACCTTTTCACAAAAAGCGGCGTCTTCCGTTATTGCGGCTTTGAATACGCAAGAAAAACGAACGATCCGAGGTACCCGGAAACCGGTCTTCTTTGGGGCGGAAAAAGCGGACTTGTGAACGGACAAAGCTATGTTTACAAGGTTTCGACAACACCGGCGAATTATAAATCAAAGCGGGTGACAATTTCTTTCCCGTTCGTTGTTGACAACGAAAAGCCGACGGTTGAATTTGTCGATTACAAAATCGAAAACGGCGAAGCGGTCCTCACCGTCAGAATTAAAGACAACCGCTATGTTATGGGATTTGAAATTTTTGACAGGAACAACCGTTCGCTCGGTTCGGTTTCGTTCAAAAGCATTGAGCCGGAAAACGGAGTTTACACAAGCACCGTAAACGTCAGCGAAAAAAGCAAAAAAGACCTTTCCGTTCTTTCGGATATAAAGCTTTATGTTGTTGATTACGCATATAATGAAACATACTTTTCCGCTTCGCTTTCCGGAAAAGCGGGGTCGGAGGAAAGTCTCGGTTCCGAGGTTTTGAGGGTGCCGAGAATGTATGAATTTTTCCCGTCGGACGTTGTTGACCTGACCGAAAAGAAAAGCGGGAAAATCCCTTCGGTTTTTGAAAGGCTTTTTTGAAAAAAAGTTAAAGATTCGTTTTGAAAGAAGCGTATTTTTATAAAGAAAAGATATTATTTTAAGGAGTGAAAAAAATGCATAAGAGCCAGCTCACAAAGGGCAAAAAGTTCGGCTATTGCGGGGGCATTGCCGCCGAGTCGATTCTTTACAACATGTATTACACCTATTACCTCGTCTTCCTCACCGACGTTGCACACATGAATCCCGGTCTTGCTTCAACGGTAAGCCTTATTTCGGTAATTTGGGATGCGGTAACCGATCCTATCATCGGTCATTTTGCCGACAAAAAAGGTTCGGATAAGCGTAAATTCATGCTTCGCGCCGCGTTTCCGATGGGAATCACTTTCATTGCGGCGTTCATTCCGCTCGGCGACACAAGCGACGTTTTCAAATTCATTTTCTATACCGCAATGACAATGTGCTTCTGGCTTGCATATACGGTTTACACAATTCCGTATTATGCCGTTGTTGCGGAAATCACGGAAGATTATGACGAGCGCACCGACATCCGCGGAAAAAGCTCGCTTTTCAACACTGTTGCAATTCTTCTCGGAAACGCCGTTCCGGCCGTACTTCCCGGACTTATTATCGGGATGGGCGTCAGCGCGTCTCTCGGCTGGCTTTCAACCGCGGCGGTTCTTGCCGTTCTTGCCGTAATCTCGGCTGTTGTTGCTTCGCTCAGCCTTCGCGGAATCGACCTCAAAAAAGCGTCCGACACAGGCGAGGCGCAGGAAAAAATTAAGGTTTCGGAATATCTTCAGATTCTCAAGCTCAAGCCTTTCCGTTGGTTTGTAATGTTCGTTTTCTTTTTTCTCATTTCTTCGTCAATGATTCAGACGAACTTTGCTTATCTTGTTCAGGCAAGACTCGGAATGGACGACGGCGGAATGGTAATCGTTATTATTACTCTTGTTGCTTCAATGGGTCTTATGATTCCGATCGTTACCAAGATTGCCGAAAAAACCGACAGAAGAAAAACAGGAATCATCTTTTTCTCAATCATGCTCGTCGGACTTATTATCATAAAGCTCATCGGAATCAATGGAACGCCGATGCTCATCGTTTCTGTTTTTGCCGTTGCTCTCGGCCTTGCGTGCTTCTGGACGATTTTCTATTCAATGGCATACGACCTTGTTGAAGTTGACGAATTCGTCAACGGAAAGCGCAGAGAAAGCATGATTACCGCTTTCCCGCAGTTCTTCCAAAAATTCGGCGCCGCAATCGGAATGTGGATTGCCGGTCAGGTTCTGAACTTCGGAAAATATGACGGAACGCTTTCCGTTCAGCCCGATTCCGCAAAGGACGCAATCGAAAACATTGCAACAATCATTCCCGCCGTTTTCCTCGTTGTTGCAATCATCGGAATTGTTCTTTATCCCGTTACAAAGGAACGCTTTGCACTTCTTACTTCTCAGCTTGAAAAGAAACGCAACGGCGAAGAATACAGTACCGAAGGACTTGAAAAACTTATTTAACGGAGAAAAATTATGCTTTGTGTAAAAAACGTTACAAAAAAATACGGAAAAGTTCTTGCGAACAACAATGTTTCTTTTGACATCGGAAGCGGCGAAATTGCTGTTTTGCTCGGACCGAACGGAGCCGGAAAGTCAACGATAATCAAATGTATCTGCGGCCTTCTTCGCTTTGAGGGCGAAATCACGATTGACGGAAACGAAAACAAAAGCCTTGAGGCAAAAAAACTTCTCGGTTATGTTCCGGAAATGCCCGCCGTTTATGACCTTTTGACGGTTCACGAACACCTTGAATTTATGCTTCGTTCCTACCGCATGGAGGACGACGGAACGGCGGACAGACTTCTTGAACGCTTTGAACTGCTTGACAAAAAAGACAAGCTCGGCAAAGAGCTTTCAAAAGGTATGCAGCAAAAGCTTTCAATCTGCTGCGCGCTGGTCCATAAGCCGTCGGTAATTATCTTTGACGAGCCGATGGTCGGCCTTGATCCTCACGCAATCAAACAGCTTAAAGAAGTTTTTCTCGAACTCAAAAATTCCGGCGCAACGGTGCTCATCAGCACTCACATGATTGACAGCGTTGAAAGTTGTTGGGACAAGGCATACATCATGAAAGACGGTGAATTCTGCGCCGAAAAAAGCGCCGACGATACCGACGGAAAGAGTCTTGAAGACCTCTTTTTCGAGCTTACCGAAAGCGGTGAAAAGTCATGAGTTCACTTGTTTATCTTTTGTCACGAAAATTCAAAAACCGTCTTCGCGAAATTGTCCGCCGTCCGTCGGAACTTGTTGCTCTTGTGATTTTTATCGGGTTGATTGCGGTAACCTTTGTTTCCGGAAACAGCGGAATAATGCAGGACGAAATGAGGAGTATCGAAGAGTTTTACGCAATCGTTCTTGCGCTTTATGCGTTTGAATTCGTCATGATTGCAAAAAACGGTTTTCTCAACGGCGCGTCAATGTTCTCAATGGCAGACGTGAACTTCCTTTTCACAAGTCCGAAAAAGTCTCAAACCCTTTTGACTTTCGGTCTTTTCAACCAACTCGGCCGTTCGCTGATGCTCGGAGTTTTTATTCTTTATCAGTATTCATGGGTTCATGACACATACGGAGTTTCGTTTTCTGCGCTGATTGCCATCCTCGTCGGCTATGCGGCGAACGCTTTTCTTTCGCAGATGCTTGCGATGCTCATCTATTCTCTGACTTCGTCCGACGACAAAAAGTGCAAAACGGCGAAAGCGGTTTTTTATGCCGTTGTTCTCCTGTTTGTTGCGGCGCTCGGTTATTTGAGCTTCGGAAACGGAGAAGATATTCTTCCGGCCGTTGTGAAAAACGCAAACTCGTTTTTCATGAACTTTTTCCCGATTGCCGGATTTTTGCGTTTCGGCGTTGCTTCGTTCATTTCGGGCGAATATAAGGGCGTTCTGATTGCGCTTGGCTGTTTTGTCCTTTGCGTTGCCGTCTTTTATCTTCTTGTTTCAAGGCTTAAAAGCGATTACTATGAGGATGTTCTCAAGGCGACGGAAGTTTCGTTTTCGGCAATCACGGCGCAAAAAGAGGGAAAGGCTTCCGAAACCGCTCCGAGAAACGTCAAGACCGGAAAAACGGGTTTCAAAAAGGGCGAGGGAGCTTCTGCAATCGCCGAAAAGCATAAGATTGAAAACCGCCGCGGAAAGGTTTTTGCCGTCAATATGCTCAGCCTTGTTTTTGCGGTGATTACAATCGGTTTTGCGTTCTTCATGAAGGAACCCGTTTTTGCTTTTGCAATAAATATTTATTTTTCGATTTTTACCGTCGGTTCCGGCCGCTGGGCAAGAGAGCTTCTTTTGCCTTACGTTTATCTCATTCCGGAGCCGCCGTTCAAAAAACTTCTCAATATGCTCAAAGAGCAACTTCCGTCTTCGATTGCCGAAGCGGTGATTACGTTCCTTCCTTTTTATTTCGTTTTAAAAACACCGCCGCTTGAAGTTCTCGGTTTGATTCTTGCAAAAATCAGCTTCAATTTTCTTTTTGTCGGAGTCAACCTTGTTTTGCAACGTATTTTCGGCAACGGCGGAAACAAAGCGCTTTTGATTTTTCTTTATTTCGTTCTTGCGTTCGTCTTTGCGGTTCCGGGCGTTGCGGGCGGAATCGGTTTGAGCTTTGTTCTTCCCGTTTTTGAGGGCATAATGTTCTTTGGAATGGCTCTCGTCAACATTATTGTCGGGGCGATAACGATTTTTTGCAGCAGGAATATTCTGACAACGTCGGAATATAACAACAAATAAAAATTTGCAAACAAAGGAGAAAATTTATGAAAGGAATTATTCTTGCCGGAGGAAGCGGAACAAGGCTTTATCCGATTACGATGGTAACCTCAAAACAGCTTTTGCCCGTTTATGACAAACCGATGATTTATTATCCGCTTTCGGTTCTCATGATGGCCGAAATCAAGGATATTCTCATTATTTCCACTCCGCAGGACATTAAGAACTTTGAACGGCTTCTCGGCGACGGGTCCGACTTCGGAATCAATTTGAGCTATGCCGTTCAGCCTTCACCCGACGGACTCGCCCAGGCTTTCATAATCGGCGAAGAATTCATCGGAAAAGACAGTTGCGCGATGATCCTCGGCGACAATATCTTTTACGGAAACGGACTCGGAAAGCTTTTGAAAGAGGCGAAGGATAACGCCGAAAAAAGCGTTGCAACCGTTTTCGGTTATTACGTTGACGATCCGGAAAGGTTCGGTGTTGTTGAATTTGACAAAAATGAAAAGGTGATTTCAATTGAGGAAAAGCCAAAGAATCCGAAATCAAATTACTGCGTTACGGGACTTTATTTTTATGACAACACGGTTTGCAAAAAAGCAAAAAAAGTGAAGCCCTCCGCAAGGGGAGAGCTTGAAATTACCGACCTCAATCTGATGTTCCTCAAAGAGGAAAAGCTTTCCGTGAAACTTCTCGGCCGCGGTTTTGCGTGGCTCGATACCGGAACGGTTGAAAGCCTCAACGAGGCGGCGAATTTCGTCAGGATCGTTGAAGGACGCCAATCGATAATGATTTCCGCTCCGGAAGAGATTGCGTTTAAAAACGGCTGGATTGAAAAGGAAAAACTTCTTCTTTCGGCCGAACGCTACGGAAAGTCGCCTTACGGGGCGCACCTTAAACAGGTGGCTTCGGGAAAAGTGAAGTATTAATAAAAAACTGTCGCATCGGGAAAAACCTTTTGCGACAGTTTTTTGTTGTCTGTTATCAGTATTTTCCGCTTTCGTCAAAGATTATGTAGCTTGAGTAACCGTTTTCCGAAAGCGTGCGGATGTATTTTCCTCTGTATTCATCTATGTCTATCACCGGAACAAAAACGTCGTCGGAGTTTTGTTTGCTTTTGATCTGAGAAAACATTGAAAGCATTGAGGAATAATTGCTCTTTCTGTCGGCAACAAAGCTTTCCGGGCGGCTTTTCGTGTCAACGCAAACACCGTCAGCCTCGCTTTTGAGAAGCTCGGAAGAATATGTTTCGTCGGCGGAAAGGAGAATGTCCGAGGCTGTTTTTGAAAGGAGAAGAAAACAACTTTCCGGAACAGCCGCTTTTGCTTTCTTTATGAATTTCAAAAGGACGTTGGCCCGTCCGCTTTCGCTTTTTTCCCCGGGAAAACCTGCGGTTGAAAGGTCGGAATCGGGAAATGAAACCGCTTCAAGAATAAAACCTTTGACTCCCATTGAAGAAACCTCTTTGATAAGGTCAAGAAGGTAGCTCACTGCGCCGTTTGAATACGGATTAAGCCACGTTTTTCCCTTTCCTTCGGAAATATCGTCGCGCCAGAGAACATCGGTGTCCTTGTATTTCACGGCAAAAGAAGGCTCGGTTTCGCTCGCCGTTTCGTCTTCAAAACAGAAGAATCTTGCAACAACGTCAATGCCTTCCCTTTCAAAAATTCCGAGAGCCGTTTTAACGGTTTCATTGTCAAAAATCGCACATTTTCCGTTTCTTGCAAGTTCGGTTTGAGATGAGTAAACGAGTTTTCCGCTTTCGGTTTTGAAGTCGATGACAACTGCGGTGCAGTCCTTTTTTTTGACCTCTTTTATGAAAGAGGAAACGCTTTTTCCGTCGGAAAGTTTTTCATACGGCATATACAGCGCTTTGAGCGAACCGCTTTTGAAAAGGTTTTCGGCGCTTTCTTTTGAAAGACCCGAAAATTCCGAGCCTGCGTCAATCGGTTTGTTTGAAAACCTTAACCCGAGGTCAACCGCAAAGAATGAGACGCAAACGATGAGAAGAAAAGCAACCGCCGCAAGCGCAACGTGAAGAGCCGAGCGCACCCGTTCTTTTTTTCGCTTCACGCGTTTTGTTTGAATGATTTTTGCCGCAGGATATTCTTTTGAAAAAGTGTAATAGCTGTTTTTGACTCTGACGTCGGAACTTTTCGGAAACGGATCCTTTTTTCTTTTGAATTTAAATTTCTTCATGACTGTTCCTTTCCGAGAAAAACCGGCAAAATCGTTGCCAGAATTTGTTCATTGATTAGTTTTGAAAACCGGAGTATTATAAAGGCAAATACATAAGTTCACCGGGAGAAAACGAAAATGAAAATTGATGCGATTGACGAAAAAAGCATTCTTGTCGAACTTTCAAAAGAAGACCTTTCAAAAAACGACGTCACTTTTGAACAACTTGATTATTCAAACGAAAAGACGAGAAAGCTTGTCCGCCTTATTCTTGAAAAAGTTCGCCTTGAAACCGGCCGCTGCGTTTCAGACTGCGGCTCGCTTGAGGTTGACGTAATGCCGGATTCGTTCGGCGGCTGCCTGATGATTTTCAAAGAGAAGACCGAAAAAAGGGAGAAAATGGAAAAGCTTTCTGCCTTTTTTACCGATGAAATCAATGACGTTATTGACCTTTCAAGAAAATTCAAAAAGTCAGGTTCAATGATTGAAAAAAACGAACTTTATCGGTTTGACCGGACGTTTGTTTTGTTCGCCTTCAATGTTTCAAACGCTCAGAGCGCGGTTTTGAACGAATTTCTCGAACCGCTCTTTTTGAGCGAAGCAAAGCTTCTTTCACTCAAAGAAGCGGGTGAATGCCTCATAAAAAGCAAGGCGCTTCAAAAACTTTCTCAGTGATTGCGAAGGTTTGCAATCGTCTTTTTCGGATCCTTTGAGCCGAAAATTGCGCTTCCGGCAACAAGAACGGTTGCGCCGCTTTCAACGGCAAGGGCGGCGTTTTCTTCGTTGATTCCGCCGTCAACCTGAATATCGGTTTCAAGACCTCTTTTGTCGATTTCCGCTCTGAGTGCTTTAACTTTTTCCATCATATCCGGCATGAAGCTTTGGCCGCCGAAACCGGGCTCAACCGTCATGACGAGAACCATTGAAAGTTTTTCAAGGAAGGGAAAAACTTCTTCAACGGGTGTTCCGGGTTTTACCGAAAGGGCGGCTTTGCAGCCGAGTTCGCGAATGAGGTCAATCGTTTCCTCAACGGGGGAGTCGGATTCAATATGGAAGGTGATGACGTCCGAACCGGCCTTGACGAAGTCCGGAACATATTTTTTCGGGTCGCTTATCATGAGGTGAACGTCGAAAACAAGGTCGCTGCATTTTCTCATGCATTTTACAATCGGCGCGCCGAGGGTGATGTTCGGAACGAAGTGGCCGTCCATGACGTCGATATGAAGCCAGTCGGCACCGCATTCTTTCATTCTTTCAAATTCTTCACCCATTTTTGAATAGTCACAGGAAAGAATGGACGGGGAAATTTTAATCATAATAAGCACCTCAATTAAACTTTTAATAATTCAAATCATTATACCATTAAGCTTTTCAAAAATCAAGAACGCAGGCGGTTTCAAAAGCGGTTTGCCTTTTTTTGCTTTTTGTGCTATCATACCTTCGGGAGATGATAATTTTGAACGCACTTGAAAGATTTTTAAAATATGTAACTTTTGAAACAACTTCAGACGAGGAGAGCAAAACCGTTCCCTCAACCGCTTCTCAGCTTATTCTCGCCGATTACCTTGCAAAAGAGCTTAAAGAAATCGGCGTTGAGGACGCCGTACGGGACGAACTCGGCTATGTTTACGGTCATATTCCGGCAACCGAGGGGGCTGAAAACGAGCCTTCAATCGGACTTGTTTCCCATATGGACACTTCGCCCGACGTCAGCGGAAAAAACGTCAACGCAAAAATAATCACCTTTGACGGAACGAACGCACCGATGATTGACGAAAAGTATATCGGAAAAGAACTCGTTGTTACCGACCGAAAAACCCTTCTCGGGGCGGACGACAAAGCCGGAGTTGCCGAAATCGTTTCCGCTTGCGAAAAAATCATTAAAAATAAAATTCGTCACGGAAAAATCAGCATTTGCTTCACTCCGGACGAGGAAATCGGGGCAGGGGCGGATCATTTTGATTTTGAACGCTTCAATGCCGACTTTGCTTATACCGTTGACGGCGGCGAACTCGGCGGAATCGAATACGAGAATTTCAATGCCGCTTCGGTTTCGCTTACGGTTCACGGAGTCAACACCCATCCCGGTTCGGCAAAAAACAAAATGAGAAATGCCGTTTTGTTCCTTCAGGAGTTTATGTCAATGCTTCCGCCTTTTGAAACTCCGGCGCATACCGAAAACTATGAAGGCTTTTATCACGTTTCCGACGTTTCCGGAAACGAAACCGAAGCGAAACTTCACATGATTATCCGTGACCACGACAAAAAGAAGTTTGAGGAGCGGAAAAAGTTCGTTTCTTCGGTTGCCGATTTTCTCAATGAAAAATACGGCGAAAAAACGTTTGAACTTTCGGTGAAGGACAGCTACTACAACATGCGTGAAATAATCGAAAAGCACATGGATATTGTCGAAAGAGCCGAAAACGCAATGAAAAAGCTCGGCGTTGAGCCCGTCGTCACTCCGATCCGCGGCGGAACGGACGGCGCAAGGATTTCGTTTGAAGGTCTTCCATGTCCGAATCTTTCAACCGGCGGAATGAATTTTCACAGTATTTACGAAGCCCTTTCGGTTGAAGCTCTTTCGGCAATGACCGATATTCTCGTTGAAATCATTAAAGCAGAATAAAACAAAAGAACCGTTCCGATCAGTTTTCGGAACGGTTCTTTTCAGTCGTCGATTTCTTTTTCAAAATCAATTATGCTTCCGTCTCTTGCGTTGATTTCATATTCGTATTCGATGAAACCTTTTTTGAATTCAACTTCATATTTGTAAATTCCGTCGTCTTCGTCAAGCTTGAACTTTTTGAACGTGACCTCGCTTTCGCCGAGGCCTGCGTGCGAAAGGACAATTGCCTTTGCATCGGAGGCGCTGATGAAACCGGTTGTCGTTTTCTGTGAAGAGGCGGCGGTTGTTTTTTCCGGGTGGTCATGCTCTGATTCAATGTCTCGGCCGATTATTTCACCGGTGAAAGCGTTCAGCGTATATTCAAATTCCTTTGAACCGGCGGTGAATTCAAGCTCATATTCATAAATTCCGTGTTCTTTTTCAAGTTTGACTTTTTTGAAACTTGCGTCCGATTCCGAAACACCGGAGTCGGAAAGGGCAATCCGCTTTGCCTCGGTTGCGGAAATTCGGACGCTTTTTGAAGCCGTGTTTTTCGATGTTGTCGGCTCGGGTTGGGTGGGTACTGTTTGAGAATTTGATGTTGTCGGTGAAACGGTTGTTGCCGAAGAACCGTTCGGTTGCGGTTCTGATGTCAAAACGGCGGATGAGGTTGAATTTACTGTTGTCGGAACGGTTGAGCCGGGTTCGGTTGTCCCGTCTTCGATTTCAATTTCACGGTCAACAATCGAGCCGTCCTTTGCGCCGATTTTGTAATCATACTCTTTGTTTTCAAATTCAAAGTCAACGTCAAAAACATATTTTCCTTTTTCCTTTGTGAAAACAGAGCTTTTGTCTTTTGCTTTTTCTTTTGAAACTCCGGCGTCGTTCAAAGCGATTTCGAGCGCTTTTTCGGAGCCGACCGAATTTTTTTCTGCGGTTGAAGCCGAAGAAATTACGGCTCCGGTTCCTATTGCGGCGGCAACGGCCAGCGCACAGATTCCTATTGCGACTTTTTTCATAAGCGTTGTCTCCTTGGTTTTATTACAGTCTTTCCCGACTGCAAGTTAAGAATACACGGGAAAAATTAATTGATGATTAGAATTCGGCTCTTTTGAATTCGATGCCAAAAACGCTGCCTTTTCCTTTCTCGCTGCTCACCGAAACCTTTGCGCCGTGTATTTCGGCAATCTCTTTGACGAAGGAAAGGCCGAGTCCGGTTCCGCCCGTTGTTCTTGAAGAGTCTGCGCGGTAAAAACGGTTCCAGATTTTTTCCGTTTCGTCTTTTTCAATTCCGATTCCGTCGTCTTCAACCGAAAGAAGGGCGTTTTCGCCCTCTTTTTTCAGCGAAACGATGATCGAACCGTTTTCTTTTCCGTAACGATAAGCGTTTGAAATCAGATTCACAGTAAGCCGTGAAAGAAGCTCAAAGTTTCCTTCGATGAAAATGTTCGGTTCAATGTTTGAAGAAAGAGTGATTCCCTTGTCTTCAATCAAAGACATATCCTCGCAGATTGAAGAAACGCATTCGGAAAGGTTTAGCTTTTCCTTTTTGATTTCGCTTGCACCCCTTTCGATTCTTGCAAAGGAAAGCATATCGTTTGTGACCGAGGCCATTTTTTTGCTCTGACGTTCAATCAGTTCGAGAGCCTCAACGTATTCTTCTTTTGAACGGTCTTTTTCAAGGGTGTATTGGCACTGAGAAAAAATTACGGAAATCGGTGTGCGAAGTTCGTGAGAAATGTCGTTTGTGAGTTGCTGTTCTTTGTTGAAGGAGTCCTCAAGCCGCTCAAACATTGAGTTGAACGATTTTGCAACGTGGTGAATTTCATCGTCTCCGGTTCCGATTTCAATGCGCTTTGAAAGGTCGTTTCCGGTTCTGATGTTGTCCGCCGCCGCGGTGATTTGAATGACCGGAGAAAGCGCACGTCTTGCAATGAGATATCCGCCGGCGATTGCAAGAAGAACAAAGAACGGAATGAACCAAAGAACGATTTTGAAAATTCTGTTCGTTTGGGTGATGCTGTAATCCGAATCTACCGTTCCGCGAAGCCAAAGGTCTCCGGCCTCCGGAAGGCTCAGCCGAACGTCATAGACATAAAACGTTCCGTTTTCCGTTTTGACCGAAGAGACGGCGCGGTCCTTGAACCGGGGGTTGTTTTCTTCGGAAAAAAACGAATCGTCGCCGTAAAGCAATCCGTTTTCGTCGTAAAGCGAAGAGTTGATTCCGTTGACGCTTCTCACGAAGTCATCGTCAATTTCAAGCCAGCCGCCTTTGTATTCGATGCAAAGGTCATACGGGTCGTCGAATTCAAGTTTGTCATAGTCTTTATAAAATTCAACTTCGTCAAGGTTGTTTTCAACCGTCTCAATGAGGTTTTCTCTGATTCCTTTTTGAATGACCGAACCGCTGACGAGAACCGTTGTGAGAACCGCAACGCAGGAAATGATGATGATTGCGGCGGAAAACCAGAGCGTGATTTTAAGTTTCAGCGATTTTTTAATCATTCTTCCTCCCGGATAACATATCCGCTTCCTCTGACGGTATGGATGAGCTTTTTTTCAAAGCCGGAATCGATTTTCCGTCTGAGATAACTGATATAAACGTCAATGACGTTTGTTCCGCCTTCGTAGTCAAAATTCCAAATGTGGTTTTCAATCTTCTCGCGTGAAAGAACAATGCCCTTGTTTCTCATCATGTATTCAAGAAGGGCATATTCCTTTGCCGAAAGTTCGATTGTCCTTCCGTTTCTTGAAACTTTTTTTGACGCCGTGTCAACCGAAAGTCCGCCGACGGAAAAAACGTTTGATGCGGCGTTTGACGTTTTTCTGAGCATAGCCCTTATCCTTGCGCAAAGCTCGTCAAACGAGAACGGTTTGATGAGGTAATCCGACGCTCCGCCGTCAAGGCCCTTGACTCTGTCGCTTACTGCGTCCTTTGCGGTGAGGAGGAGAACGGGAACGGTGTTTCCGCTTTCGCGAAGTTCGCGAAGGAGCGTCAGCCCGTCCTTTTTCGGCATCATTATGTCAAGAATTATTCCGTCATATTCGGCAACGGCAATGTGCTCTTCCGCTTCTGCTCCGTCGAAGCAGCTGTCAACCGAATATCCCTCGGAGCAAAGTTTGTTTGAAATAATTTTATTAAGATCTTTTTCGTCTTCAACGACCAAAAGTCTCATGTCTGTTCCCTCCGATTCTCAAAGGTTTTATAAATTATATCACACCGGCAGTATAAAAGAAAGAAGGACCGCCGCATTTTTTGCGTCGGTCCGTGGAAATGCGTTTTGATTACTTGGTGAAAAGCGCCTTGATTGCGGCGAAGAGCTTTTCAAAAAGGTTTGCAAAGAAGAGGTCTGAAAAATCAAAATCTCTTTCTTTTTCGGCCTTGAGAATTGTTCCGGTGAGAGCGTCGATGTCATATTCATAGTCGTTCTTTTCAAAATGGAAGTCAACTTCGTATTTTGCGATTCCGTCGTCATAATCAAAGTCAACCTTGACTTTCTTTGCGTCCGCTTCTTTGATTCCGGCTGCGGCGAAAGCAATTTCCTTTGCCTTTGCTTTTCCGATGTAAGCAGCGTCGGGATCGGGAAGGTTCACGCCGTTTTTGTCGATTTCGGCTTTGAGAATTGCGCCTGTCGTTGCGTTGATGTCATAGCTGTATTCGGTTGAGCCAAAGTAGAATTCAACTTCGTAAACGGCGATTCTGTTTTCAAAATCGAATTCAACCGTGAGAAACTTTGCGTCTGCGGCGGAAACTTTTGCGGCTGAAAGGGCAATTTCCTTGGCTTTTGCCTCTCCGATATAATTTGCGCCGAAGGCCGCGAATGCCGCAACGCTCATGCACATAAGGCAGACGAGTACGAGTGATACGATTTTCTTCATTGTTTTCATGGCTTTGTTTCCTTTCATGATAAAAATTTTTTGCCCGGGAATCCGTTTTCTTTTCGGTTTCCCGATTCGTTGTTTGTAGTATATGCGAGAATTATTAGAGGAAGATTAGAGCCGAAAGTTTTTTGAAATTTTTTCTTTTCGGTACTGCTTTGGGTGGGTTTTTAACCGCACGGTTTATCTTTACTCTGTCATGCTTTTCAGTCAGAGAAAAGTTTTTTCCCTTCCTTTTCTCCGTGGATTTCTTGCGGTGGATTTAAAAGTTCTGTCTTAATTTTCATCGTAGGGGAGTCTCGCGAGGCTCCCGTTTAAACCTC
>JAUNFH010000201.1 GCA_030525185.1 Clostridia bacterium
TAAGCATAGACTTACTAAGCTCACCTATTATACGGGCTTTTACCGTTTTTTTCAAGCACTTTTTAAGTAAAAGTAAGAGAATACGACAACAAAGCTTTAATTCTCGGTTTTTATATGCCGCTCGAAATATTTTTTGCTAACCGTTTACTTAACGGAGAAAATAATGTATAATAATTTTAATTATATTGCTAAAGGATAGTTCTTGATGTTTGGCTACGTTAAAACAGACAAAGGCGAACTTCGCGTCAAAGAATATGAGCTTTACAAAGGGCTTTACTGCTCGCTTTGCAAAGCCCTCGGAAAGCGTTACGGCGTTTTCTCGCGCCTTATCCTCAGCTATGACATGACATTTCTGCTTTTGATAAAGCTTTGCGAAAAAGGCATTGCTCCTTCGTTTAAAAAGGGAAGGTGTCCGTTCAATCCGGCAAAAAAATGCAGCTACTGCCAAAACGGCGAAGAAGCCTTTGACTTTGTCTGCGCCGCGGCGGTGCTCATGTTTTATTACAAGGTCAAAGACAACATTGCAGACAGCCGCTTTTTCAAAAAGCTCCTTTTTCTTCTGCTTTTGCCGATTGCGGCACTTTGGCGGAAAAAGGCGGCGAATCTTTTCCCTCGGCTTGAAAAAATCATCTGCGAAAGCATGGAAAAGCAGCGCAATGAAGAAGAGGAAAACACCGACGTTCCGGACAAGGCCGCTCACCCTTCCGCAGATGCATTGGGAAAAATCTTCTCCCTCGATGCGGCGGAAAACACGGTCGCGCTCTATCGCTTCGGCTATTTTGTCGGCCGCTGGGTATACCTTTTGGACGCACTCGACGACATTGAAAGTGACCTCAAGTCAGGTTCGTTCAACGTGTTTGTCAACAAATATTCGCTTTCTTCAAAAGACCTTCCGGCGGACGTCCGCCACGAAATTGAAAGCACCCTGAACTCCAGCAGCGGAGAGGCACTTTCCGCCTTCAAAAGCTGCAAATTCAAAATTTCAAGCGAAATAATCGAAAACATCCTCACCGGCGGAATGTACCGCTCGGCAGAAAGAGTTTTGAAAGGAAACAAAAAGAATGAGAGATCCCTATGAAGTTCTCGGCGTTCCGAGGAACGCAACGCAGGCTGAAGTGAAAAGCGCATACCGGCAGCTTGCAAAAAAATATCACCCGGATAATTATTCCGACAGCCCGCTTGCGGACGCGGCAAACGAAAAAATGCAGGAGCTCAACGAAGCGTATGACACAATTATGTCATCGTTTAACTCCGACGGTCAGCCGTTTTACTCGTCTCCGGACTACACCTATACCTACCAGACCGGCTACGGCCGCCCGAATCCGGACGCAGAAAGAGCCGGTGCGCAGCAGACGGCGGTCTATGTAAAAGTACGCACACTGATTGCGGAAAACAGACTTGACGAAGCGGAACAGCTTCTTGAAAACATGACACCGAACTCGCGCGACGCTCAGTGGTATTACCTCAAAGGTCAGATCAACTATAACCGCGGCTGGGTCGATCAGGCTTACACCTATTTCACCACCGCCCACAACATGGATCCGTCGAATGTTGAGTATCGCAGAAACTATGAAAACATGCGCAACCAGAGAAGCGGCGGCTTCAGAACGAGCGAAAGCAGACACGCAGACTCAGACTGCGACATTTGCAGCATCTGCTCTGGTCTCATGTGCGCCGACTGCTGCTGCGAGAGCATGGGCGGCGACCTTATCCCCTGCTGCTGACCGGAGGGATAGAAAATGAGCAAAGCCGCAAAAACCGCATTCGGAGGAATGGCCGCAGCGCTTTCCGTTGTTGTTCTTCTTCTGACAGTGTTTGACACTCTTTCAATTTCAGTTGCCGCAATGGCAGGCGTGATTATAATGGTCTGCGTCATCGAGCTTTCAAGAGGCTGGGCGTTCGGCGTCTGGGCGGCAACGTCAATAATCGGCTTTCTTGTTGTTCCCAACAAGGAGGGCATCCTGCTTTATATCGCCTTTTTCGGCTACTACCCGATTCTCAAAGGAATCATCGAAAGCAAAATCAAAAACCGCGTTCTTGAATACGCGATCAAACTGATAATTTACAATGCGGCTGTTTTTGCCACCGAGTATGTTGTTTTCAAGGTGATGAACATTCCGCTGACCGAATTTCTTGACGTCAAGGACGGTACATGGCTGGCACAGCACATTATGCCGGTGCTCTTCGTTGCTTTCAACCTCGTGTTCTTTATGCTCGATTATTTTTACACGATTTTTGCAACGGCATATCTCAACCGCTGGCAAAAAAAGTTCAGGAAGCTGTTTAAGTTTAAGTAAAAGGAAACTTTTCCGCAACGGACAAAGCGAACAATATAAAAAGGCATTGACAGAACGGTTTTGTTCTGCCAATGCTTTTTTGTTTGCACCGCATAAAAACAAACGCATCCAACATCTAAAATTCAAAATCTAACGTCGTACGGGCGGGGCTTGTAGCCGCCCATGGACGTTGCTGTTTGCACCACGCAAACAATAAGGTTTTCTCTTTCATTTCCAAATCTTACTTAACTTCGCTCCGCGGGGATTACTTTTGTCGGTTGCAACAAAAGTAATCAAAAATGCGCTTTTCGTACGGCGCGAGAGGTCGACGAAATCGGAATTTCTACGAAATCCGATTATCGTCTCCATCGCGCCTACACATTTGTCGTCTGCATCGCTTCCCTTTCCTCACCATCAATCCGCTACTTCGTTAAACCCCACTCTGTCGTTATGTTTAATCGGAACAACCTAAAAACAACGTTTCCGTTTTCAACAGCTCGCGGGTTTTTTGTGGAAAAATAAAAAGCTTCATTTTCTTCTACGTTCAACTAAAAAAGAAGAGTCTGCTGAAATACAGACCCACCATATTAAATTGAAGAATGTAAAAGCTGACAACAAGAAATCTGCGGAGAAGAGGAATGAGATAACATAACTTACAGAACTGTCTGACTAAAAATCTGGACAGAGTGTGGTTTAACGTTATAGCAGATTGGTGTTTTGGAAAACGGAGATTATCCGAAGTTTGATGTGTAGGCGCGTTTGAGAGCGATAATCCGATTTCCTCAAGGAATCGCGATTTCGCTCTCTGGGGCGCCGTACCCCAAAGCGAACTTTTGGGTACTTTTGTTTCAATCGACAAAAGTACCCCCGCGGAGCGAAGGTAAGTAGGATTTGGAAACGAAAGAAAAAGTTTTATTGCTTGCGTGGTGCAGACGGCAAGGTTCCATGGGCGGTTACGAGCCCCGCCCGTACGAATTTTTTTATACAGTGCAAATAAGAAAGTTCACGAGCCGCCCACAACCCCCTTTGCAAAGCAAAAAGCCGGACACTTGCCCGGCTTTTGTTGTTTTCAGATGGACGCAACCTCTTCGCTTGCGTCCTCCGCCGCCCGGGCAATTGCCGCGCGGCGTTCGGTCAACTCCGCCATCATCTCGCGGTGCTT
>JAUNFH010000044.1 GCA_030525185.1 Clostridia bacterium
TTTTCAAGAATCGCTTCGTCCGCAATGTCCTTTGAAAGAACGCGAAAATTGTCAATGAGGTTTTGCCTCGTTTTTTTGAGTTGTTTTTCAACCGAAGACTGCGAAACGACTTTCGGCTTTGTCTCGTCGTCGTAGCCGTCAAGAAGGAGCTGGCCGCTCTTTTCTTTTTTTGTTTTTTTGATTTCGGGCGGCTCGTTTTTAAGGCTGAAGTGCTTTGTTTTTCCGTCGTCCGGAATCACTTTCGTTTTTTCGTTGTCCGAAATTCTGATTGTTTTTTCGGTCGCCCGAGGCGTTTCTTTCTCCTGCGGCTTTTCTTCCGCAATCGGAGAAATTCCGACCGATTCGAGAATTTCGTTGATTTCGTCGATTTTTCCCGTTTCGTTTGAAGAAGCGGGTTCTTCGGTTTTTTTCTTCACAAAATCGTCGTCATAAAAAGCCGACGGGTCTTTTTTAATATCTGACATAATTTTCTTCCACCCTTTTTAATTGCCGACAGATATTTTGTCCGTTCTTTGCCTTGAGACTTCATACATTAAAATTCCGGCGGCAACGGAAGCGTTGAGCGAGCTGATTTTTCCTTTCATCGGAAGCGAGACGATGAAGTCGCTCTTGCTTTTCACAAGTTTTCCGACTCCGTTTCCTTCCGAGCCGACAACAAGGCCGACCGCACCGGAAAAATCGGTTTTTGAGTAGTCCGTTCCGTCCATGTCCGCGCTGTAAATCCAAACGCCCCTTTCCTTGAGTTCGTCAAGCGTTGAAGAAAGATTCGTCACTCTGACAACGGGCATATATTCAAGCGCTCCGGCGGCGGCTTTTCCGACCGCCCACGTCAGCGAAACGCTGCGCCTTTTCGGAATGATGATTCCGTGGGCGCCGGCGCATTCCGCCGTTCTGATGATTGCGCCGAGGTTATGCGGATCTTCAAGTTCGTCGCAAATGATGATGAACGGATCTTCACCGCGTTCTTTTGCGAGCGAGAAGATGTCCTCAAGTTCGGCGTATTCATGACTTGCGGCGTAAGCGGCAACACCCTGATGGTTTCCGCCGCCGCAAAGGAAATCGAGCTTTCTTTTGTCAACTTCTTTGATAACGGTGCCTTTGTCCTTGCAGGCGGCGATTATTCTTCCGACAGAGCCGTTTCGTTCGCCTTTTGCAACAAGGAGGGTGTCAATCGCGCGCTCGCTTTTCAGCGCTTCAAGAACCGCGTTCCTTCCGACAATGAGTCCGTTTTCCTGCTTTTCGTTTTTATTGTTTTCCATTTAATATCCTCCGGTCGTCCGAATCCGGACACAACAAGGTCAATTATACATTATAAGTTTTTTAATTATAACATATATGAAAAAGAAGAAAAAGCGAAATTGAAAAAATCTTTTGTTAAATTTTTATAATCTTTTCTTCTTTTGCCCGAAAAGGCTTGATTATCTTTGCGTATGTTGGCATAATGATATATAATGAAAATTGTGCGTCCGGAAAGGCGCATGATTTTTAAATTTTTGTCGGAGAAAAGATATTTATGAAAAAAGAAGCAATTGAAGAAATTCTTTCGCTCTCAAAAGAAGAGAGGAAGGAAATTATTGAAAAGCATAAAGAAAACGGCGTGCTCATTCCCATGGACGAAAACGTTTTCATCGGAAAGAACGTCACGATTGAAAGCGGTGCGATCATTCTTGAGGGCACCCACCTCACCGGAAAGACGGAAATTAAAAAGGACTGCGTCATCGGCCCCGGTTCGTTCATCTGCGACACGACCGTCGGCGAAGGTTCGGCGCTCAATTATGTTCAGGCTTTTGAAAGCACGGTCGGCGAAAATTGCGACCTCGGCCCCTTTGTTCACATCAGACCGAACAGCCGTGTTTCAGACAAGGTTCATCTCGGAAATTTTGTCGAAGTCAAAAATTCAACGATTGACGAAAAAACGAGCGTTTCTCACCTGACGTATGTCGGCGACAGCGACGTCGGAAAGAACGTCAATTTCGGTTGCGGCTGCGTTACGGTCAACTTCACCGGAAAGGAAAAGTTCAGAACGACAATCGGCGACCACGCGTTCATCGGCTGCAACACAAACCTTGTTGCCCCCGTAAAAGTCGGTGATTACGGCTACACCGCCGCAGGCTCGACGATCACAAAGGACGTTCCCTCAAACGCGCTCGCAATCGCAAGGGCAAGGCAGGAAAACAAAGAAAACTGGGTTCTTAAAAAGAAGCCGTACAGGGATATGAAATAAAAAACGGGAGCGTAAAAATGTTTTTGAAAAAGGAAAAGTTTTCTTCAAACGGAACTTTTGATTATATGATTGTCGGTCTCGGCAATCCCGGAAAAAAATATGAATTCACAAAGCACAACGCGGGTTTTCTTTGCATTGACCTTTTTGCTCAAAACCTCGGAGTAAAAATCGACCGCCTCAAATTCAAGGCGCTCATTGCGGACGTAAGAATCGGCGGAAAGCGCTGCCTTCTCATGAAGCCGCAAACCTTCATGAACCTCAGCGGCGAAGCCGTTCGCGAAGCGGCGGAGTTTTACAAAATTCCGCCCGAAAAAATCATCGTGATTTTTGACGACATCAGTCTTGAACCGGGAAGGCTCAGAATCCGCCGGAAAGGTTCCGACGGCGGCCACAACGGAATCAAGAGCATCATTTTTCAGCTTCAAAGCGACGCTTTTCCGAGAATCAAGCTCGGAATCGGAAAAAAGCCGCACCCGGATTTTGATCTTGCGGACTGGGTTCTCGAACCGTTTTCAAAGGATGCGCTCACCGCTTTGCGCTCCGCCTGCGAAAATGCCGGCGAGGCCGTGAAACTCATGATCTACGGAAAAACCGACGAAGCGATGAGCCGGTATAATTCATAAAAAGTTTTTTCTTTTTGTTCCCTTCAACATTGACCTTGACGCAATTGTCTGATAAAATGTGAGTCGGAATCAAAAACAAAGGAGAAAAGACAATGAAAAAATCGAAACGGCTGAAAGCGATTGTTTCCGTAATTCTTTGCGTCGGAATTATTCTTGCGTGCATTTCGTTTTTCTCCCTTGAAAAGCTGAAAAGAAATTTTGACCCGCTCTTCCTTCCGGAAGATTTTACCGTTACCGGCCACACCGGTTGCATGGGAGAAAAGGAAAATTCGATTGAAGCGATGGAAGCCGCCGTTTCCGCCGGAGCGCAGATTGTTGAATTCGACCTGAATTTTGACGAAAGCGGAAAACCCGTTCTTTCCCACGACGAACCGAAGGGAAACGAAGTTACCCTTGAAGAGGCGTTCGCCTTCCTTGAAAAGCACCCTTCCGTTCTTGCGAACGTTGACGCAAAAAGCACAACGAACCTTTCTCTCGTTCAGACTTTCGGAGAAAAGCACATGATTCTCAATCAGCTTTTTTTCACCGGAATCGAAGAGGAAGACGTTGAAAAAGTGAAAGAATCCTGCCCGAAAATTCCGTATTATCTCAATGCGGATGTTGACGCAAAAAAGGTTTCGGACAAAGATTATCTTGAAGAAATTGCGATGAAGGTCATCACGAGCGGCGCCGTCGGAATCAATATGCACAAGCGTGCGCTGACAAAAGAGCTTTGCTCCTTTTTCCACGAAAAGGGTCTTCTGGTTTCGGTCTATACCGTGAACGGAGAATTTGAGCTTTATCGCGTTCTTTATGCCGCGCCGGACAACATCACGACAAAAAGACCGGACAGGCTCACGGCAATTCTTGAAGAAAAAAACTGAGTTAATCAAACAATTCATATAAAAAGTGAGGTACTTAAAAATGAGCAAAATCAAAATGGGAAAAATCGTCGAAATGGACGGCGACGAGATGACACGAATCATCTGGAAGATGATTAAGGACGAGCTTCTTTCACCGTTCGTTGAACTCAACACCGAATATTATGACCTCGGTCTCAAGCACAGAGACGAGACGAACGACCAAGTCAGCATTGATGCGGGCGAAGCCTGCAAAAAGTATCACGTCGGCGTAAAATGCGCAACCATCACCCCGAACGCACAGCGCGTCGAAGAATATAACCTCAAAGAGATGTGGAAAAGCCCGAACGGAACGATCCGTGCAATCCTTGACGGAACCGTTTTCCGCGCTCCGATTCTTGTCAGCGGTGTTAAGCCGGCCGTAAGATTTTGGGAAAAACCCATAACGATTGCCCGTCACGCTTACGGTGATGTTTACAAGGGTACCGAATTCAGAGTCACCGAGCCCGGAAAGGCCGAACTCCTTTTCACCGGTGAAAGCGGAGAACAGAAAAGAGCAACCGTTTATGACTTTGAGTGCGGCGGCGTTCTTCAGGCGCAGTACAACAAAGACAGCTCAATCAGATCTTTCGCTCATTCATGCTTCAACTATGCGCTCGACACAAAGCAGGACCTTTGGTTCTCAACGAAGGACACGATTTCAAAGCAGTATGACCAGACCTTCAAGCTCATCTTTGAAGAAATTTATGAAAACGAATACAAAGAAGCTTTTGAAAAGGCCGGAATCACATATTTTTATACCCTCATCGACGACGCCGTTGCAAGAGTTATCCGCTCAAAGGGCGGCTATATCTGGGCTTGCAAGAACTATGACGGCGACGTTATGAGCGACATGGTTTCAACTGCTTTCGGCTCGCTTGCAATGATGACGAGCGTTCTCGTCAGCCCCGACGGAAACTTTGAATATGAAGCCGCTCACGGAACCGTAACGAGACATTATTATCGCCACCTTCAGGGTGAAACAACCTCAACGAACCCGATTGCAACGATTTTTGCCTGGACGGGCGCACTCAGAAAGCGCGGAGAACTTGACGGAAACGATGAACTCATGAAGTTTGCGGACAAGCTCGAAAAAGCATCTCTCGACGTAATCGAAAGCGGAAGAATGACGAAAGACCTTGCAATGCTTTGGCAGGGCGAAAAGCCGCAGACCCTTTCAACCGAGGAATTCATCAAGGCAATCAGAGCCGAGCTTGAAAAATAATCAAAAAGTTTTCAAAAAAGCCGTTCCGATTTTTTGGGGACGGCTTTTTGCTTTTCCGAAAGCCGACGCTTTATCGCTTTAAATCAGGCGGTAAACTCAACAAAGAAAATCTTTATTCTCAAAAAAACTTCGTGATAAGCTCACAAAATTGAGCCTTCCCGAAAGAAATCTTCAAAAACCGCTTGACAAAACGGGTGAAAGACTTGTAAAATACAGAGCATAAAGGCAAGGGCGTCTTAGAGAAAACAATCTCTTTGACGCCTTTTTGTTTTTCTTGCCGCAATCGGCAGAGAGAAAAAATTTAATATTAAAACGTAACTTTGCGGGACAAGGGAGTCTCTTTTGAAAAAAAGACCGCCCTCTGTCCCGCTTTTCGGTTATCATGAAAGGAAGTGCAACCATCTATGCAGCAATCGGACAATCAACCCTCAAATCAAAGTCATCAGAGAAAAGAAAGAATTTTTGAAAAACATTTCAGGAGGAAAAAATCATGTATAGTTCCGTAAACACAATCTGGGTGCTCATAGGCGCCGCACTCGTCTTTTTCATGCAAGCAGGCTTTTCAATGTGCGAAGCCGGATTCACAAGAGCAAAAAACACCGGAAACATTCTTATGAAAAACCTCATGGATTTTTGCATCGGAACACCGTGCTTTTGGCTCGTCGGTTTCGGTCTCATGTTCGGTTCGTCGAGCGCAATTTTCGGTTGGATCGATCCGCTCATCATGAAAGATTACAGCGCAATTCTTCCCGAAGGCGTTCCCCTTTGGGCATATGCGATTTTCCAGACCGTCTTTTGTGCAACGAGCGCAACAATCGTTTCCGGCGCAATGGCCGAAAGAACGAAGTTCAGCGCATATTGCATTTACTCCGCGGCAATCTCGCTGATTATTTATCCCGTTTCGGGCCACTGGATTTGGGGCGGCGGTTGGCTTTCGCAGCTCGGCTTCCATGACTTTGCCGGTTCAACGGCCGTTCACATGGTCGGCGGTGTTTGCGCTCTCATCGGCGCAAAAATCCTCGGACCGAGAATCGGAAAGTATGACAAAGCCGGAAAGCCCAAAGCAATCCTCGGCCACAACCTCACTTTTGCCGCCCTCGGCGTTTTTATCCTTTGGTTCTGCTGGTTCGGTTTCAACGGCGCTTCAACCGTCGGAATGGATACGGACGAACTCATGGAAAGCGCAGGTCTCGTTTTCTTCAACACAAACCTTGCAGCCGCCGTTGCCTGCTGTGTAACTTTGATTTTCACTTGGATCCGTTATAAGAAGCCGGACGTTTCAATGACGTATAACGCTGCTCTTGCCGGCCTTGTCGGAATCACCGCCGGATGCGACGCAGTCAGCCCCGTCGGCGCGGCAATCATCGGAATTGCCTGCGGTTTTGCCGTTGTTCTTGCGGTTGAATTCTTTGACAAAGTTGCAAAAATCGACGACCCCGTCGGCGCAATTTCCGTTCACTGCGTTTGCGGCGCACTCGGAACAATCCTCACCGGCCTTTTTGCAACCGGCGTTTCGACCGAAAAAGGCGTTTTCTACGGCGGCGGATTCCATTTCTTCGGCGTTCAGCTTCTCGGCGTTGTTTCCGTTGCGGCTTATGTTGCGATTATCATCACGGCGGTCTTCCTCATTCTCAAGCACACAATCGGACTTCGTGCCGACAAGGAAGACGAAATTGCCGGACTTGACGTTTCCGAGCACGGACTTCTCACCGCATACGCAGGCTTTGCAATGCTTCCGGATACCGCATATGACGAAGAAGAGGTTGTTGCCGTTTCGGGTGACGTACCTGTTGCCGAAGCCGTACCCGTCAAAAAGATGCCCTCGTTTGACGAAGGAAAAGACGAAAGCGGCATAAAATTCACAAAGGTTGAAATTATCTGTAAGGAATCGAAGTTTGAAAAGCTCAAAAACGCTTTGACCGAACTCGGAATCACCGGAATGACGATGAGTCACGTTCTCGGTTGCGGCGCACAGAAGGGAAAGCCCGAATATTACAGAGGCGTTGAAATTGAACCGACCCTTCTTCCGAAAGTTCAGCTTGACGTTGTTGTCAGCAAAGTTCCCGTCAGAAGCGTAATCGAAACGGCGAAAAAGGTTCTTTACACCGGTCATATCGGTGACGGAAAGATTTTCGTTTATGACGTTGAAAACGTTGTAAAAATCCGCACCGGAGAAGAAGGCTACGACGCACTTCAGGACGTTGAATAAGTTTTCGCACGTTGATTTTTAAGAAAAGATTTTAAATATAAAAAGAAGGGATTGCAAGAATTTGTGATTCCTTCTTTTTTGCTTTTGTCCGTAAAAAATGCGACGCCCGGCACAAAGAACCGGACACCGCAAAAAAGGAATGTGATTTGGTTTTTTTCAAACTGCGAAATGCTCAACATCAACATAAAGATACTTTTGACCGCCTTCATCATATTGCTTGAGGGTTCCGACCATTGAAACCGAAGAAAAATCCTCCACATCTTCCGGAACGCTGTCACCGTAAAATTCAATGTACCACGCCGCACAGCAGCCGGTGTCATCATAACCGAAAGCAAAGTTGTAATGCTTTTTGTCTCCGGTTTCGGCAGGCTGCTTCTGATAAGTTGCGGTGAGACGTATCGTTTTTCCGAGGTATTTTCCCGGTTCATTGATAATTGAAGTCATTTGAGCGGTAGTCATGGTTTTGTTCAGTCCGTTCATATCAATGTCAACGTCATACTTTTCAAGCGCTTTGAATTTTTCACTTTTTTCCTGTGCTGCCGCCGTGTTTTCGGTCACAGCAACGGTTGAAAGCGTTGTGTCGCCGGCAGGCGAGGAAATTTGCGAATTATCCGAACCGCCTTCACCGCAGGCGCAAAGCGAAAGGGCGATTATGAGAAAAAGAACGAGAGCAATAATTTTTTTCATCTTTTTGTACCTCCTTTGAGTACGTCAATAATTATACAAATTACAAATACACCGAGATTGCAGACCACGATTGTTGAGCCGACCGGCGTTGAAAAAACGATTGAAACGAGTATTCCGGAAACGGCACAAACAACCGAGAACACCGCCGCGCCAATCATTACTCCTTTGAAGCTTTTGAAAAGCCGCATTGCGCAAAGCGCCGGAAAAACAATGAGGGCGGAAATTAAAAGCGCACCGACAAGATTCACCGAAAGAACAATCACAACCGCCGTTGTCACAGCAAGAATGAGGTTATAAACCGAAGTTTTTGTTCCCGTTGCCCTTGCGAAAGTTTCATCAAACGTTACGGCGAATATCTTGTTATAGAAAAGAGCAAAAATGATAATTACCGCCGCCGCAAGAACGGCGCAGGTTATCACGTCGCTTTTTTTGAGTGTGAGGATTGACGTTGAACCGAAAAGAATACTGCAAACGTCGCCGCTGAGATTGGTCGTTTGCTTTGAAAAAACGTTGAGCAAAAGATAGCCTATTGCAAGAGAGGAGACCGAAAGGACGGCAACCGCGCTGTCTCCTTTGAGTTTTGCGCTGTCTCCGCGCAAAAGAAGAACAGCGGCAAGAACCGTTACAGGAAGAGAAACATACATCGGAGTAACCGAAAAAATCATTGCAACCGTCATCGCGCCGAACGCAACATGGGAAAGTCCGTCACCGATAAGCGAGTATCTGCGAAGAACAAGGCTTACGCCTAAAAGTGCGGCGCAAAGCGCAATCAGCACTCCGGCAACAAGGGCAAAACGAACAAAGTCATACTGAAAATATGAAACAATCTTTTCAATCATTTTCTTCATCCTCCTCTCCGAGAAAGGCTTTGCCTTCGGCACTGTTTTTATAATCTTCCGTTGTTTTGAAAAATGCGCCGCTTCGGCTTATCTGAAGAATATGCGTTGAGTACTTCATCGCCGCCGAAAGGTCATGAGAAACCATAATGACCGTTACGCCGTTTTTTTCATTGATATCCTTTATCAGGTCATACATGTTTTTTGTAACAATCGGATCAAGTCCGGCGGCAGGTTCGTCAAGAAGAATGAGTCCTTTTGCGGCGCAAAGCGCACGGGCAAGCAAAACACGCTGCTTTTGACCGCCGGAAAGTGCACGGTAGCTTTTGTTTTTGAGGTCAAAAATTTCAAGACGCTCAAGCCACTTTTTTGCCGTTTTCTTTTGCTCTTTCGAGTAAAACGGGCGAAAGCCACACTGGCCGAGACATCCGGAAACAGCAACTTCCCAAACCGTTGCCGGAAAATCCTTTTGTGCGTCTGTTTGTTGCGGAAGATAACCGATTGAAGTTTTTGAAAAACCGTCCGAAAATTTAATTTCTCCGCTCACGGGAGCTTTGAGCGAAAGGAGAGTTTTCATCAGTGTCGACTTTCCCGCTCCGTTTTCGCCGATTATGCAAAGATAATCACCGGAAAAAACCGAAAAGCTGATGTTTTCCGCAACGGCTTTTCCTTCGTAACCCACACTGACATTTTTAAGCGATAAAAGTTCCATCAGTTGAGCACCTCCCTAAGGACGGAAAGGTTGTCCGTCATTATCGAAAGGTAGTTTGTTCCGTTTTCAATGTCGTCTTCCGAAACCGACTGACAGGAATTGAGTGTTCTGACTTCCGCTTTGCTTTGCGAAGCAATCGTTTCCGCAACGGAACCGTCCGAACCGTCAATTTTGAGAACAAATGGGAGGTCTTTTTCCTTCACTTTTTCAACAAGGAATTTTATTGTTTCAAAGCTTGCCTGCGTTTCGGCGGAACAGCCGGAGAAAGCGGCAAAACATTCAAGCGAATAATCGTCCGCAAGATATCTGAACGGGAATCGGTCGCCGAAAAGGAGAGTTTTGCGCTTTGCGGTTTTAACCGTTTCGGCGTATTCTTTTTCAAGAGCGGAGAGCTTTGAAAGATAGAAAGCGGAATTTTTCCTGTATTCTTCCGCATTTTTTTCGTCAAGAGAGCAAAGTTTTTCGGTGATTACTTTAACAATCAGCTCTGCGTTTTTGAGCGAAGTCCAAACGTGTTCGTCCTTTTCTTCTTCGTGTTCTTCGCCTTCTTCGTGTTCCTCTTCTTCCATACCTTCAAGCATTTCTTCGTCCTTTGCGTCAACAACATCTATCAGCGAAAGAACGCAGAGGTTTTCGCTTTTTGCGGTTTCAAGGACTTCGTCTGCCCATTCGTCGGATTCTCCGCCGATGTCAATGAACAAATCGCTGTTTTTAATTATGAGAATATCCTCTGCCGAAGGCTTGTAATTGTGCATATCAACCTTTGATTTAAGAAGGAGAGTAAGTTCCGCTTTGTCTCCGGCAATTTCTTTGCAAAAGTCATACTGCGGAAAAATTGAGCAGACAACCGAAAGTTTTTTGTTTTCAGTCGGCGTTTCCTTTGTTGTTCCTTCGGTTGCTTTTTCACCCGAGCAGGCACAAAACAACGCAGTTATCAATAAAAAAGACAAAAATACTGTGAAAAATTTTTTCATAATTATACCTCTATTTTCTAAAATATAAAATTAATACATAGAAATATAACAGGACAAAAAAGCCTTCTTGAAAAAAGGCGCAATTATCCTGTCATGAAAAAATCAACCCAGTATTTTTGTTTTAAGTGTTACAGGAGTTTCGTACTGCGTTTTAACCGGAAGGTTGCGGTCAATCGGAACAAACCTTCGGGCGCAGAAAATTGCAACAAGAACCGAAAAAACGGCAGTTAAACCAAACGTTTTAAAAAGCGTTTGGGCAAAATTGACAAGGGCGCAAATGAAACAGCCGCTTTCACGGCAAAGGTGCGTGTCATGAGCCGGAAAGCCCGAAAGCGAAAAAACGAAAGCAAAAGAACAAATGATTGACGCAACGAGAATCAAAGCGAAAATCTTTTTTGCTTTTTTCATTTCAACGCACCTTCCTTTCATGGATTTTTTTCAGTGTAGCATAAACTTTACTTTTTGTCAAATAAAACGGCAGTACCTACAAAAAAAACATTTATCACATTTTAATTAAAAATAACACAAAAAAGCCGTCCGAAAATTACTGACGGCCGAAAAAATATGAACTTAATATTTTCCGAGATATTTTTCGATTTCCCACTGAGAAACCCTTGTGCTGTATTCTTTCCATTCTTCCTTTTTCGCTTTGATATAGCGGTTAAAGACGTGGTCGCCCATACATTCACGCATGAAATCGCTCTTTTCAAATTCTTTAATCGCTTCGCCGAGCGTTTTCGGAAGTGAACCGATTCCTTCTTTTTTGCGTTCTTCGTCGGTGAGGTTGAAGATGTTTGAATCTTTTGCCGGCGGAGGAGTGAGTCCTCTTTCGATTCCGTCGAGACCGGCGAAAATGCTCGCCGCCATTTCAAGATACGGGTTTGCGGCCGGGTCGGGGTTGCGAAGCTCAACTCTTGTTGCAACTCCCTTTGCGGAAGGAATACGGATGAGCGGACTGCGGTTTTTCGCCGACCATGCGACGTAAACCGGAGCTTCGTAGCCTGGAACAAGGCGCTTATATGAATTGACAATCGGGTTCGTCAAAACGGTCATGCTCTTGATGTGATCCATAATTCCGGCGATAAAGCCGTAGGCCGCTTTTGAAAGGCCGAATTCGTCGTTTTCGTCATAGAAGGCGTTTTTGCCGTCTTTGAAAAGGGAAATGTTCGTGTGCATTCCCGAACCGCATTCGCCGAAAACGGGCTTCGGCATAAACGTTGCGTAAAGGCCGTGGCGGTTCGCAAGATTTTTGACAACGAGTTTGAATGTCATAACGTTGTCCGCGGTTCGCAGAACCTCGTCATATTTAAAGTCGATTTCGTGCTGACCTTTTGCGTTTTCGTGGTGAGAAGCTTCAATTTCAAAGCCCATGCTTTCGAGCGTGAGGCAAATATCTTTTCGGCAGTCCTCACCCTTGTCGATCGGTCCGAGGTCAAAGTAACCCCCTCTGTCGTGGCAGAAAGTTGTCGGTCTTCCTTTTTCGTCGGGGCGGAAAAGGAAAAATTCGCATTCCGGGCCGACGTTGCAGGTGTATCCCATGTCTGCGGCTTTTTGGATTGCTCTTTTGAGAACATAACGCGGGTCGCCTTCAAACGGCGTTCCGTCCGTAAAATAAACGTCGCAAATGAGTCTTGCGGTTTTTCCGCTTTCGCTTTCCCAAGGGAGAATGACAAAAGAGTCAAGGTCGGGATGAAGGCACATGTCCGACTCTTCAATTCGGACAAAGCCGTCGATTGACGAACCGTCAAAGCAGCAGCGGTTGTCGAGCGCTTTTGAAAGTTGGCTTCTTGTGATCGAAACGCTTTTGAGCATTCCGAGAATATCGGTGAACTGAAGGCAGATGAATTTTACATCTTCCTCTTCGGCGATGCGTAAAATGTCTTCTTTTGTGTAGCTCATAATCAAAATTCCTTTTTATCCGATTTGCTGCGACGAAAGAAGCCCACGTTCCCGAAAAAACGGACGCACGCCGAAAATCTCCCTTTTCGGGGAGAAAAACCAATATTCAATTCATACACAGCTATTTATTAGTCTATCATTCGCGGCTTGATTTGTCAACAAAAACCGACCTTTCGCCGCACAATTTTATCAAATGAAGTATCCGCCTTGAAACACCGTAAAGCATTCCGCTTTCGGCGGAACTTGAAACGATGTTTCGACGTTTGGCGTTATATATACGGAAGAGCGACGTTTTTTCAAAAATTTTCCCGATTCATTGCGCCTTTCTTAAAAAATCTAAAAGTTCTCAAACATTTGTCAACAAAAAGGAAGGCTCATTTTTGTGCATTTAGTAGATAAATTTTACAATCCCGCTTTTCCCTTGAAAAAGACGTGCGAATTATTGTATAATAGCTCAAAGTCATGCTCATTTGCATCGGCCGTTTTGCAAAATTCGGCGGACGCTTATCGGGCCGGCAAACATAATTACCAATTTGAAAACGGAGGAAACACCAATGTCCGAAAAAACAAAGGGTGCGTCAGCCGCACCCCAGACACAAAAGCTTAATTACAAGCGAACCTTTTTAATCGGTCTCGGCTTTATGGCATGCATGCTTTTGTGGTCAATCTACAATTCATACGTTCCCGTAATTCTCAAGGCAAAATTCACAGAGCTTTTCGCCGCAGAAGGCGGAATCGACGCTTTCCATCAAAGAGTTCCCGCTCTTGCGTGGCTTTCCGTTCCCCTCATCGTCAACGCAATCATGACGATTGACAACATCTTCGGCGTTATCTTCCAGCCGTTCTTCGGAAAAAAGAGCGACGGAACAAAGTCAAAGTTCGGAAAAAGAATGCCGTATATCATCATCGGCCTTCCGATTTGCGCCGTTTTCTTCTGCTTCATTCCGGTTGTTGCTTTTTCGGTGAAGGCAATCGCGCTGAGCATCGCTCTCATGATGGCCGTCGTAATCTGCTTCAACTTCGTAATGTCGATTTGGCGTTCACCGGTTGTTTCGCTCATGCCGGACTTCACTCCCTCAAACCTTCAAAGTGACGCAAACGCAGTCATCAACATCATGGGCGGTATCGGTCAGGTTCTCGGCTTCGTCATCGGTACTCTCGTCTCGACCCTTGCCGGTCTTTTCGGTCTCAACGGAATGGCCGAAATGCTCAAGGCAAAAACGAATACCCTCGGTCAGATTCTTGCAACGAACCCGGACGGAAGCGTAATCGTTGACGCCGTTGACAAACTCGGAAACGTTACCGGTCTTTATGAATGCCCGGCGGATCTTGCCGACAAGTTCAAGGTCTTCTTTGAAGGAAAGCATGACAGCTTTGTTGTTGACGGCGTTACCCTCGCTCAGAAGAGAGTTCTCACCGTTGACGGCGTTGTTCAGTACGTTAACTACACTCCGATTTTTGTTGTTGCCGCAATTATCGCCGTTCTCAGCCTTATCGCTCTTGTTGCTTTCTATAAAAAGAACAAGCAGTATGACCTTTCCGCCGCGGTTGAACTTGAAACCGCAGACGGCGAAAAACCCAAGAAAATCAAAATCCGCGACCTTCCGATTTCAAAGGAAGAAAGAAAGAGCCTTCTTCTCATGCTCGCCGCGCTTTTCTTCATCTGCAACGCAACCGAAGCGATTATCCCGAACTTTACGAACTTCGCAGAGGAAACTCTTGCGGTTAAGCCGATTTATTCAACCCTTATGATGGCTGTCTTTGCCGTTTCGCTCGCAGCGTTCGGAATCCCGGCCGGTACCCTCGGAAGAAAAATCGGACGCAAGAAAACAATCATTATCGGTCTCATCGGCTGCATTGTTTTCTTCGGTCTTTATCTTGCCGTTTCTCAGATTTTCGGAAACCAGAGCACGGTTACCTGGATTTCATTCTGGATTGCCCTCGTTGTCGGCGGCGCTTGCGTCGGAATGATCAACATCAATACGCTTCCGCTCGTTCTTGCAATCGGCGGAAGAGAGTTCGTCGGAACTTTCACCGGATATTATTACACGGCAACCTTCTCGGCAGCCGTTTCCGGCCCGATTCTTTGCGGACTTCTCATCGGTCTTTTTGACAACGATTATAACTTCATGTTCCTTTTCTGCGCGCTTGCTTTCATCATCGGTCTTCTCATCATTACCCGCGTAAAACACGGCGAAGTTTCAAAAGACGAAGACACCTCATGGCTCGACGAAGCTGTTCAGAACGCAGACGATTAATTGAATTTTCGTTAATAAAACGGGGACGGGTTTGTGCCCGTTCCCGTTTTTGATTTTTTTCAAAAAGGAGAAAAGAAGAAAATGTCTGAAAAAACAAAAAACGTTTCCGACGCTCCGAAAAAGCAAAAGCTTAATTACAAGCTGACGATTCTCACCGGTTTCGGATTCATGGCGTCGTCAATCGCATGGGCGATTTATGACCCATACGTCACAAAAATCCTCAACCGCCTTCTTTCCGCTTCGGACTTTGTAACAAACCTCAGTGCAAAGCTCAACGAAGCGCTCCCGTGGCTCGCAAATCTTGCAAGGGCGCAGGGTGAAGACGTCGGCTTCGGCTCAAGCATCACCCTCGTTCCGCTCTTCATCGGAATCATCATGACGTTCGACAACGTTTTCGGCGTCATCTTCCAACCGACGTTCGGAAAACTTTCCGACCGTTGCCATTCAAAACTCGGAAAGCGCCGTCCGTTCATCGTTACCGGTGCGCCGATTTCGGCCGTTCTTTTTGCACTCATTCCGATCGTTGCGCTCAAAACGAACAGCGTTGCCGCAACAATGGCAATCATCATCCTTTTCGTTTTCGTAATGTCGCTTTGGCGTGCGCCGGTCGTTGCGCTCATGCCCGACCTCACTCCGCCGGAACTTCGCTCCGAAGGAAACGCAATCATTAACCTCACCGGTTCCGTCGGAAGTCTCATCGGAATGGTTGCCGGAACAATCGCAAGCGTGATTTACGTTGCCCTCTTCGGCCAGTACACCGACGAAGCCCAGACTTTCCCGATCGTTTTCCTCATCGGTTCGGTCGTCATGATTGCCGGTTCGCTCGTTCTTCTCTTCTTCGTCAAAGAGGAGGACACAAGCATCAAAATCAAGGCCGACAAAAATCAGGTCATGGATGCAAAAGCAAGACGCGCCGCCGAAAAAGAAGCG
>JAUNFH010000045.1 GCA_030525185.1 Clostridia bacterium
TTCTTTTTCTTCTTTTTCCTTTGCTTTCTCCTCTTCTTCGGCATTCTTTTGGTCAAAGGCTTTTTTGACCGCCGAGAGGAATTGCTTTTGAGTATAAACGCAAAGGCGTTCGACTTTCAGTTCGTATGCAAGTTCTTCAAGTTGCATGACAGCGTCTGCGCCGTATTCGGAAACCATATTTCGGAATGTTTTCGGCGAAAAATAAAAAATCTTTCCCGAAAGATAGGAGAAGGCTTTTTTTGCGTCGAGATAGCCCATTCTCATTCGCATTTTAACGTTTTCGCTGTCAAAATCAAAGGAGGCTCCGAGGTCGTCGATGTTGTAAGGTCTTATGTAAACAACGTTTGAATTGAGAAAATCAAGGTTGTGATTGACGCCTTTGATTGTTGAAATGTCAACAACGACAAGGCGGTTATAGCCGTGCTTTTTCAGCATTGAAACGGGAGTGTTGTCATAAACGCCTCCGTCAAGGAACTTTTCGCCTTCGGGGCCGATGTTGTTTGCAAGCGGAATATTTGAAGAGGCGAGAAGGTAGTCAATGAGCTGGCCTTCGGGAATGTCATCAATAAAAAGTTCAAGCCCGGTCATTCCCTGAGTCATTTGAACCGTGACAAGGCCGAAGGGAATTTTGCCTGCGCGGACTTTGTTTTCGTCGATATACTGCGAAAGGAACTCCTTGACAGGCGAAGCGTCAAAGCCTCCGTTTTTGACAAATTCTTTGAAAAGTATTCCCCAATTTTTAGTGCTGAAAAGATTTTCCGGGTCGGGGAGAGGTTCTGAAATGTTAACGCCTTTGTCAAGAGAAATATTGTTCCAAAGGTCGGTTGCGGCTTTGAAATCGTCGGCAGCAATGAGAGCGCCGTTGATTGAGCCGATTGAAACGCCCGCAATTGCTTCAAAGCGCACGCCGATTTCACGCATCGCTTCCCATGCGCCGATTTGATATGCGCCTTTTCCGCCGCCGCCGGCAAGGACAAGACCGAAAGGTTTCATCAAAAACACTCCTTTTTTATAAAAATTTCAAGAAGATAAAATCCGCTTGACAAATATTGAGCGGGTGAGTATAATAAAGATACAAAGAAGGCAACTGTAGTAAGCGGTTCGCCCTCAAATATTTTGGTTAAAAATAACCGCCGTAGTTTGCAGACGTGGGCGGTTATTTTTTATTATTCCTGTTATTGTCCGATGCTTTTGAAAGGACGACTATGTATCCCGTTGCAAAAACGAGGATCAGAGCCATCATTGCAAAATATTCCATCACAACACCCCCTCCGCAAACAGTGGAGGGAAATAATAAAATCGTCCCTCCCGGAAGAAAAGCTTTCGTGAGGTAAACCGCCTACCGTTTTTACAAGTAGCCTTCTTTGCGGAAAAATAGTATCATAATTGCCGCAAATTGTCAATAACAACGCCTTTTCGATTTTTCGGACGGTGTTGTTTTCAGCAAAGCTCGGCAATCACCGAGTTTGAAAGAAGAAAGCCTTTTTCCGTAAGGGTTATTTTTTTTTCGTCGATTTTTAAAAGTCCGTATTTTTGAAGCTCTTCTGCCTTTTTTCGCTTTTCTTCCGGGTACTTCTTTTTAAAGCGATTTTCAAATTCGTCAAAGACAAGTCCCTTTGAAAGCCGAAGCGCAAGCATTGAGAATTCCTCTTCGTCGCCGCCGCTTCCGTCAGAAATCGGCGGTTCGTTTTTTATGAAAGAGCCTATATCGTTTTTATAAAAGAAACGCTTTCCGCCGAGAAATGAGTGAGCCGAAGGACCGAGCCCGAGATATTCCTCACAGAGCCAATATTTGTTGTTGTGCCTGCTTTGAAAGCCGGGGAGCGCAAAGTTTGAAATTTCGTAATGCTCAAAGCCGTTTTCTTTGAGTTTTTCGCAAACCCTGAGATACATATCGCAAACTTCGTCTTCGTCGGGAAGGGGAAGGAGGTTTTGCTTTTCAAAAAGCGGTGTTCCTTCTTCAAGCTTCAGCATATATGCGCTGACGTGCTTTGTTTTTGAGGCAATGATAAAATCAAGGCTTTTTTCAAGACTTTCTTTTGTTTGAAACGGTAAACCGAGCATCAAATCAAGCGAGGTGTTTTCAATGCCGAACTTTTTGCAAAGGGAAAGAGCGGCTTTTACCTGCTCACAGTCGGAATTTCTGCCGATTGTTTTTCGTTCTTTTGTAACTGCGGATTGAACGCCCATTGAAATTCGGTTGACTCCGCCTTTTTTAAAAAAAGAAAACAGCTCTTCGCTTGCGGAAGACGGGTTAACCTCAACCGTGATTTCGCAGTCCGGCGAAAGGAAGAAACTTTCTTTCAATTTTGAAAGCACTTTAAAAAGCCGTTCTCCGCCGAAAACGGACGGTGTTCCGCCGCCGAAATAGACCGAATCAAAGAAGAATTTTTCCTTTTTGCCCCAATCATCAATATGCAAAAGAAGCGATGAAAGATATTCGTCCTTCATCGCTTCCGAGGCCGCAAATGAATAAAATGAACAATAGGAGCATTTTGAAAGGCAGAACGGAATGTGAATATAAAGACCTTTCACGTCAGTTTTCCTCAAGCTTGAGAACGGCCATGAAAGCTTCCTGAGGAACTTCAACCGTACCGAACTGACGCATACGCTTTTTGCCTTCCTTCTGCTTTTCAAGTAGCTTTTTCTTTCTTGTGATGTCGCCGCCGTAGCATTTTGCAAGAACGTCTTTTCGCATTGCCTTAACGGTTTCGCGGGCAATGACCTTGCTTCCGATTGCAACCTGAATCGGAATTTCAAACATCTGTCTCGGAATGGTTTCCTTGAGTCGCTCCGCAATTCTTCTCGCTCTTGCCATTGCTTTGTCGGAATGGATAATAAAACTGAGAGCGTCAATCACATCACCGTTGAGAAGAACGTCAACCTTTTGAAGATTCGAGCGGTCGTAACGTGAAATTTCGTAGTCAAAGGAAGCGTAGCCCCTTGTTCTCGATTTGAGAACGTCGAAGAAGTCATAGATAATTTCGTTAAGCGGAAGCTCATAATGAATATCAACGCGATCCTTCGCAAGATAGGTCATATCCTTGAAAACGCCGCGCCTGTCCTGGCAAAGGTCCATGATTGCGCCGACGTAATCCGGCGGGGAATAGATGTGTGCGTTTGTAATCGGCTCTTCGGAAAAGTCGATATCCGCAGGGTCGGGATAATGGGTCGGGTTGTCCACTTCAACAACGGAACCGTCACGAAGATGAATTTTATAAACAACGCTCGGAACGGTTGTGACGAGGTCGAGGTTATACTCCCTTTCAAGTCTTTCCTGAATAATTTCAAGGTGAAGAAGTCCGAGAAAGCCGCAACGGAAACCAAAACCGAGTGCCCCCGACGTTTCCGGTTCATAGGAGAGCGAAGCGTCGTTGAGCTGAAGCTTTTCAAGTGCGTCGCGAAGCGCTTCGTAGTCCGCACCGTCAGCCGGATAAACGCCGCAGAAAACCATCGGGTTGACCTTTCGGTAGCCGGGAAGCGGCTCTGTTGCCGGACGTTCGACTTTTGTTACGGTGTCGCCGACTTTTGCGTCGCGAACGGTTTTGATTGAAGCGGTGATGTAGCCGACTTCTCCGGCGGAAAGAACTTCGCACGGTTCCATGCCTGTGGCTCGCATATATCCGACTTCAACAACATTGAACTGAGCCTGAGTTGCCATCATCTTCATCGTTTCGCCGGCAGAAATCGTTCCTTCCATGACGCGGACATAAACGATAACGCCTTTGTAGTTATCGTAAACCGAGTCAAAAATGAGGGCGCGAAGCGGAGCGTCGTCGTTTGCTTTAGGCGCCGGAATGTCTTCAACAATGCGCTCAAGAACAGCTTCAACGTTTTCGCCCGTTTTTGCGGAGACCTTCGGTGCGTTTGAGCAGTCAAGGCCGATTACGTCCTCAACTTCGGCCGCAACATGGTCGGGATCTGCTGCGGGAAGGTCGATTTTGTTGATTACCGGAACAAGTTCGAGGTTGTGGTCAAGGGCAAGATAAGTGTTTGCAAGCGTTTGCGCTTCAATGCCCTGCGAAGCGTCAACAACCAAAAGTGCGCCTTCGCACGCGGCGAGGGAACGCGAAACTTCGTAGTTAAAGTCAACGTGACCCGGAGTGTCAATGAGGTTGAGTTCATATGTTTTTCCGTCTTTTGCTTTGTAATCAAGCTTGACGGCATGGGATTTAATCGTGATTCCTCTTTCCCTTTCAAGGTCCATATCGTCAAGAAGCTGGGCGGTCATGTCCCTTTTTGCAACGGAATCGGTGAGCTCCAAAAGGCGGTCGGCAAGGGTCGATTTTCCGTGGTCGATATGGGCAATGATTGAAAAGTTTCTGATGTTTTCTTTAGGTGTTGCCAAGTATATCACCTCATAAATATAATCATTTTATTTTACCACAGCGAAGGCGGTTTGGCAAGTTTTTTTCGGCATAAAGAAAGTGCGCCCGAAGCATATTTATCAAAAACAAAAGAGGAGTTTTATTCTTGATAAACACGCCCCGGGCGCACAGTGATTTTAAAAAATCAGGCAAAAATTATTCTTTGCCTACGAGCCAGTTGATTGAAACGCCGAGAACGTCGGCGATTGCAACGAGTTCATAGTCGTTAACGCTTCTGATCTGGCCTTCAAGCTTTGAAAGACCCGAAGCGGTGAGCTCAACGCCCTTAATCTGGAGCTGGGTAAGAAGGTCAATCTGCTTCATACCGAGTTCTTTTCTCTTAGCTTCGATTTTTGCGCCAACCATGTTGCGCGTGCCAAGTGCCTGTTTTCTGATTCTCATTAAAATCACACCCCTAAAAATTTTGGCTAATAATTCCGACTGGAATTACTTCCATGGTTAATGTTATCATATCATTTTCTTTTTGTCAATTAGAGCGCAAATAATATTTCTAATTACACAATCAAATAATCATTCCAAACAGTAAATAACGTTATATATTTCGACGGAAAACAACAAAGAAATTAAACAATCGGAACTTTTTGTTAACAAAATGCGACAAAAAATTGACAACTTTGCGTTACAAATCAAACAGAAAAAAGAGGAAAATTTTTTGCTTCGGGAAAATATTTTTACTGCTTCCCGGCCACCGGTTCTTTCGGGCGGCGAATTCGTACCATAGCTAAAAAAACGAAGAACAGAACTTTGTTTAACGCTGCGGCGAAAAAATATTTTTAAAATTAAAATCAGCTTTTTTGCGAAAAACGCTTTAATTTGTTATAATTAAGGAGTATACTAACACAAAATATAACTTCATTATCAGGAGGAAGTATAATGGGTAACACGCTTAAAGAGAGAAATCTCACAATGCTCACCGATTTTTATGAGCTTTCAATGGCGAACGGATATTTTTGCAACGGACTCGGAAACAAAATAACTTGGTTCGACATGTTCTTCCGTCAGGTCCCCGACGACGGCGGCTTTGCGATTATGGCCGGTCTGCGTCAGCTCATTGATTACCTTGAAAACCTTCGTTTCACTCAAAAGGACATTGAGTTGCTCAGAAAGAAAGGCTTCAACGAAGATTTCCTTTCTTATCTTTCCTCCTTCAAATTCAGTTGCGACGTTTGGGCAATTCCGGAAGGAACCGTAATTTTTCCGGGCGAACCGATCGTAACGGTCAGAGGACCGGTTATTGAAGCTCAGCTCATTGAAACAATGGTCCTTCTCACAATTAACCATCAAAGCCTCATTGCAACGAAGGCGAACCGTATTAAGCGCGCCGCCGGGAACAGAACAATCATGGAGTTCGGCTCACGCAGGGCGCAGGGTTATGACGGCGCAATTTACGGGGCGAGGGCTGCGTATATCGGCGGTTGCGACGCAACGGCCTGCACGATTGACGAGCGCGATTACGGTGTGACGGCCGTCGGAACAATGGCTCACAGCTGGGTCCAGCTTTTTGACACCGAGCTTGAAGCTTTTTGCGCCTATGCAAGGCAGTATCCCGATCAATGCACCCTTCTCGTTGACACATACAACGTTCTCAAATCCGGTGTTCCGAACGCAATCGAAACCTTTAAAAGGGAAGTCCTTCCGCGCGGTTTCAGACCGCAGGGAATCAGAATCGATTCCGGCGACATCACTTACCTTTCAAAAAAGGCGAGAAAAATGCTTGACGACGCAGGTTTCCCCGATTGCAAAATTGTTGCGAGTAACTCGCTTGACGAAAACATCATCCGTGATATGCTCATTCAAGGCGCACAGCTTGACTCATTCGGCGTCGGCGAAAGACTTATCACCGCGGCGTCGGCTCCGGTTTTCGGCGGTGTTTATAAAATTGTTGCCGTTGAGGAAGGCGATAAGATTATTCCGAGAATCAAGCTTTCCGAGAATGTTTCAAAAATCACAACTCCGTGTGCAAAAAGGGTTTATCGCCTTTATGACAACGAAACGGGAAAAGCCCTTGCCGACGTTGTCACGCTCTTCAACGAAGTGATTGAAAGCGGAAAGCCTTACGAAATTTTTGATCCGACGTACACATGGAAGCGGAAGGTTCTTGACAACTTCACCGCAAAGGAACTTCACGTCAAAGTTTTTGACCACGGAAAAAAGGTTTATAACAGCCCGGACATCAAGGACATCAAGGCCTACTGCAACGACCAGGTCAACACGCTTTGGGACGAAATCAAGCGTTTTGAAAATCCGCATAAGTATTACGTTGACCTTTCTCAGAATCTTTGGAACGAAAAGAAAAAGCTTCTTGACGAATATGCGGTCAAAGACAGATGAGAACGCTCGAATATACAATCGACGAACGTTTTGATTCTTTAAAGCTTTACAGTTTTTTGAAAGGTTATGTTCACCTTTCCTCAAAGCTTATCCGCTCGCTCAAGCGCACGGAAAACGGACTTCTCATCAACGGGGAACACGCACGGACGATTGACCTTCTTCATGAGGGCGACAAAGTTTCAATCAATATTCCCGAAGATGAAAAAACGGCCGTTCCCGGTTCGGTGATGCCGGATGTGATCTATGAAGACGACGATGTTTTGGTTGTCAACAAACCGCCGTATATGCCGATTCACGAATCGCACAACCATCAGGGTGATACGCTTGCAAACAGTGTTTGCGGTTATCTTTCAAAAAAAGGAAAGTGCTGTTCCTTCCGTGCCGTCGGACGGCTCGACAAGGGGACAAGCGGACTTGTTGTCTGCGCGCTGAACAGTCACGCCGCTTCGCGCCTTTCCGGAAACATTGAAAAAACTTACTACGCGCTGGCAACGGGTCGCTTTGAAGGAAGCGGAACGATTGACAAGCCGATTTTCCGCCCCGATCCGATGAAAACTTACCGCACTGCGGACGACAGGGGAGACAGAGCCGTCACGCACTGGAAAGCGCTCAAAACCGGAAACGGACTTTCGCTCCTCGAAATCAATCTGGAAACCGGAAGAACCCATCAAATCAGAGTTCACTTTGCTTTTCTCGGTGCGCCGCTTTTGGGCGACAGAATGTACGGCGAGGAACGGGAAGATATTACGCATCAGGCTCTACATTGTGGGGAGGTCACTTTTCTTCAACCCGTGACGGGTGAGAAAATCACCTGCAAAGCTCCTTTGCCGGAGGATATGGAAAAGGCAATGAACGCTTTTGAATTTGAAAAAAGCGAAGAATAAAATTCGGTCAACAAACGCTCCGCAGGCTTCGGCCTTGCGGAGCGTTTTTATCATGTATTAATAATGCCGGTCAAATTTCATTCGCTCTTGTTTTGAAAATCCTTTGCCGGGCCGCACTTTATTCATTGATTTTTCTGCGTTCATCAATGCGAAGAGACGAAAAAATGAAAAACCGGAAAATGTATTATCTTTAATGAACTGTCGTTCATTTTTTTGAAAAACTCAATTTTTCGGTGAGCGAAGGCTCATTTATACTCGTTTTTACAGACAGATGTCTACTTAATAAAAGTTCATAATTCCAACACAAGATGAATTTTTGTTGAAAAGCCGTCAAACGATTTGAAATTATTCACAAAATGTTTATATTTTTACACGGAAACCGGTTGATAAATCTTTGAATTCCATGTATACTTTTAGTCAACACAGTGTCGGAATAGAAATTGACTGTGTGATTTTTTGAGAAGAAGTGCGGTTGCGCCACGCTTCCGGATTTCCGACTTATTTTAAGGAGAAGAGAATTATGGCAAGAAAGATGAAAAACCCCCACCCGTTTATGGAAGTACCCGATTTTCACACCGCGCGTGAAATGATTGAATACGGCCACATCAAGGGCGGAGATCAAAAGCAGTATGTTTATCCCGAAACGAGAACGAAGGACAGAACAAAATCCTTCAATGAGGTTTGGTATGACACAGTCGGTCTCGGTCAGAACCTTTATATGAGAGGCCTCTCAGGTAAAAAAGTTGCAATCCTCAGCGACAACAGCTATTACTGGATTGTTTGCTTTTATTCAATCCTCACCGGAAAATACACGGTGATTCCCCTTGACGCAAAGCTTATGGACGAAGATATCATCGATATCATGAGAAGAAGCCACTGCGACGCAATTTATTATTCGGACGAGTTCGCCGGAACAATTGAAAAACTTAAAAAAGCCGAAGGCGTTGTTATCACCGAATACATAAAGATCAGCGATTTTTATGATCTCATCGAAGAAGGCCATAACGACCTCAAAGCCGGAAACAAGAGCTATCTTGACGAGCCGCCGCTCCCCGAAGACATTGCAACAATCGTTTTCACCTCCGGAACGACCGGAAAGAGCAAGGGCGTCATGCTCAGCCACAAAAACATTATGACGTCGGCCGTTTCCTCGGCAAGACTCATTCAAGGCCACCACGCAATCGGTTTCCTTCCGATGAACCACACATTCGCTTGGGCGAGCGCGCTTTTCCTCGTCAACGTTTTCACCGGTTGGGGCTATATTTGCCGCAGTCTTAAGGATATTCCGCAGGACATGAAGAAGTATCACCCGCAAAACATTGCCGGCGTTCCGCTTCTTATTGAAACGATTTATAAAACCGTTTGGCGCACGGCCGAAAAGAACGGACAGGCCGACAAGCTTCGCAAGGGTATCAAGCTCAGCAACTTCCTTCGCAAGTTCGGAATCGACGTCAGAAGAAAGCTCTTCAAGCAGGTTATCGACGGTCTCGGCGGAGAACTTGAATATATCGTTATCGGCGGCGCATATCTTGACCCGGTTTACGAAAAGGGACTCAGCGACCTCGGAATTGAAGTTTTCAACGGATACGGAACAACCGAATGCTCGCCGGGAATTACAATTTCAACATACGAAAACTATAAATTCGGCTCATGCGGAAAGCCCATGGGCTGCGAAATCAAAATCAAGAACCCCGATGAGGACGGAATCGGCGAAATCTGCGTAAAGGGCGACAACGTTATGGTCGGTTATTTTGAAGACCCCGAAGCCACGGCTTCCGTTATGGACGGCGATTGGTTCATGACCGGTGACTACGGCTATATTGACGACGAAGGTTTCCTTTTCTACGTCGGAAGAAAGAAAAACCTCATTGTTCTTTCAAACGGAAAGAACGTTGCTCCGGAAGAGCTTGAAGATCAGCTCACAAGACTTGATTACGTCAAGGAAGTTGTTGTTTCCGAAGAGGACGGCTTCATCACGGGAGAGTTCTATCTCGACGAAACCGTTTGCCCCGACGCAAAAGAAAAAATCAAGGAAGACGTTAAGAAATATAATGACACTCTTCCGTCATACAAGAGAATTCTCAAAATCAAAACGAGGGACACCGAATTCCCGAAGACAACGAGTCTTAAAATCAAAAGAAAATATAAGGATGATGTCAAAGTATGAGCGAATCGATAAAAACCGTCAGAGAACTTGTTGACTATGCCGCGGAAAAATACGGCGAAAAAGATTTTTGCCGCTTTGTCCGCGACGGAGAAGTCAAAGTCAAAAGCTATAACGATTTCAGAGAAGACTGCCTTGCCGTTTGCAGATATATCCGCTCGGTCAAAAAAGAGCGCATTCACATCGCTTTCATCGGAAGCACGAATTACGAATACGTTGCCTGCCTCACCGGAATGATTTTCAGCGGAAACGTTGTTGTTCCTTTTGCTCCGGACATTACGGTTGACGAAGCAAGCGACCTTTTTGCCGACGCAGACATTGAAATCCTTTTCTGCGAAGACGCTTTTTCCGAAAGGGCAAAGGAAGTTCAAAAAAGATATAAAGGTCTCAAAGAAATCATTTCGCTCGGCAATGCCGAATGGTTCGACGGAATTTTTGAAAAGTATAAAACCGGCTCATGTTACAACGGTCTTTCAAATATAACAGAATATCCCGACCACTGCTCGCTGATTATTTACACTTCCGGAACAACCGGAAGAAGAAAGGGCGTAATGCTCTCAAACCATAATCTTGCGGCGAACAGCTGTTATAACGAATACAACATGGATTCGACCGACGTGAGCTTTTCCGTCCTTCCGATGCACCACGTTTTTTGCTATGCCTGCGACGTTCTCAAAACAATCTATGACGGCGGAACGCTTTGCCTCAACGGAGAACTCAAAAATCTTTATAAAAACCTTCTTGTTTTTGAACCGACAATCATGAGAATTGTTCCGGCTCTTTGCAAGTCAATCCTCACAAGAATCAAAATCACCGAAAGGCAGAATCCTTCCCTTTCTCCCCGTGAAGCGGCCGAAAAGGTTGTCGGCCGGAACTTCAGAAGGATGATTGCCGGTTCGGCTTTCCTTTCTGCGGCAATAATTGACGGATTTGAAAAATACGGAATTACCGTCAGACAAGGCTACGGAATGAGCGAATGCAGCCCGAGAATTTCAACTTCCGATTTCTCGGAAGTTAACAAATATTCAAACGGAAAAGTCCTTTCCGTGAACGAAGTCCGTGTTGTTGACGGAGAAATTCAGGTCAAAGGACCGTCAGTAATGCTCGGCTATTACAAACGTCCGGAAGAAACCGCCGCCGCATTCACCGAAGACGGCTTCCTTCATACGGGCGACCTCGGCTATCTCAAGGGCGACCACATCTTCCTCACCGGAAGGAAGAAGAACCTTATCATTCTTTCAAACGGCGAAAACGTTTCACCGGAAGAGCTTGAAAACCGTTTTGTTGACGACGGGGTAATCAAGGAGATTGTTGTTGTCGGCGAAAACGACAAGTTCGTTGCCGAAATTTTCCTGGATCTTCAGTTTGCCGAAGCGCACGGAATCACCGACATCAAAGGCGAAATTGAAAAAATTGTTGACAGAGTAAACATTGAATCGCCGTCGGACAGACAGATTGATTCTTTCCGTCTCAGAGAAAAACCGTTTGAACGAACCTCAACCGGAAAAATCAAACGAACGGAATTTTATTTCGATAAGGAAGCTTAATTTTATATCACTTTATTAATTTACGGAGGTATAAAAATGTTTGAAAGAACTTTGCCGTCGGGCGAAAAAGTCAATGCATATCCGATTACCACTCCGCAGCAGTTTATGCTTTTCATGTCTTTGCAGTACGGCGTGGGTTATCCGATCAACAACATCGGCTCGGGATATTACTGGAAAGGCGAAATGGACTTTGACCTCATGAAAGAGTCGGTTGAAGAAGCGATTTCACGCTGCGACACAATGCGCCTTCGCTTCATGCCGGACGAGCAGTACAAGGTTATGCAGTATATTACGCCGAAAAGCGAAATGGAGATCGAAACTTGGGATTACAGCGACATGACTCTCGAAGAAGCGCATGAAAAGCTTCTTGCTTTTTCGCGCGGACCGATTCCGATGTATTATTGCGAAATCCACACGATCAAACTCATGAAGCTCGCCGAAGGCTACAACGGAATTTTCATGAAGCTCAATCACCTTGCAATGGACGCTTTTTCGGTTAAGGTCTTTTTGCGTGACATCATGGAAATTTATCTTCACAAGCTCAAAGGCACGCCTTATCCGAAGCCGATGCGTCCTTATGAAAAAGCTCTTCTGGGCGAACTTGCTTACCTCAAGAGCGAACAGTATGAAATTGACAAGAAGTATTGGGAAGAATCGCTTTCAAAAGCGAGCGAACCGATTTTCACCGACTATATGCTTGAAAGCAGACTCAAAGAACAGCGCAAAGAGCATCCGACGCACCGTTTTGCGGATATTCACACCGGTTCGCCGGCCGCAAAGGCAAAAATCTTTGACATGACCGAAGAGGAAACGAATGCTCTTTCAAAAATGTGCGAAGAAAACGATCTTTCGCTTTGCGCCGCACTTTCAATGGGCGTCAGGACAACCCTTTCCGTTTTCAACGACAACGAAGAGGACGTTTCCTTCAAGATGATTGTTGACAGACGCGGAAACCTTCTTGAAAAGAAGTCCGGCGGAATCAGAATCAACTTTTTCCCGATGCGCAGCATCGTCACTGAGGACATGACCGCTTTCGATTCAATCCGTGAAATTATGGACGTTCAAAACGAAATTTACAGCCATTGTTCGCTGAGTTTTGCCGAGATGCTTCAGGAACGTCATAAATCAATGCCGGCCGATGCAAAACCCGACTCGACCTATGACAGCGTCGGTTTTTCGTATCAGCCGCTCATGATTGTTCCGAATATTGACGAAGAGACGGCAAGAAGCGCAAAGGGCGTTTGGTATAACAACGGAGCGTCGATGATCCCGCTTTATCTCACCGCAAGGCACAGAGCAAACGACGGCGGTCTCGAATTCATTTTTGAATATCGTCTTACTCCCGATCCGGAGCACGATCTTGACGTTTTCTTTGAAACGATGAGAAAATCGCTGAATATTATTGCGAAGAATCCGAAGATAAAAGTCGGAGATCTTCTTAAAGAATGTGCTGTTGAAAAGTGAGGAATAATAATGGAAAAGCTTATCGGTATAATTGAAAACTACGTTGAATATGACGGTGAAATTACCCGTGACCTTCGCTTCAAAGGCGACCTTGGACTTTCGTCTTTTGACACGGTCTGCATGGTTGAGGAAATGAAAAACGAGTTCGGAAAAAAAGTCGAACCTTCCGATTTCATTAAGTATAAGACGGTCGGCGAAATGGCCGATTTCCTTGAAGCGTAAAGGTTTTTTGATAAAACCGGTTTTGCGCCCGAATCTTTTGAAGAAGGCGCGGTTACCCGGATTTATAAATCTCTCTTCTCAAAAACAACGACGTGCATTGCCCGGCAATGCACGTCGTTGTTTTATGCGTTGGTTTTGTTTTTAATCTTTCGTTTCCTCTTTCGGAAGAACGAGGGGAAGGTTCATTGCCGTGAGCTTTTTTACGGATGAAACGCCGACAATCAGAAAAACAAGCAGGAATGCGTGAAAAACGATGTCGATAACGTTCTCTTTTGCGAAGGGGGCAAAGTAGCCGGAAAAATCAATCGCAAGGAGGAAAACGGTGTCCGCAAGATAAAGAATGAGAGTGAACCAAAGTTTTTTCGGATCCTTTTGTCCGAGGATAACGCCGAGAATATAAAGTCCGATGTATACCGCCGCGCCGGCAATTGCGGCTGCGGCAGGTATTGAACCACGGAAATTTTCCGAAAACGACGCGGCTTTGAGAAGAAACTCGGTTACGGAAGTGCAAAAATAAAAATCGAATTCTTTCGTAATAAGCCAGCGAACGATATAAACAAGCGACAAAACGAGCGCCATTGCGGCAACGCCCTGAGCCGATTTAATGTCGGTGCGATATCTTTTTTCAAGCTGCTTGCTGTCCATATGTTTCATCGGAGTAGGTCACCTCTTGCATTTCAACTTTTTCTTTGTCATAAAGCGAAACGTATTTGTCCTGGTAATAGTTTTCTGCGTGGCAGTCGAATGTTCCGTCCGGAGAAATTTCAATGACCGTGCAGCCGCGCTGTGCGCCGAGTTTATAGATTCCGGGATATGCAAGGTAGTCAACGCTCATTCCGTATGTGAGGCGGATGCCCTTATAAATGAGCGAGAAGTTGTTTTTGTGGTCGTGGCCGACAAAAATTCCCTTTGTTGAACCGAGCTCTTCCATTGTTTCAAAAAGGTTGTCGTCGTGCATTCCGCAGTAAACAACGTTGCCCGTTTCGCCCGCAACACCATAGATATACTTGACGTTTTCCGTGTCTTTATATCCGTTGTTTGCGTATTCATACCAGGCGTCTCTCTGTTCCGTGAGCGGAATGTGGAAGAAGGCGAGGGATTTTACGTCTGACTTCTTTTTGATTCCCTCTTTTTTGTAAAGAGCGTCGTTCTTTGCGTTGACTGCTTTAACGTTGTTTTTGTACCATTCAACCTGGTTTTCATGAATGTTGTCATATTTCCACATGATTCCGAGGAAGTCTCCGTCGGTATAGGAGTGGCTATCGAAAACATAAAGCGACTGAGTGATTTCACCTTTTGTGTTTTTGACGTTGATGAGCTGGTTGCATGAACCGTCAACGTCTTCGGGTCCGCTTGTGAAAATGCAGTACTTAAAGCCGCTGTTTTCATAAAAATCGGCAATTTGTTCGCGTGAATAGTAGCTGTAAAGTTCGGTGTCGTGGTTTCCGAAAGCAACGGTCCAGTAAACGCCGAGCTGCTCCATGAGCGAAGCGAAAATCTTTGCCGAAGCCTTGTTGTTGAATGTGCCGGCCTGGAACGGAACGGGATATGCCATGTCGCCCGTAACAACAACGAGGTCCGGCTTTTCAGCCGTTACCATTGCGGCAACCGCATTGAGCGCCATTGCGTCCTTTTTAAGGCTCATCCAGCCGCCGCCGATATGAACGTCGGTAAGCTGAAGAACTTTAAATTCTCTGTCTGTTGTGAACGTCCAATTCCCGTCCTCGTCTTTTTCGGGGACGATTGCGTCGTCTTTTTTGACCTGTTCAAACGATTTGGCCTTTTGTGTGTTGGCTTTGTCGCCGACAACGCTGACAACGGTTGTGATTCCGATGAAGGCAACAAGAACGCAAAGGAAGACGCAAAGAACTTTGAGAACAATCTTTCCGGCCTTACCCTTCTTTTTGGTTTTTTCTTTCTTACTCATTGTGATTCTCCTTTGTTTTGGTTTATTGTGAATATCAAATTGATTCCTGTTTTTTCTTTGCAAAGCTCTTGAAGGCTTGCTTCGTCTTTTTCCGGTGCGGTGGAAAGAAGAACAACGGCGTATTCTTTTTCGCCCTCTTCAATCGAAAAAACGGTTTTTTCCGGCGTGATGTTTTCTTCTTCAAGGAAAGCAAAAAATTCTTCGCGCTTTTCCTTTTTTATGAGTCCCAAAACGCCGCAGATTGCTTCTTTCAGCATCTTTATTGCGCCGACAGTGATGAAAATGCTTATTGCAAGTCCGAAAACAGCGTCAATCGCAAATTCGGTATATCTTGTCAGCGTAAACGAAACAAGGGTCGTCAGCGTGATGAAAAAGTCGAGCATACTGTCGGCTTTCATGACTTTGATTACGGAGGAGTCGCTTTTCTTTTCCTGAACAACCGAAAAAAAAAAAAAAAAAAATTTTACGAAGGCGGGGACGGCCATAAAAAAAGCGAACATAACCCC
>JAUNFH010000202.1:0-1938 GCA_030525185.1 Clostridia bacterium
GTTGTTCCCGCAACGGACACAATCGTTGAAAGCCAAGACAAAGAAACAATTTCTTTGATTCCCGACAGAAGCAAGCTTTATCAGGGTCAGACTCCGCAGGCCTTCAAGGCGAAAAAGCTCAAAGAGCTTTACGAAAGCCTCACCGAAGAAGAAAAGGACATTCTCACCGACGCCTGCAAAATTTTCAGCATGAAGGGTTACCCCGTTCACCTTATCCAAGGCGAAGTTCATAACATCAAAATCACCTATCCGTATGACCTTCGTGTTGCAAAAGCTCTTCTTGACGAAGAGATCGCAGACTGACAGGCAACGAAAGGAAAAAAACAATGCTTAATACAGTTTACAGATTGACTCAGCCGAGAAAAATCGAAATCGCTTTCAATGAGATTGACATTTTCTCTTCGGATATCATTGTCAAACCGACATATCTTTCGATTTGCAACGCCGATCAAAGATATTTCCAGGGTACGCGCGACGCAAAGGTTCTTGCAAAAAAACTTCCGATGGCTCTCATTCATGAAGGCATCGGCGAAGTCGTTTACGCGCCGGACGGCTCCTTCAAACCGGGTGACAGGGTTGTTATGATTCCGAACACGCCGACCGAAAAGGACGACGTTATTGCGGAAAACTACCTTCGCTCAAGCAAGTTCCGTGCGAGCGGTTTTGACGGCTTCATGCAGGAATATGTTCAAATTCCCGCCGACCGCCTTGTTCTCCTTCCGGACGGAATTCCGAACGAAATTGCCGCCTTCACGGAGATGGTCTCCGTCGGAGTTCACGCAATCTCGCGTTTTGACAAAATCGCTCACAGCAGACGCAACGTCATCGGCGTTTGGGGCGACGGAAACCTCAGCTATATGACCTGCATTTTCCTCAAAAAATTCTTTCCGGAAACGAAGGTCTATGTTTTCGGTGTTGTTCCGAAAAAGCTTGCCGACTTCACTTTCGTTGACAAAACATTTTTAACAACCGAAATTCCCGAAGATATGCACATTGACCACGCATTTGAATGCGTCGGCGGAAACGGATCTCAGGTTGCGATTGATCAAATCATCGATTGCATCAACCCCGAAGGAACGATTTCAATCCTCGGCGTTTCGGAATATCCCGTTCCGATCAACACAAGAATGATTCTTGAAAAAGGTCTTCGCATGTTCGGAAGCAGCAGAAGCGGAAGAGCTGATTTTGTGACAACCGTTGAAATGTATGACGCATATCCCGACATCATTGAAAACCTTTCTCACATGGTCGGCATCGTCCAGGTTGTCAGAAACATCAAGGATATGACCGAAGCTTTTGAACTCGACACAAAGAAAGCTTTCGGAAAAACCATCATGAAATGGGAAAAATAAAAAAAGAGCAAAAACCCGGAATCCGTTTGGACTCCGGGTTTTTATGCATCAAAAAAATGTCCGAAAACCTTAAAAGGTTTCGGACATTTTTGTTATTCAACCTTTACCGTGAGACCCAAATAATCGAAACTTCCGTATTTTTCGGTTTCGTCAACGGTCTTGAACGGAACAATAATATAAGTGAAAGAATAAAGTCCGTTGTTTTCGGCGCTGAAATCGGAATCCGAAAAAGAGGTTTCTCCGTTTTCAAGCGTAAGAAGTTCTCGGAAAACCGACTGAGTTTTTTTACGGTTGTTGATTGTTTTGCGATATACCTTGTAGCCTTCCGCACCCTCGCTTGATGAGAAGGAAACGTTGATTTTTTCTCCGTCGTAGCTTCCTTCGATACTGACTGCGGAAAGCGAATAATCACGGTTTTGCGTTTCGAGTTCAATCGGAACAATCGCCGAACCGAACGAAGAATTGTAATAAGTCTCAAACGCTTTGTCCCAAGCTTCATAGCCTTCCTTTTTCCGCTTGTCCTCAAAATTATAATGCTCGACAAGGTAATCCGAAAGGGCAACCGTCATTTTGATTGCGCCGTGAG
>JAUNFH010000202.1:1948-3361 GCA_030525185.1 Clostridia bacterium
GTGGCGGTCATTAAAAAAATCTTTCGGAATTTCAAGACCGGTGCTCTCATAATCGGTCCAAAAGTCGGCAACGTCAAAACCACGCTTTTCAATGAGATTCTTCATGTAAAGCAATTCACCGTATCTGTAGCCGAATTCGGAAAGCTGAGGGTTGGCCGTGAAAAGGACCTTCACTTCGTTCTTTTCGCAGTAATCGAGAAGGTCGTTCAAAATGTCAACGTATCGGCTGTCAACGGCACTCTCCGGATAATTAAGAGCAACATAATTTTCCTGCGAACCGAGCGACAGTCTGAGGAACGACGCATAATCCGCAGATCCCATCGTTCCGTCAACCTTATAAGAAAAGTCTTCAAGAGTGAGTGAATCCCAACGCGAATGATAAAGTTCCATCGGAACGTAATACTGAAGTCTTTCCGTCTTTTCGATTCCGAGTCCGTCGCAGAGGGCCTTTGTGAGCTTGAGCTTTGTGAACGAAAGCGGCATATAATCAAGAATATAATGAATCGCCGATTCGTCATATTCTTCCGCCGCACGGTTGAGGTTAACGATGTAAAGAGCGTCTTTCTGCGTTTTTCTGCATTCCTCAATGATATATTTTGCGGCAAGGAGCGGTTGCTTTCCCGTTGTGAAATTCCAAACGGCGATTCCGTTTTTCTCCCACGCAAGCGACGGACACCAAAACGCATAAACCGAACTTGAGCCGATATAAACCGCGTCAAGGCTGTCTTCCTCGTTTTCGTAAAACCCGCCGACCCACTGCCAATGACGGTAGACATTCGAGCTGACAAGCGCGCCCGAAACAACGTTGAAAAGCAGAACGAAAACAAGAACAAACGCGGCCGCTTTCAAAAACTTTTTAAATTTTTCCATTCTATCAGACCTTTTTATTGCGCAAGCTTTCTTCTGATGAGCTTTCCGTTGAAGGTGCGCGGAATTTTTTCAATTTCAACAATATACTTCGGAACTTTGTAAGGCTCTGTGCTTTTTGAAAGGCTTTCTCTGATTGCCGCCGAATCAAAAACAGCGCCCGGCTTCATTTCAACAAAAAGCTTCGGAACGTGACCTTTGACTTCGTCCGGAACGGGAATACACCCGCAATCGGCAACGCCTTCAATCTTTTTTGCAAGATTTTCGATTTCATCGGGCGAAACCTTGTTTCCCGCAACGTTGATTACGTCGCCCTTTCTTCCGAGAAGGATGATATCGCCGTCTTCGTCAAAGTAAATTTCGTCGTTTGTATAAACAATTCCGTTTTGAAGCGCCGCGGCGGTTTCTTCCTCGTCCTTCCAATAGCCCTTCATGTTCATCTTTCCGAAGGAAGCAAGAAGGCCCGTCTTTTCGCGGCTTGTTTCAATCTCGTTTCGGTTTTCGTCAACGGCAAAAATTTTTGCGTTATGGGTCGGTTTTCCGATG
>JAUNFH010000046.1 GCA_030525185.1 Clostridia bacterium
CCGTAGCGTAGGAAGTCTCTTCCTCAGTCGTCAAAGCCGGCAGCTCCCTCACTGGGAGGGCGCCGGAGAACCGTGCGGTTAAAGAAAGAACACCAAAAAAATAATCAGTACCGCCGAAAGACCCATTCGATGAAGCAACAAAAAAGGAACTGCCATAAAGCAGTTCCTTTCATTCGATTGAATTTTCAGCTTCCTGCGAGACCGCTGAGGAAGGAGAGATTAAGATAGCCGTAATTGCTGGGAATTTCAAAGAGAGAGTCCGGAACGTCCGAGGTGATTCTTGTGATGTAAGTTGCGTCAACCGAACCGTCGGGGTTTTCGTTGTCGCGGCGGACAAGAGTGTCGTTGTTGTCAAAGTAATACTTAACAATCGTTCCGTCGTCGGCCGTGTAACTTTCGCAAATCAGTTCTTTTCCGCCGACTTTTGCTTTTGAAACGGTGATTTTCTTTTTGATTTCCTGGCCGAAGTTGCCCATGAGGTTGCTCATGTCCATGTCGTCGCCCATAAGATCATCCGGCATCTTGCAATATTTCTTGAACGAATCAATGATGAGATATGTCGTTCCGGCTTTTCCGCCGCTTCCGGCGAGATAAAGCATTTTGCAATCCATCGACTGAATCTTCGTTTCAATATAAACGTTGTTGTTCTTGACGGCGGCGGTGATCGGTGTGTCGCCGAGTTCTTCGTCGTTCGTCGTGAACTCCATGAGATATGTTCCGCCCGCAAAAAGCTGCTGATATTTTGCAATGCGGTATGCGGTCAAATTATCGCTGTTCTTTTTCGTGGTCGTTGAGTTTCCCTGATTCGCCGACGAGGTTGAAGCACCGCTTTGAGTTGTGCTTTCCGCCGCGGGGGCAGTCGTTGAATCAACGGCTCCGCTGTAATCCGACGGATTGACCGAAACGTCAATGCTCGGGCCGCTGTAATTCGTCGGCAGATCGCTGACGTTAACAACGTCGTCAACGCTTCCTACGGTTCCGCCGACATTTCCGTTTGCGTCGGTGACGGCGGCATAAACTTTTCCGTTTGCGTCAGTGACGGCAAAAAGAGTTTCTCCGCTCTTTTCGTCAACCATCGCAAGATAAGAATTTCCCTTTGCGTCGGTCATAATCAGTTTTGAATCTTTCGCCGGACCTTTTTGGCCGAACAGGAAATACGCTCCGACCGAACCGGCGATTACAATAACCGCAAGAACACCGAGAACAATTCCTCTGATAATCTTTTTCATACGTTTTTCTCCGTTTCAGTGAGTCTCTTTTTATTCTTCCGCAATGAGCTTTTTGGCAATCGGCAAAAATTCCGTCATATCGGAAAGTTCAATTGCGCCTTTGTCCGCAAGGGCAGGGGTTTTCGGATCAATCGGAAGGGAAGCGAGAAGTTCGGTTCCGACTTCCTTTGCAATTTCTTCTCCGTTTGCGTCACCGAAAATTCGGTGCGCTTTTCCGCAGTCGGGACAAACATAAACGCTCATGTTTTCAACGATTCCGACGATCGGAACGTTCATCATCTTCGCCATGTTGACGGCCTTTTTGACAATCAGGGAAACAAGATCCTGCGGAGTTGTGACAACGATTATTCCGTCAACCTGAATTGACTGGAAAACGGTGAGGGGAACGTCGCCGGTTCCCGGAGGCATATCGATGAACATATAGTCAACGTCGCCCCACGAAACTTCGGTGAAGAACTGCTGAATGACGCCGCTGATTACCGGGCCGCGCCAAACAACGGGGGATTCTTCGCTTTCAAGAAGAAGATTGACCGACATTACGCGGATTCCGGTGCTCGTTTCCATCGGGATGATTCCGTCGTCGTCCGCAACGGCTCTTCCCTTGAGTCCGAACATTTTCGGAACGGAAGGACCGGTTACGTCCGCGTCAAGAACGGCGCATTGCTTTCCGAGACTCTGCATTGCGGAAGCAAGACGGCAAGTTACGGAAGATTTTCCGACTCCGCCCTTTCCGCTTACGACGGCATATATCTTTTTGATATTGCTCGATTTGTTTTGTTTGAGGCGCATATCCTCCTCGTTTCTGCTGCTGCAGCTTTCTGAGCAGGAGGAACAGTTTCCGCCGCATTCACTCATTTTTAAACACTACCTTTCAAATCTAAAACCGGAACAATGAGGATTCCGACTTTTGTTGTTTATATTTTATATACAATAGTATAATTGTAGCTTAAATTGCCTTTCTTATTCGGCATTTCGGGAACAAAGGACGATTTTTCGCCGTCAAAAGCCGAAAGTTTTTAACATTATGCTTTGAAAATGTTGAAAACTTTTCAGTCTCCGACAATTCTTCCGATGATATTCACAATTACCATCGGTTTTCTCAAAACTTCAAATTGTCTCTTTCTGTTCTTCTTTTTGTCTGAGTTTTTCATGACGTCAAAAAGCGAACGAACGGAAAGCATTTCCGAAAGTCCGGCGCAGGGATTGAAAATTTCAACGGTTTTGCTCTCTCCGGCCGAAAGGTCAAAAAAGTTTTCGGAAAAATCGGACGTCTCCTTTTCGCAGGAAAGTTCGACGTACCGTGCATATTTTTCCGCCGTGACGGTGAGATATACCTTTCCGGCGCGGACGGAAGTTTCGATTTTGAGGTTCGGGTCGAAAAGTTTGAGATCCTTGTTTTCGCAAAGAATCAGGCGGTTTTCGCCGAGAACGTTTCCGTCGTTGTCAACGAGGCGGGCGATGAGAATTTTGCTTTCTCTTTCCGCCGGGTCAAACCCGATTTTGGTTACACCCGAACTTGAAAAAGCTCTGACAAAGATTTTTTCTTCCGTTTCGCTTCCTTTTTTTCCGTCCGTTGACTCAAAAAAGACGCTGACCTTTCCGTCGAAGGCGGTTCGGTTTTCGTTCGTGACGAAAACTTCAACCGAATTTTTTTCTTCGACTGCGCTGATATGTAAGTTTTCGTAAAACTTTTTTGCTTCAAACATTACGGCTTTTTTGTTTCCCTTGACGTCAAGCGAAGCCCATGAAGCGCTCTGCCAACAGTCGTTGAGCTGCCAAAAAAGAAGGCCGTAACAGCGGTTCGGATTGCGGCGAAAATGTTCCGCCGCCTCCTTCATGTATTCAAGCTGAAGAACCTGGGTGAGATATCTGCGCTCATCCTCGTTCCTTCCGAGCGTGAAATGCTTTGAAAGATAAAAATCAAGTCTTTCTTCGCCGAGGTCGCAATACTGATTGACTGTGACGGGAAAGCAGGGATAAGACTGGATTCCGGTTTCGCTGCAAAAACGCGAAAAGCGTTTTCGGTAATAATCCTTGAGCCTGAAACCGTGCCATGTGTTCCAGATGTGGCTGTCGCCGCTTGCGTCGCCGGACGGCTCTTTCATGTATACGCCCGAACCGGGGCTGCACTGATGGTACGGTGTTTCTCCGTCATAACGCTCAATGAGAGCTGGGAGCGTTTTATAAAAGAATTCCCCGGTTGAATTGATAAAACTTCTTCTGTTCAGCCAAGCGGTGGAGATTGATTCGATTTCATTGTTTCCGCACCAAAGGCAAAGAGAAGCGTGGTGACGGATTCTTGAAACGTTTTCGGCAATTTCCTCTTTGACTTCAAAAAGAAAATCTTCGTCCATTAAAGGATAGGCGCAGCAAGCGAAAGCGCAGTCCTGCCAAACAAGAAGGCCGAGTTCGTCGCAGATGTCGTAAAAATCGTCACTTTCGTAAAAGCCGCCGCCCCAAACACGAATCATGTTCATATTTGCGTCTTTGCATTTTTTGAGCCTGTCATATATGTCGTCGCGGGTGACGTTTGTGTAAAGCATATGGAAGGGGACAAGGTTTGCGCCCTTTGCAAAAATCGGTTCGCCGTTGATGAAAAAGCGGAAACTGTTTCCGAATTCGTCCTTTTTTCGGTCAAGATAAAGAGTCCGAAGGCCGATTTTCTTTTCCTTTTTTCCGATGCTGATTCCATCGTCCGAAATCACGCTCGCCGAAACGGTGTAAAGCGGCTGGGCGCCCATTGTGTTGCAAAACCATATTTTCGGGTCGGAAATTTCAAAAACGGCGGACATATTTTCGTCGGCATGAATTTTTTCCGTTCTTCCGTCCGGATGAGTGAGCGAAAAAATCACGCTGCAACTTTTGTCCGTCTTTACCGAAGCGGAAATTGTCCAACCTTCCGCCGTTTTCTTTTCGCGAACATCCAAATTTTCGATGACCGGATGGGAATATATGCGAATTTCGCTGTGGCCGCCGATTCCCTGGGCGCAAAGCGGAGCGGTAAAGTCCCAGCCGAAATGGGAAGCCGGCTTTCTGATATGGGCGTGGTGAGGAATTCCCATTGAATTGAAGGGGAGTGAAATTAATTTTTCCTTATTATCTATATATTCCGTCAAAGAAAGAAACTCGATTTTAAGAATATTTGTTTCTTCAAAAACGCAGTTTTTTATGTCAACGTCATAAGAGCGATGGCAATTTTTGAAAAAGCCAACTTTTCTTTCGTTGACGAAAACGTTGCAAAGAGTGTCAAGACGGTCAAAATGAAGAACAAGGTTTTCTTCAAGAAGGTCTTCTTTCGTTACGGAAAACTCTTTTTGAAGCGTGAAAGAATCTTTTTCGGTAACATAAACGGACATTGATTTTTCCGCCGAGAGCGACGGAAAATATTCGTCATAGATTTTTTTCGTGACAAAAAGCGACGGAGAAAGAATTTCTCTGTTTTCAATTGTCCATCTTCCGTCAAGGTCGATCCTTTTCATTTTTTCACCTCAAAAATTTTATTCCCCAACAATTTTCAAAAGCTCTTTTGCATTGTCAATGATGTATGTTGCGCCGTGTTCTTTGAATTCTTCCCTTGAACCGTAACCGTAGGTTACGCCGACGCTGTCAACTCCGGCTCCGGCCGCTCCGTCAATGTCAAAATAGCGGTCGCCGACCATGAGAGTATGTTTTTTGTCTTCGTCGGAAAGTTTTTTCATGCTTTCAAGAACAAGGTCGGTTTTTCCGGGGTGGTTGCTGTCGTCAAACTGCGTTCCGACGATTGCGTCAAAATATTCGGTGATTTTGAGGTAATCCATCACGTCATAAATGAGCTTCACCGGTTTTGAGGAAGCGATTCCGATTTTCACGCCATTTTCTCTGAGGGTTTTGATCGTTTCAATCACTCCGTCATAAACGAAGCATTCGTAGATTCCGATTTCACGGTAACGTTCACGGTATTTTTTGATGTACTCTTCAACCTCGTCTTCCGAAACGCCGTAAAAGGTCACATAGCTGTAATGAATCGGCGGGCCGATGAATTTTTTGAGGTCGGAAAGGTCCGGAACTTCGTGACCCATCTGTTCAAAGGAATATTGAAGGCTTTTGAGAATTCCTTCGCCGGTATCGACAACCGTTCCGTCAAAATCAAAAATAACATAGTCGTAGTTTTTCATTTTCTTCTCCGCGATTAAAATATCTGTTATCTCTTATCCATTATCTGTTATCTGATTTGAAAGTCAGAAGGCGGCAGATTAAAAGAATATGTCCGCCGGATTTTTCTTTGGCACACTCCTGTGAGAAAGCTGTCGGCTCTGCCGTCTAAGTGAGAGCATTTTTCAAAAACTTCGCCGCAATGCCGAACGTCGGTTCAGCTCTTCATTCGCCGAAAGGCGAAATACTCTTAAAATCCGGAAACGAGCGAGAATGCGGTCACTCTTCCTTCTTCAAGAACAATGTTGCTTTCGCCTTCGCCGTAGATCGCTTCCTGAACGCGCTGAGCCGCAAGCGGAAGATCCATCAAAACAACGGACTGATCTCCGACCCAACCGGTGCGGAAAACGTCATTGTCGCTTATCGGCGTTTGAACGATTTCGTAATTGATCCAACCGTTTGCGAGAGCCTGGGCGGCATAGGACAAAATCTGCATTTTTGTGAGGTCGGTTTTAACGTATTTGAAAAGTGTGTCGAGCGCATTGCTGAGCTGAGTGAGGCTTGCGCCCTTTGCGGAATTGATGAGCGCCATGATTACCTGGCGCTGACGTCTTGTTCTGCTGACGTCGGAGTCCGAGTCGGAATGGCGGATACGGGCAAAAACAAGAGCCTGTTCTCCGGTGAGCTTGACCGCCGGACCGTAATCAATCGTGTGTTTCGTTGTTCGGTTGATGTATTCGGCTTCATACTGCTGAACTTCGATTGTCAATCCGCCGAGCGCATTGATGATATCCGTGAAGGAAGAAAAATCGACGGCAACGTAATAATCGATGTCAATTTTGAAATCCTTTTCAATCGTGTCAAGAAGCGCTTCGTCCGAACCGTACATATAAGACGAATTGAGCTTTCCGTATCTTCCCGTTCCGTCAATGTTCATGTAAGTCCAGGTATCGCGGAAGAAAGAGGTCATGTTGATTTTTTTCGTCTTTTTGTTGAGAGAAACGAGGATGAGCGAGTCCGAACGGCCGCCGTTTTCAAGGGCGGTGTCCGAATCAAGACCAACAAGCAAAACGTTGATTACGTTTTTGCTTGAGCGCAGTTCTCCGCCGTTGTTCGCCCATTCGTAAAGATATTCATTGAGCGAGCCGGCGTTATTGATTGCGGTCATGATTTTATATTCCTCGTCTTCAACAACGTCATCCTTCGGAACGCTGACGGTTGAGGTTTTCTTTCCGTCATCATAGGTGATTCCGTTGAGAAGACTGTTGACATAGCCGAGACCGAGGGCAATAATCAGCATGAACGCCGTCAAAATAAAATAAATATTTTTTGCTCTTCTTCGCTTGTTTGTCCAGAAAAAAGCGGCAACCGGATTCGGTTTTTTATTCGCCCTTTGCTTTTTTTCTTTCTTTTCATTTTTCACAAAATCACCCTTTATAAATCTTTGATTTTGAACGTTTTGATTTTAATCCACGGTTGATTATATTTGCGGAATTTAAAATTAGTTTAATACAGTAAAAGTTTCAGAACCTTTCTTGGCTCCCTCCTGTGAGGGGGCTGTCGGCTCTGACGACTGAGGGAGAGAAACTCCTACGCCACGGCTTATTTTTTGGTGTTACTCCTTTAACCGCACGGATTTCTTTTTGAATTTACACCCGTCCGCTCCGCCGGGGGTACTTTTGTCGCTTGAAACAAAAGTACCCAAAAATTCGCTTTCGGTACGCCGCATTTGGAAGCACGAATTTCCCTTTTGCGGGGAAAAAGGAAAATATCGGCTTCCGATGCGTCTACAACGATTTCGTCTGCTAATCTCACTTTTTTAAAACACCAATCCGCTATTATCGTTAAACCACACTCTGTCTTGGTTTTCAGTCAGAGAAAACTAAAAAGATTGTTTTCGGCTTTCCTTTTCTCCACGGATTTCTTGCGGTGGATTTTTGGGTTCTGCCTTAAATTTTTCATTCGTAAGAAAGTCTCGTGAGTCTGCTGTTTAAACTTTAATTTATACGAATCTGTTCCGTTTCGGCAGAATTTTTCCTTGGCTCCCGCTTGTGAGGGAGCTGTCGGCTTTGCCGACTGAAGGAGAAATTTTCCACGCAAGCTTCGCTTAAACCCGACTTTCTCCGGCACTGCGTGCCACCTTTCTCATAGGAGAGCGGCAAGGTTTAACCGCACGGTTCACCGAAAAATTTTGCGGTGGAAAAGGAAAAATCCCACGGGCGCCTTGCGAGACGCCCCTGCGGTTTATTCGTTTTCGGTTTCTGTTTCGTCGGCTTCGGTTTCGGCTTCCGTTCCAGTTTCTGTTTCGTCGGTTTCCTCTTCACGCTTGACTGCGGTTACGGAAACAACCTTTTCGCCGTCGGAGGTTCTCATAACGTTAACTCCCCTTGATGTTCTCGAAGCGGAGTTGACGCTTTCGGAGTCGATTCTGATTACGATTCCGTCGGACGAAATCAAAATTACGTCGTCGCCCGGACGGACAAGACAGACTGCGGCAACAAGACCGTATTTTTCCGTCTTGTAGTTGATTGAGCCTTTGCCTGAACGTGACTGAAGGTGATATTCGGAAATTGCGCTTCTTCTTCCGATTCCGTTTTCACTGACGGTAAGAATCATTGCGCCGTTTTCTTCGTCGTCTTTGTTGATTGCACACATTCCGACAACTTCGTCGCTGTCGCGAAGGTCGATTGCGCGAACACCTCTTGCAGTTCTGCCGATTGCGCGCGCGTCGTTTTCGTTGAAGCGGATTGCAAAACCGTTCTTTGTTGCAACGAGGATATCGTCGTTTCCGCCGGTGAGCCATACCCACGCAAGCTCGTCGCCCTCGTCAAGATTGATTGCGATGATTCCGCTCTTTCTGATGTTTTTATATGCGTCAAGCTCGGTACGCTTGATGATTCCGTTTCTTGTGACCATGCAAAGGTAATGTTCGTCCTCGCCGAAGTCGGGAACACGAATCATTGCGCTGATTTTTTCATCCGCTTCAACGGGAAGAAGGTTGACAACGTTCATGCCCTTGCTCTGGCGGCTGCCTTCCGGAATTTCGTAGCCTTTAAGCCTGTACGCTCTTCCCTTTGTTGTGAAGAACATGATGTAATCGTGGCTTGAGCAGGTAAACATTGTTTCGGCAACGTCCTCTTCTCTTCTGCTCATACCCTTGACGCCCTTTCCGCCCTTTTTCTGAACGGTATAGACCGAAGCGGGGATACGCTTGATATAGCCGAAGGTTGTGAGAGTGAATACGCACTGCTCTTCGGGGATAAGGTCTTCAATGTCAACTTCGCCGGAAACCGCCGCAATTTCGGTCAGTCTTTCGTCGGCAAAGCGGCGCTTGATGTCGAGTGCTTCTTCTTTTACGATTGCAAGAACCTTTTTCTCGTCGGCAAGAATACCTTCGTATTCCGCAATTTTTGCACAGAGCTCTTTCAATTCGTTTTCAATTTTGATTCTTTCAAGACCGGTCAACTGGCCGAGACGCATTTTTACGATTGCGTCCGCCTGAATGTCGTCGAGGTTAAAGCGTTCCATGAGTGCGGCTTTACCTTCGTTCTGATCCTTTGCTTTTCTGAGAATCGCAATGATTTCGTCGATGAAATCAAGGGCGGTCTTCAAACCTTCAAGAATATGTTCGCGCTCTTTCGCTTTGCGAAGGTCAAAACGTGTACGTCTTGAAATAACCTCTTCCTGGAACTTGATGTAATGCTCAAGAATCTGGCGGAGAGTGAGAATTCTCGGAACGCCGTCAACGAGGGCAAGCATGATGATTCCGTAGGTAATCTGAAGCTGAGTCATTGAAAACAGCGTGTTGAGAACAACCTGCGGATTGGCTTCGCGCTTAAGGTCAATCACAAGGTGCATACCCTGGCGGTTCGAGTAGTCGTTGATGTCGGAAATACCTTCAATTCGCTTGTCCTTAACAAGGTCTGCCATAGCTTCGATAAGGCGGCGTTTGTTGACCTGATAGGGGAGTTCGGAAACAACGATTGAAAATCTTCCGTTTTTGTTTTCAACAATTTCAGTTCTTGCGCGAACGGTGATTTTTCCGCGGCCGGTTCCGTATGCGGCTCTGATTCCTCTTTTTCCCATAACGATGCCTGCGGTCGGAAAGTCAGGCCCTTTGATGTGCTCCATGATTTTTTCAAGCGGAGCGTCCGGATCGTCGATAAGGCAGCACATTCCGTCAATGACTTCGCCGAGGTTGTGCGGCGGAATGTTCGTCGCCATACCGACCGCGATACCGGTTGAGCCGTTAACAAGAAGGTTCGGAAAACGTGAGGGGAGAACGGTCGGCTCTTTGAGTCGGTCGTCGTAGTTCGGAATGAAGTCAACGGTTTCCTTGTCGATATCGGTGAGCATTTCCATTGAAATTTTGCTCATTCTCGATTCGGTGTAACGGTAAGCCGCCGGGGGGTCGCCGTCAACGGAACCGAAGTTTCCGTGGCCGTCAACAAGAATATATCTCGTTGAGAACTTTTGAGCAAGACGAACCATTGCGTCATAAACCGAAGCGTCGCCGTGCGGATGGTAGCGGCCGAGAACCGAACCGACAGTGTCGGCGCACTTACGGTAAGGCTTGTCCGGATAAAGCGAGTTTTCGTGCATTGTGTAAAGAATACGTCTGTGAACGGGTTTCATTCCGTCGCGGACATCGGGAAGCGCTCTTGACGTGATAACCGACATGGAGTAATCGAGGAATGATTTTCTCATTTCGCCGTTAAGGTCAACGTCAATGATTGTTTGGTTTTCAAATCTGAGATCGTCGTTATTTCTTTCCATTCGTTATCACCCCTTTATATATCAAGATTCTGAACGTATTTTGCGTTCTTTTCAATAAAGTCACGTCTGGGTTCAACCTTGTCGCCCATGAGGATTGAGAAAGTTTCGTCCGCCTGCATTGCGTCTTCAAGGTTGACTCTGAGCATAATTCTTCTTTCGGGATCCATTGTTGTCTCCCAAAGCTGTTCGGCGTCCATTTCACCGAGACCTTTGTATCGCTGAATCGCCGCTCCGGGCATTTCCGCCATGAGTTTGTCTCTTTCTTCGTCGGAGTAAGCGTAGGCGTGCTTTTGTCCTTTTGAAAGCTTGTAAAGCGGCGGCTGTGCGATGTAAACATAGCCGTTGTCGATAAGCGGGCGCATATAGCGGAAGAAGAAGGTGAGAAGGAGCGTTCTGATGTGCGCTCCGTCAACGTCGGCATCGGCCATGATGACGATTTTGTGGTAACGAAGCTTTTCTTCGTTGAAGTCGTCCGCAATGCCTGCGCCGAGCGCCATAACAACGGGGCTTAATTTATCGTTGCCGATAACTTTGTCGAGTCTGCTCTTTTCAACGTTGAGCATTTTTCCCCAAAGGGGAAGAATTGCCTGAATACGTCTGTCTCTTCCTTCCTTTGCCGAGCCGCCTGCCGAGTCACCCTCGACGATGAAAAGTTCGGTCACGGACGGGTCTTTTTCGGTGCAGTCGGAAAGTTTTCCGGGCAGGGAGTTGCTTTCAAGCGGAGATTTTCTTCTTGCGGCCTCTCTTGCGCGGGAAGCGTCGAGCGCCTTTGAGAAAATCATCTTTGCAACCTGCGGATTTTCTTCAAAGTAATCGGTAAGCTTTGTGTATACGGTTGAAGCAACGAGCTTTGTGATGTCGGTGTTTCCGAGCTTGCCTTTTGTCTGACCCTCAAACTGGGCGTCGGTGAGCTTTACGCTGATTACGGCAACAAGACCTTCACGGCAGTCCTCGCCGGAAAGTTTTTTGTCTCCGTCTTTGAGAATGTTATACTTCTTTCCGTACTCATTGAACACTTTGGTCAATGCGGTTTTGAAACCTGTTTCGTGAGTACCGCCGTCAACGGTGTGAACGTTGTTTGCGTAAGAAAGGATTGTTTCGTTATATCCGTCGTTATACATGAGCGCAATTTCTGCGCTTCTGTCTGCGGCAACGGCGGAAAAATGAATCGGCGTTTCGTGGACGGGAGTAAGTCCGCGGCTTTCGTTGATGTATTCGACGAACGAGCCGATTCCGCCTTCATAGCAGAAATGATCCCGGACAACATTTTCCGGATCTCTGCTGTCGGTCAAAGTGATTGCAAGACCGGCGTTGAGGAAAGCGCTTTCACGAAGGTGGCGCTGAAGCGTTTCGTAATCATAAACGGTGGTTTCTTTGAAAATTTCCGCGTCGGGTTTGAACTTGATGAAAGTTCCGGTTTCGGTCGTGTCTCCGACAATATCAAGGTCGGAAGCAATGTGACCTCTTGTGAAACGCTGGCGGTAAACATGGCCGTTTTGAGAAACCTCAACTTCAAACCATTCCGAAAGTGCGTTAACAACCGACGAACCGACGCCGTGAAGACCGCCGGAAACCTTGTATCCGCTTCCGCCGAACTTACCGCCGGCATGAAGCACCGTGAGAACAACCGTAACGGCGGGGAGACCCTGCTGTTCGTTGATGCCTACGGGAATACCGCGGCCGTTGTCACGAACGGTGATTACGTCGCCGGGAAGGATTTCAACTTCGATGTGGGTACAAAAGCCGGCGAGCGCTTCGTCGATTGAGTTGTCGACAATTTCATAAACAAGGTGGTGAAGACCCCTCGGTCCGGTTGAACCGATGTACATACCGGGGCGCTTTCTGACCGCCTCAAGACCTTCAAGAACCTGAATGGCGTCGGCGTTATACTCTTCGGTAACAACGGTATCCATAAGTTCAAGGTCTTCGGGAAGATCTTCGCGTTCAATTTCGATCTCGTCCGAATCCTGCTCTTTTTCTTCGATTTCTTCTTCAAGAAATTCTTCGTTCTTCTTTTCGTTTTCATTCATGTCCGAAAATTACCTCCGATGAAAATTTGTTGGTTGTGGTTGTTTATCAGTTAAAATTCATTATTGTCATCATTCAGTTATTAGAAGATTTCTAATAACTGAATCGTATTATTTTTTCTCACAGTCTTTTATGCTTTTTTCAAGTTCTATCATGTATTTATCATAGTCCGATAAGAAAATATGATCTTGAATAACTCTATATTTTTCAAATTCTGTTTCTGCATGAATTTTTGCAATTTCAGCCGAGACCTTTCCCGCATCTTTTAGAAGACCAAACTCAAACATTTCGATAAAATTATTAAGCCGTTTTTCCCAATCGCTCATTGTTAATGGAATATGCCTAAGTGCCATACTTTCGGCAAAATCAAGATAAGCCGAAACCATTCTGTTAAGCTGTTTCATCTCATCTTCTGAAAGATAGTTTTTTGCAATTGTAACATCGCTTTTTTTAATTTTTCCGTCAGGTGCATCTGCCCAAGTTGTCAAACCCATATGTTCTTTTTCGTGATTTGCTCTTTCAACAATAAGTTCGGCAGCCGTATGTCCGTGAACGGCAAAGTGGATTTTGTTTTGAACCGTTGCATAAAAACGTTTTGTTGCCGCAGCATTTCGATCATAATCTATTGCAGTTGCATAAATATCAGTTATTTTTTGATAAAATTTTCTTTCGCTTGCACGAATTTCCCGAACTCGTTCAAGTTGTTCGTCAAAGTATTTTTCTGTCAGATAAGTTCCACGTTTAATTCGCTCCGAATCCATTACCCAACCTTTAATTGTATATTCTTTTGCTATTAAATTGACCCATTTTCTAAACTGAACCGCTTTTTCAGAATTAACTTTAAAACCTACGGCAATTATCATTTCAAGCGAATAATGCTTTGTATTATACTCTTTGTTGTCTGAAGCAGTTATTAGAAACTTTCTAATAACTGAATCTTTTTGAAGTTCACTGTCTTCCAAAATTTTATTAATATGATAATTAATTGTTGGAACCTCAACACCATAGAGTAAAGCCATCATTTTTTGCGTTAACCAAATGTTTTCATCTTCGTAACGCATTTCGATGCTTTCACCGTTATCTCCAACAGAAGCAATATATGTCAAGTATTCGGAAGCGCTCGATCTTATCATCTTATCGTTATTTGTACCATTTGACAAACTTATATCCTCCTGTTTAATATTTCTAAAATTATTATTTAATTATTAGAAAATTTCTAATAACTGATTCATGGGTCTATCAGTTTTTCCGGGCGGAACAAAATCCGCCCCTACGAATTAATCTAATTCGTTCGCCGTTTCTTTCACGCTTTTGATTCGCTTTCCGATTGTTCCCGGCGAAAGGTGAGAAACAAAAATTCTTCTGCCCTCGCAGACAACGAACGAACGCGGAAGTTCGGCGGAAACGTAATAGACATTCTTTTTCTTTTCGTTTTTTGAAAGGTAGTCCCTTGTGATTTTTGAAACGGTTGTTGTTTCAAGGTCAAAAACACCGATGATTTCTTTGTCGCTCACAACCGTGTTTTGTCCGAGGTGAATGTACATAAAAAGACCGCCTTTAAATTCAAAGAAGTTCTCCGTTCTTCATTTCAAACGCTTTTCCGTATTTGAGACTTTTTACGGAGTTCGGGTCGCAGCAGGTGATGAACACCTGCCAGTTTTTTATATGATTAAGAATATAATTTTGTCTTGAAAGGTCAAGTTCGCTCATTACGTCGTCAAGAAGCGCAACGGGCTGTTCGCCGGTAAAATCTTTGATTACCGCCGCTTCGGAAAGCTTCAGCGAAAGCGCGGCGGAACGTTGCTGTCCCTGAGAGCCGAACGACCGCGCGGCAATTCCGTCAATCAAAATCGAAAGGTCGTCCCTGTGCGGACCGACGGAAGTGAATCCGGTCGGAATATCGTTTTTTCTTGAAGCAAAAAGAAGATTTTTGAGGTTGTCGTAAATTTCCTGTTTGTCCTTTCCGAAAGCGGAACAGTTTTCACGGTAGGAGACGGAAAGCTTTTCTTTTCCGGATGAAATTCCGCCGTAAATTTCTTCGCAAAAACGTGAAAGCGCATTAACGTAACCGATTCTCTGGCGGATAATTTCGCTTCCGTAAAACGCAACTCTTTCTTCCCAAACGTCCAAAAGCTCCTGAAGTTCGGAATGAAAATAACAGTCTTTCAAAATGACATTGCGCTCGGAAAGAGCTTTGTTGTAATTTGCGAGCGTCACGGCATACTTCGGTTTGAGCTGACTGATTGCCGTGTCAAGAAATTTTCTTCTTTCGCCCGGTCCGCCTTTGACAAGCGTAAGATGCACCGGAGAAAAAACAACTGACGAAAATTCACCCATAACTTTTGCCGCGGATTTGAGCTTGATTCCGTTGAGAGAAAAGGAGCGCCCTTTTTCAATTTCAAGCGAGATGTTTTGCTCTCTTCCCGAACCGAAAAAGTCAAGCGAAAGTTTCGCTTTTTTTGCGTTGAAGTTAATCATTTCGCTTTCGCCCGAACCTCGGAACGAACGGCAACCGGTGAAAAGCCAGATACCTTCAAGAAGATTCGTTTTTCCCTGAGCGTTATCGCCGAAAATTACGTTGATTCCTTCGCAAGGTTCAAGAACGGCTTCCTTCAAATTTCTGAAGTTCAGACATTCAAGTTTTTTAACAGTCACTTTGTTACCTCATAAATGACGTTTCCGAATTCAAATTCATCGCCTTCACGGAGTTTTTTTCCTCTTTGAAGGCAGACTTCGCCGCCGACTTTGACTTTTCCGTCAAGAACAACGGTTTTTGCTTCTCCTCCGCTCGAAACGGCGTTTGCAAGCTTCAAAGCGGAATCGAGACGGATGAAATCCGTAACGATCGGAAGGAGAATTTTTTCTTTTTCGGCAATACGAACTTTGATTTTCATAAAATCTTCCTTTGAAAAATTGATTGTGGTATGATAAATGATAAATTGTTTAATAATAATGTTCGGTTTAATTCGCAGGGTTTATCAAAAATCTTCCTTGGCTCCCTCCTGTGAGGGAGCTGTCACCGTAGGTGACTGAGGGAGAAAATTCCTACGCTGTGGTGTATTTTTTGGTGTTCTTCCTTTAA
>JAUNFH010000203.1 GCA_030525185.1 Clostridia bacterium
CGGTCAGTTTGTTGCCCTTCATCAAGATTTCATCCGTTGATTCGGCCGAAACACAAAATCCCGAATAATCTTTAAATTCATTGTCGATTATTTTAATGTTTTTATGAACCGCACCTTCATAAACGGCGTTTTCCGGTTTTATCAGTATCGGTGTTTGTCCGCAGTAATCAATAATATTATTTTCAATCGTAACATTCCGACACATTCCGCTTTCAAACCAACTTTTCGCATCGTCCGAAAGAAGGATCGAACTCATTGACGTGCTTACAAAACGGTTATTCCTAATTTTGACTTTTCCCCGCGTAGTAATCAAAAGTCCCCTTGTTATTATTTTTTTGAGAATGTTGTTCTCAAAATCAAGTTCGGGACAGGCACTTATATCCTCGATAACATCTCCGACAACTGCGCCGTCAGCCGAATCCAATGTAAGTTTGATATTATACTCATCAATCATTTCCGACTTTTTAATTTCGGCCGTTTCTTTTTCAAGAAGAGTCCGCGGATCGACAAAAGCTATTGTATCTCCGGAGCGAAGCGGATTGAAACCGTAAGTCTGACTGTGCATAAAACGAACCGTTATGCAATCGTCTTTCTTTCCGACAATTTTGAAATGAACACCGTGAACATTAAGGCAATCATCCCCTGCTCCGTCAAAAACGCTGTTTCTTACAGAAACCTTTCCCCTGCACATACACAATTGAACGAAATCGGCAACCGAAGCCATTTTTCTGGCAGAACCGCTTTCGGGCGCGAAAACAAGACCTTCGGCGTCGATGTTTTCCGTATCCTGAGCAACCAAAGCGAGCGAATAATTAAAACGCTGACTGATATTTTCAAGTGAAACATCACGGCATTTATTAACGAATATTCCGGCATATTGACGTCGGACGTCATAAATATAAAACCTGTCCCCTTCTTTAAATCTGAAAGTTGCAGGATATTTGACACGAATTCGGTTTTCACCGAGATCGGCAACAGAAAAAGATGAAGCGAGCGGATGAAGGACACGCTCAATTTTTTCCGGTGTTTCGGTTCTGATAAGACCGATCCAGCCTGCAAGCGTTGCTTTTCTGTCAGTCACAACTTTATAATCCTTTCCGACAAACGCAAGCTTTTTATCCTTGACTTCATAGTAACTTTCCGAGTCTATTTCAAAATCAACAGAAAACGGGCTCTTTCTTAAAACTCTCAACTCATGCATGTCCGGATGAACATGACGAATTTCAAAATTTCTAAGCTCAATATTTCGGCAATTTTCAAGAGCAATATTTGTAACCTTTCCGTCAATTACAAAAACCGAATCGTTACCGTCAAAAACAAGGTTTGATATGCCTTCAAAATATAAAGCAACGGCATTAAGGTGCGGTGTTTCACCGGGATTAAATTCCTTTTCACCGGCCGTATTAGTAATGACAAGCATATGCTTTTCGCATTTCTCACTGTCAATAAAATATGTTCCTTTTTCAAAAATGACTGTCTTTTGCTTTTCGGTCTTTCTCAGATCATTGAGAAGTGACGAAAGTTCGGTTGTAACGTCGTGCCCGGGATGAATATTATAATCTGCGGCATAAATTTTTTCCATAAATTCCTCCGTTGTAAGCTCACAGTTAAGACTGCCTGTGATAAGTTAAGAGAGCGACCGTCTCGACGTGGGTCGTTCTCGGAAACATATCCACGGCGGTAATTTCATCCGTTTCAAAGCCGGCCTTCTTAAACTCGGCGCAATCCCGTGCAAGAGTTGCGGGATCGCAGGAGACGTAAACAATGCGCTTTGGGTTCATGGCGGTTACGGCTTCGATTACGTCCTTGCTGCAACCTTTTCGCGGCGGGTCAAGTACAATCACATCAATTTTTGTACCGCTTTCGCTGATTCGTTTTGCCGCTCCCGAAGCATCGTCACAAAAAAATTCGGCATTACAAATTCCGTTCTCTTTTGCGTTTTCTTTTGCGTCTTCAATCGCCTGAGGGATTATTTCAACGCCGATAACACGTTTTGCGTTTTTCGCCATTGAAAGACCGATTGTACCGGTTCCGCAATATAAATCAAGAAGCGTTTCTTCGCCGCTCAAAGCCGCATACTCGGCCGCTTTTTTATAAAGAATCTCTGCACCCTCCGGATTAACCTGAAAGAATGAAAGCGGTGAAATTTTAAACTTCAAGCCGCAAAGCTCGTCTTCAATGAAACCACTCCCCCAAAGAGTTATGCAATCGGTTGAAAGAACAACATTTGTGTCTTCGGAATTCACGTTGAGAACAATGCTTTTAATGTTTACGTTGCTCGAAATCAGCTCGTCTGCAAGCTTTTCGATTTTTGGAACAACCCTGCTTGTTGAAACAATGCAAATCATTATTTGACCGGTTTTGAAGCCTTTTCTGATATAAATATGACGAAGAAGTCCCTTCTTTTCTTTTTCATTATAGATTGTTACTCCGTATTGCGCGGCCCATTTTTCAACAATCCGAAGAAAGGTTTCAAACTCTTCCGGTTGCAAAAGGCAATCGCGGCAATCAATAACCCGATGGCTCTTTTTTGCATAAAACCCGATAAGCGTTTTTCCTTCGGGAGTCATCGCAACAGGATACTGCGCTTTGTTTCTGTATCGTTCAACTTTTCCGGCGGTAAGGATTTCCTTAACCTGCGTATCAATTCCGCCGATTCGGCTAAATGCATCCTGAACGCGTTGCTTTTTGAAAGCCAACTCTTCATCATAATCGATATGGCGGAAAGAACAGCCGCCGCACGATGAAAAAGCACCGCAATCGCAGACGATTCTATGCTTTGAGGGCTTCAGAATTTTTTTAATTATTCCGACAGCGTAATTTGATTTCACAAGAATTATATGAGCGATAATCAAATCACCGGGGGCGGTTCCTTCTACAAAAACCGCCATTGAATTAAAACGCCCTACTCCGCTGCCTTGCGAAGTAAGGGCCGTTATCTCAAGATTAATTTCATCGTTCTTTTTGAGAACAGATTCTCTTTTTTTGCTCATTTTTCAAGCTCCTTATATTCCGGAGTGACGCCTTCAAACATTATGTCATGAAGATACTTAACTTCATAAGGCCAATCAATGAGAGTGACCTCAAACCAATCACGCATCACAAGTTTGTATGTCTTTGAAGGAATAAAATACTGATGAGTGTCCCATTTAAGATACTTAATTGCGGAAACAAGTTGATACATTATCTCGCTCTTTTTGAAATCCGTGCTGACAAGCGGAAGAACTTCGTCAATAATCTCGGTTGCCTGAGAAAAACTGATGTTTTTCATTTTTTTCATGATTGACATCACGACTTTTCTTTGCCTTCCGGTGCGGTTCTGGTCACTGTCAATATATCTGAGGCGC